>JAPOYM010000172.1 GCA_026706565.1 bacterium
GCCGCCGGTCGTCATCGAAGAAGGCCAAGATCCGTCCCGAGTCGCTCACCTGCGGCACCACCAGGTGGACGCCCTTGGAGAGCACCAACTCGTTCTCGAGGGCGCCTCCGCAGGCCCGGGCCACCGCAGGGGCGTGCGGACCGGCGGCGTTGAGGAACAGCCGCGCGCCGACTTCGAAAGAGGCGCCGCCGAGGCGGTCGGTGACAGTTGCCCGCCAGCCGTCCCCCGCCCGTTCGGCGCCGTCGAGCCGGACGCGGGAGACGGTCACGGCCCCACCGTCGGCTGCATCGAGAAGCAGTTGGACCACGAACCGTGCGTCGCCTTCGGTCAGCAGGTGGTCGGAGTACTCGACGCCGCCGCGGAGTCCGGCGGTCTGCACCACCGGTTCCTGCCGGTCCACCGAGCGGCATCCCAGGCGGCGGGGCGGCCGCGTGGCGAACCGTCCGAGCGCCCAGTAGGTGTACGCCCCGGCAGCGGCGAATGCAGCCGAGTACGGCGCCGTGTCGCCCAGCGCCGCCAAGAACCGCACCTCGCGGATGCGGCTGGGGTAGGCGCGGGCCAGCCGGTTGCGGGACCGGCAGAGCCCCGCCACGAGCCGCACGTCAAGACTCTGCAGGTACTTGAAGCCTCCCCAGATGAGGTTCGACGACTCCTGGCTCGCTCCGGCGGCGAAGTCGTCCTTCTCCACCAGCGCCACCCGCAGCCCGTGCGCCGTCAGCGCCAGCGCCGAGACGGCCCCGTTGACGCCGCCGCCCACGATCAGGACGTCGTGCTGGTGCCCGCTCAGGCGCTCGAGGAGCAGCCCGCGCCCGTCGGTCCCAGGCTCGCCCCGGCGCCGAACCGGGTCGGCGGCAACCTCGGGGGACCGCCCGAGCGACGGCACGGCCCGCGCCACTTCCGGCGCCCTCCGCCTCTCAGGTCCCTGGCCGCTCGGCAGGGGGGGAGGGGAAGTCCCATGCGCCGCCGATCTGCCCCGAGAGGGTCCGGGCCGCGTCGCACACCAGGGCGGCGCACTTGTCGAGGCGCTCCTCGTCGAGCCGCGAGGCCGGACCCGATAGGCCGATGGAGGACAGCACCTGCCCACTGATGTCGACCACCGGGGCGGCCACGCAGCGCACGCCGATGCTCAACTCCTCGTCGTCGAGCGCATAGCCCCGCTCGGCGGTGCGGCGGAGGTCGTCCAGCAGACCCTCCACGGAGGTGATCGTGTGCTGGGTGAACGCCTCGAACTCCTCGGACCCCAGCAGTTCGCGCAGCTCGGCCTCACCGGCGCGGCAGTAGAGCGCCTTGCCGGTGGAGGTGGCGTGTACGACCACCGGCGAGCCGATCTCGGTCTCCACGGTGACCCGGCGGGCCAGCCGCTCCCGGGCGATGTACACGCCGCCGGTGACCGTGCGGGCCGCTAGGTGTACCGACTCCCCGGTGAGGTTGACCAGGTCTCGCATGAGCGGCCGGGCCTGGGTTACCAGGTCCATGTTCCGCAGGAGCCCGCCGGCGAGCTGCACCACGCCGGCGGCCAGGGTGTACGTCTTCGTCTCGTCGTTGCGCCCGACGTAGCCGCGGCGCTCGAGCGCCGCCAACAGCCGGTGGACGTTGCCCTTGTCGGCATCGATGAGGCGGGCCAGGTCGCTGACCCCCACCGGCGCGGGCTGCGTGCTCAACGCCTCGAGCACGTCGAGGCCGGTCATTAGGGATCCTGCGGTACGTGGGGTCATGGGCTGCCACCTTGCCGGGGTCGTGACGGATCGCTGCTGGTGCCGGGGTCAGGCGACGGTAGCGAGGAGCGTACGGCGCTGTGTACACGCCCGATCGGCGCCTCGACGGCCACCGCGGCGCCGGCGGTGGCGGATCGTTGCGCCGCTAGGGCCGCGGCCAGCACATCGCGGCCCTCGGCGAAGGTCAGCGTGGGTGGGGCGCCGGCCGCCAGGTCGTCCAACAGGCTGCGCGTGGCGCCCATGAAGGAGTGCTCCCAGCCGCTCTCGCAGTCATGGGTCACCGTGTGCCCGTCGGCGTAGCTGACCACAGGCGCCTCCTCCCCGATCTGGCCGTGGCCGCGGTTCACCCAGATCACCCCCCGCGTGCCGGTCACTTCGATGCGGTCGTCCTGCGCGTAGTGCGAGGTGCCGCGGATCAGCAGTTCGGGGGAGTACACCGCTTCCAGCGACCCGACCGCGCCCCCGTCGTAGCGCATCGAGATGATCGACGGGGAGTCGAGGACCGCCCCCATGACGTCCGTCGCCCCGATCCAGGCGTGGATCTCCGCCGGCTGGCCCAGCATCAGCCAGGCGAGCGCGAACTTGTGGTGCCCGTCGTCGAAGGTCAGCGGACCGCCGCCGCAAGTCGCGGGATCCAACCGCCACTGCATCGCCGGCCATGGGATCGCCCAGGCCTCGGGGCTGTAGCCGCTGTTGCTCTTCAGCCGGACGGCCAGCGGCTCGCCGATGAGGCCCTGACCGATGAGCTCCGCCGCCTTCAGGACCGGCGGGTAGAACAGGAAGTTCTCATAGAGGCGCGCGGTGCGCTCCGAGCGCGCCGCTAGCTCGACGAGTCGGTCGGCGTCGTCGAGGTTCAGCGCCAAGGGCTTCTGCAGCGAGACGTGCAGGTCGCACTCGATGGCGAAGCCCGCCACCTCGCTGTGCAGGTGGTGCGGGACGATGATCTCCACGAGATCCACGCGCCCGGAGGTACACAGCGCCCGGTGGTCGTCGAAGCAGTCCACCGCCCCGAGGCCCCACTCAGCGGCCTTGGCCTCGATGTGGGGGATGCTGAGGTCGCACAGGGCCACGATCTCGGCGTCGGCCCGTCCCCGGTATCCGAGCACGTGCAGGTCCGAGATGCGCCCGCATCCGATGATCCCGACTCGCGGCATCGCTACCCCTTGATCGCACCGGCCAGCAGGCCGCGGATGAAGTGCTTCTGGAAGGCGAGGAACACCAGCACAGTCGGGATGCTGGCGATCACTGCGAGGGCGGCCTGGTTGCCGTATGCCACCGTGAACTGGCCCTGCGCGGCCAGCAGGCCCAGCATGATCGTGCGCACGTCGTCGTCGGTCGTGAACACCAGCGGGTACAGGAAGTCGTTCCAGATGAACGTGAACTGGAGCGTGGCCAAGGCGGCGATGGCCGGTCGCGCCAGCGGCAGCATGACCTTCAGTAGGACCTGACCTTCGTTGGCGCCGTCGATGCGCGCCGCCGAGCGCAGGGAGTCGGGTATCTGGTCGAAGAAGTTGCGCATCACCAGGCTGGTGATCGACAGCCCCACCGCGGAGTGAACGATGATCATCGGCCACAGCGTGTCCAGCAGGTTGAGGTCGTTGAAGATCGTGAACAGCGGCACCAGCAGCACCTGGGGCGGCACGAACAGGCCCGACAGCACCACGAGCAGGATGAACGCCGAGCCGCGGATCCGCAGCTTGGCCACCGTGTAGCCGATGAGCGTGCCGCCGATTATCGAGACGGCCACAGCCGGCCCGGTCACCTGCAGCGAGTTGATGAGGTAGCGGCCGGTGTTGGCGTTCCGCCAGACTTCCAGGTAGTTGTCGATCGTCAGGTTGCCGGTGGCCGACCAGATCCCCCGCCTGGCGATCTCGGCGTTGGTCTTCAGCGACGTCAGCAGCACGCCGATGACGGGGATCAGGAAGATCACCACGAAGACCACCAGGGCGATCGGCCCGCCGCGCCGGCGCAGCAGGCCGGCCCGCCGATCCTCGCCGACCACGGGGGCCTCCGCCTTCTCGGCCCCGGTGCCGGCGTGCGCCGGGGCGGCTCTAGACGGCATGGCTGCGGCGCCTCCCCCACCAGGTGAGCCCGCCGACGATGACGAGCGTCACGGCGAAGAGGATGATCGAGATGGCGCTGGCCCGGCCGCGCTCGAGCTCCCGGAACAGCACCCGGTACACCAGGATCGGCATGGTCTCGGTCTCCCGGACCGGCCCGCCGCGGGTCATGGCGTACACCAGGTCGAAGTTCCGCAGCGAGTTGATGGCGATGAGCGAGAGGACCACGGTGGTGACGGGCCGCAGCAGCGGCACGGTCACCTGGCGGAAGACCTGGAAGCGGGTGGCGCCGTCCACCTGGGCCGCCTCGGTGAGGGTGACGGGGATGGTCGCCAGGCCGGCAAGGTAGAGGATCATCGCCAGCACCGTCTGCTGCCACGCCCAGGCGATGAAGACCGCGAAGAAGGCGGTCGAGCGGTTGGCGAGCCATGCCTGCTCGAGGCCGCCTAGGCCGACCGCGCCCAGGATCCGGTTCAGCAGCCCGTCGCCGGGTTCGTAGATCCAGATCCACACCTGCCCGACGACCACCAGGCTCATGACGATCGGCACGAAGAGCGCCGACTTCATTGTCACGGCGAAGCGGCTGTTGCTCTGCAGCATCGTCGCTGCCCCCAGCCCCAGCGCCGGCGGGATGAGGAACCCGCCCAGGGTCCATAGCAGCGTGATGCGGATCGACTTTCGGACGTGCTGGTCGCCGAAGGCGTCCCGGAAGTTCTCTAGTCCGATCCAGTCGGCGGCGTCGCCCAGGAGAGTGGCGTCGGTGAAGCTGAGTTGCAGCGCCATGACCGTCGGGACGGCCACGGCGCCTGCGAACAGCGCCAGCGGCGGCGCCAGGAACAGGATCGCCCAGCGCGTCGTAGAGGTCATCGCCGCGGGTTGCCGGTCTGTCGCCGGGTGTTCGGCTCGAGGGTGGCCACGCGGGTCTTGCATACCACGGCGCCCGCCGTCCGTCCCGCATCCCGGGGGCCTGCGGCGGGCCGGGCGCCGCTTCTCAGCGGACTGCCCGGTGCCGCCACAGGCTGGGGGGAGGGGGATCTGGGTGCCGTGGCGCCGGTCGGGCTAGCCGGCGAAGGCCTCGGCGGCGGCGTCCTGTGTCTCGGCCTGCAGCTCGGCGTAGGAGGACGGGTCGTCCATGAACGCCTGGAACATGTCGAGGCCGAACTCGGCCACCGGCGGCGGGGTCGCCAAGTCGTAGTTGAACGAGTACGAGTCGGCCCGCCCGACCTCCACCAGCGCCTTCGCCATGACCGGGTTCAGCTGGCTCGTGTCGGCTCTGGAGTTCGGCGGCAGGGCGCCTTGGCCGATCGCCCAGTCGAGCTGGTTCTCCGGCGTGGCGTAGTGCTCCAACAGAGCGAACGCCCCCTCCGGGTTGGCGGCGTCGGCGGACACTGCCCAGCCGTCGATCGGCCCGAGGGCGGCGTTCTCGATGGACGTGTCGATGACGGGGAAGTTGAAGAAGTCGTAGTCGTCCACGGGGGTCAGCCCGTTGCCGTCCCAGTAGCCGGTGATCCAGGTCCCCATGAGCGTCATAGCGGCTTCGCCGTTGGCTACCTGGTCGGCTGCGTCGGTCCAGGTGTAGGCATTGGCATCGTCCACGAAGTAGCCAGCGTCGGCGAGGCCGGCCCAGAGTTCCAGCACCTCGGTCACCTCGGCGTCGGTGTAGGACGCGTCACCCGACATTAGCTGTGCCCGGTAGTCGGGGCCGGCTGTGCGCAGCATCAGGAAGTCGAACCAGAACTGCGCGGGCCAGCGATTCATCGAACCGAGCGCGAACGGCTTGGCGCCGCTGGCGCTGACGGCGTCGGCGGCCGCGATCAGCTCGTCCCAGGTCTCGGGCATCTCGGCGACGCCGGCGTCGGCCATGACCGAGGGGTTGTAGAAGAAGGCCACGTAGTGGAAGCCGAACGGCAGCAGGTAGGGCTCACCCTCGTAGATGCCGGCGTCCACGAGCGCCTGCGGGAAGTCGCCCCAGACGTCGGCGCCGTCGAACACCGCCGTGATCGGCTGCAGTTGCCCCTGCTCTTGGACCGCCGCGGTGCGGGCGCCGGCCCAGTAGGAGAATACGTCGGGCGGCGAACCGCCGGCGAGGGCGACGAGGATCTGATCCTTGAAGGCCTCGTGCTCGATGGGGCTGATCTCGGCGTCGCCGGCGGTGAAGCTGGCGTTGATGTCGATGATCGCCTGCTGGCCGAGGTCCGAGCCGTAGTAATGGGCCACCTCGATGCTCCCGAGCCCCGCAGGCGCCGGCTCTGCTGGGGGCGGCGGGGGATCCTCGGCCGGTGGGGGCGGCGGTTCGGTCGCCGCTTCATTGGCCGGGGGCGGCGGCGTCGGGCTCGGCGCGGCCTCCTCGTCGTCAGCGCCGCAGGCCGCCGCCATCAGGGTGATCGCGACGAGCACTGGCAGCAGCCAACCTCTGGATGTCTTGCGGGTTCGAGTTCTCATGGCGGCTCCCTACTCCGTTGCGGGTGTCACGCGGCACGCACCGCGTGCGCGCAGCTTACATCGGTTGATGCCACATAGTCAACATCGTTGTCTATTTGGCATCTGCTCCTTTCACCTCGATGTCGGCGCCTTGACTCGCCTGTCCGATGATGCGGGCCTGCAGGTTGCGCCAGCGTGTCCCCCCGAGCGGCGCGCGCTCGAGGAGCTGCGCCCGGCGCCGCTCCAACTCGCCCGCTTCCACCAGCAGATCCAAGCGCCGGGCGTGTACGTCGAGTTCGATGAGGTCGCCGTCGCGCACCAGCCCCAAGGGTCCGCCGGCGGCCTCTGGCGCCACATGCAGGACCACAGTCCCGAAAGCGGTCCCGCTCATGCGACCGTCCGACACCCGCACCATGTCGGTCACGCCGGCAGCCGCCAGCCGTCTCGGTATCGGGACGGACCCGGCCTCGGGCATGCCCGCCTCTACGGGACCGCAGCCGCGCAGCACCAGCACTGAGTCGGCATCGGCGTCTACTTCGTCGATGCGGTCCTGAACGTCGGCCGCCCCGTCGAAGACGACCGCCGGGCCACGGTGGCGCAGCAGCCCCGCCGACGCGGCGCTCGCCTTGAGGACGGCGCCGTCGGGGGCCAGCGACCCGAACAGCGCCACGAGGCCGTCGCCGCCGAACAGGGGGTTCCCGAGCGGCCGGAGAACCGAGGGCCATGGCGGCGACCCGTCGATGCCCTCGAGCGATTCGCCCAGGGTGGCGCCGAGCGCGGTCGCAGCGGTCAGGTCGAGGTGGGGGGCCAGCTCGGACAGGAGGGCGGGCACGCCCCCGGCGTCGTGGAGGTCGTCCAGGAATCCTGCGCCGGACGGACGGCAGTCCACGATCACCGGCACGGCTGCGGCCGCCTCGCCGAGGTCGCGGAGCGACAAGTCCACCCTGGCGCGCCCCGCGAGGGCCAGCAGGTGTACGACGGCGTTGGTGGAGCCTCCGATCGCCCCGAGCGTCGCCGCCGCGTTCAGAAAGCTGGCTCTCGTGAGGATCCGGCCCGGGCGGAGCCCCTCAGCGGCCATCTCCACGGCGCGGCGACCCGACTGGGCGCCGACGCGGAGCCGGTCGCCGCTCGGGGCGGGAGCGGTGGCCGAGCCCGGAACACCGAGTCCCAGCACCTCGGTCAGCACCGCCATCGTGGAGGCCGTGCCCATGACCATGCAGGTGCCGCCGGTTGGCGCCAGGACCTCTGAGGCTGCCCCGATCTCGTCGTCGTCCATGTCGCCGGCGCGGTGGCGCGCCCACATCCGCCGGCAGTCGGTGCAGGCGCCCACGCGTTCGCCGCGCCAGTTGCCGGCGATCATCGGGCCCGCCACGACCTCGAGGGCCGGCCGGTCAGCCGAGACGGCGCCCATGAGCTGACCCGGGACCGTCTTGTCGCACCCGCCGAGGAGCACGACGCCGTCCATGGGCTGGGCCCGGATGAGTTCCTCCACCTCGAGGGAGAGCAGGTTGCGCAGCACCATGCTCGTGGGATTCAAGAGTGTCTCACCCAGTGACAGAGTGGGGAACACCAGGGGCAGACCGCCCGCCTCCAGAACGCCTCGCCGCACAGCCTCTAGCAGTCCTGGCATCTCGCGGTGGCAGGGCGTGTAGTCGCTGATGGAGTGGCCGACGCCCACCACGGGGCGCTCGGTGTCGCAGGCGTCGTAGCCGGCGGCGGCTAGGAACACAGATCGCACGAACCTGCTGAAACCAGTGTCGCCGTAGGAGGTGAGGCCCCCGTGGATCCCGGCCGACACGATGCCTCCCGTGCGCTTCTAGAGGTCCAGCCGGTGCCGCAGGGCCTGTGTCTCGGACACCCAGCTGCCCACGTTCCAGCGCCCGAAGGCGCTGATCGAGCCCCGTGGGTGAGGCCCGTAGTAGACCGGCACGTGCACGAGCCCCACGCCGCCGTGCGCGAAGACCTTCTCGAGCGCCGCCACGAGCGCCTCGGCGCTGCCGCCGCCGCGGACGGCGACGACACCCTCCACCGAGCCAGCGAGGCGCACGAAGTCGATCTCGGCGTCGTCGAAGGTCGCGTACGCCCGGCCGTACTGGGCTTCCTGGAGTGCCGAGATCGCACCCATCCGGCGGTTGTCGAGCACGACGATAGCCCCGCGGGCGCCGTGGACTACGCCGTCGATGAGCGCTTGGGGGTTCATGAGGAACGAACCGTCGCCCACCACCGAGAGCGAGTAGGGCGACGCCGGGCTCAAGGCGGTCGCCAGCAGCGCCGAGGCGCCGAATCCCATGTAGCTGGCGCCGCCGTCGGTGAAACTCGCATCAGGGCGTTGGTCGCGGCTCACCTGGAAGGCGGTCGCCTGCACGTCGCCGGCGTCGAACCAGCGGAATACGCCCCGGGCGGCGGCCCAGTCCTCGATGATGCGCAGCGCGGCGGCCTGCGTCAGGACCCCGCGATCCCAGCGAGGGTCCTCTAGCAGCGCAGGCGATGTCCAAGCCTCGAGCTTCCGGTCCCACTCGGCTCGCGCCGCGCGGCACCCCGCGAGCCACGGTGAGGGTGTGTCGCTCGATCCGCCCCGGTAGGGCCCACCGGCCGACGCTGTGCGGATCAGCTCGCCGCTGAGCGCCTCGAGGGTCCGCTCGAGGTCGCCCACGAGCGCTGTCGTGCGATTGTAGTGAGCCGCGGTGGCGGCGTCGGCGTTGACGTTCACCACCGCGGTCACGTTCGGGTAGCCGGTGCGGGAGCAGTCCGACTGGCAGACCGCGCGCGCGCCGAGCGCCACGAGTGTCTCGCCGTTCTCCATCGCGTGGTTGCCGGAGATCGACCCCTTCGACCCCCCGACGAGCATGTTCCGGGGATGGTCGTAGGGAAGTGCGCCGACGGAGTTGGGTGACAGGACTGCGACGCCGTCGGCCAGATCCAGGAAGCGCTCGAGCGTGGCGCCTAGCGCCCGCGCTCCGGCGCCGACCTTCACCACGACGCGCTCGGAGGCGGCGAGGATCCGGGCCGCCTCGGCGATCCGGTCGGCGTCGGCGGGGCCGAGACGGCTCCCGCCGCCTGCGGGCAGCCGGAGCAGGTTGAAGTCGGCGACCATGGCCGGTTGCACGTTGAGCGGCAGCAGCAGGTAGAAGGGGCCGGCCCGGTACGGGTCGTCTACGACCGCGGCCCCGCGCTGCAGGGCGGTGGTGACGGCTTGGGGCGTATGCAGGCTGTAGCTGGCGCCGATGCACGAGGTGAGACGCTGCCATCCCAGCTGCGGCGAGCCCGGCAGGTCCTGCATGTTGGGACCTTCGGCCTCGGTGGTGGCGTCGCCGTAGATGTGCCAGACGCCGACATGGTTCAAAGCCGACGTCAGCGAGCCGGCGAAGGCCTGGAGTGCTCCGGGGCCGATGGAGGTGACCACGGCGGCTCGCTGGCCCGTGGCGACGCGGAGCGCGGTGGCGGCGTGGGCGGCCTCGGTCTCGTGCCGCACGGCCAGGAACCGGACGGCCCCCGCCGTCTCGTAGGTGGCCATGACATCGGCCAGGGTGGTGGACCCGTGACCCAGCACGCCTACGAAGGTGCGCACGCCCTGCTCGATGAGTCCGAGGACGATCAACTCCGCTAGGGACAGTGTGGCGGTCGCCGGGGTGGCTCCGGCGCCGATGGCCTCCCGCAACGAGTCGTGTGCGGCCAGGGCCCGCGCACGCTCTGCGGTTCCGACGCTCGGGGGATCGCTCACGGGCGGCATCGTAGCCGCAATCGTTGTAGCAATAGCAACAGCGTTGTCAAAACTCTGGATCCCGCCCGGCGGGGGCGGGGCCGAGAGTCAGGCGCCGGCACCCTCGGCGGAGGCGTGCCAGCGCTGGGTGCTGATTCGGCCCAGCCAGCTGAAACCCCAGAACACCACGATCCCCAGCAGCGACGACACGATCAGCGCCGCGATCAGCTCCTTGGTGGCGGCCTGGCCTCGGTACTTGTCGATCAGCACCCCGACGCCCTTCTCGCCGCGGCCGAAGAAGAACTCTCCGACGATGGCGCCGATCACCGACAGCCCCGCGGCGATGCGCAGTCCGGTGAAGGTGGCCGGCAGCGAGGCGGGGAACTCCAGCTTCCAGAAGCGGGTGGCGCGGGAGGCCTTGTGCAGGCTCAGCAGCTCGTGCAGGTTGCGCTCCGCCGACTGCAGGCCGAAGAGAGTGTTGGTGATGATCGGGAACAGGGCGATGAGGATCGTGACGATCACCCGGGCCTGGAAGTCGAATCCGAACAGCCCGCCGATGAGGGGGACGAGGGCCAGGATGGGGATCGTCTGGAGGACGACCGCCCAGGGGAAGAAC
The DNA here is from genome assembly GCA_026706565.1 of bacterium. Lineage (GTDB taxonomy): Bacteria > Actinomycetota > Acidimicrobiia > Acidimicrobiales > CATQHL01 > VXNF01. The sequence continues at coordinate 10,513 of JAPOYM010000172.1, forward strand.
GACCGCTCGACCCAGCGGCGCAGGTTCATCGCCACCGCGAACAGCATCCCGCAGAACGCGGCTATCGCCAGTCCGGTGAATGACTCCTTGGCGGTGACCCCCAAGCCGTCGAGCAGCTCGCCGCGCACGTCCGCGTCGGAGACCGCCGCGGACCACACCTGATGCAGCGGCGGGAGCAGGAACTGGCGGTCCTCCGCCAGCATCACGTACGACAACAGGTACCAGACGCCCACCATCGCCAGGCTGAACGCAACCGGCAGACCGAACCTGCCGGCCAGGCTGCGGAGCGGCGGCCGGAGAGCCTCGGCGGGTCGTCGCAGCGCTGCGGGGCGGGCCGGGACGGACCGGGCACGGCCCGGCCCCTGAGTATCCCCAGGGACCGGGCCGCTGTCGGTGGTCATTCGTCCGCGGGAGCCTCCGCGCCGCGGGCTAGAACCCGAGGCTGATGGACGGGTCCAGGAACTCGTTGGTGTAGAGGTCCCCCGGCGCGACGTCGGGGTTGAAGCCCTCGACGCCCTGGTCGGTGAAGATCGGCGTCAGGACGTCGATCAGACCTTGGATGCGGTCCCCGTTCATGTCGCCGATGAAGCCGTTGCCGCCGTCGGTCACGAGCCCGAGGTCTCGCATGGCCACGGTGGCCGCGGCGTGTCCCGCCCTGGACGACGTCCAGAAGCTGTCGAGCTCCTTGACGATGTCGTCGAGCTTGTCGTTGATCGGCTGCGGGTCGTTGAAGTAGTTCACCAGATCCTGCTGCATGATCGGCACGATCAGCTCCAAGCACTCGCGGTAGCGCTCGATGTCGCCGGTGCGCACCGACACTGCCGACTGGTAGAGCTCGACGCCGGCGTCGTGGATCAACAGGAAGTCCACCGGCTTCAGCCAGCCCTCGATCTCGTTCTCGTAGCGGAAGGGCTCGTTGGTGGCGAAGCCCTGCTGCACGAGGCCGTCCTCGGCGATGAACCGGGTGGGCGAGCCGTCGTAGGAGCCGTCCACGTTGTCGGCGTCGACGATGCCGTTGGCGATCAGGTAGTCCATGTAGGTGGCGCCCTGGAAGTACAGCACCGTCGCCCCCGACTCGCCGATGTCCTCGAAGGTCTCGAAGTCGTAGTCCTCGGGGTCCCACATGAGGATCTGCGGACCGACCTCGAAGCTGGTGAACACCGCCGTGACCGGGGTCACGCCGTGGCTCCGAATGGCGGCGGCCGTGTCGACGTACGCCATGAAGATGTCGTCGTCGGCGTAGAACTGGGCGTTGGGCGCCGAGAAGCCGATGTACGGACCGCCCGCGCGGATCTCGACAGTGAGCCCGGTGTCGCGCAGTTCGCCGGAGTAGGTGCCGTTCTCGGCGTCGACGACGCCGTCGGTGCCGATCATCTGGTAGGTGTGCGCGTGCTCCGGCTCGGGGAACCAGTCCGTCTGGATGACCAGCGGGTTCGGGCACACGTCGGTGAGCTGGACGCCGGCCAGCGCGGCCTCGGCCGCAGCGGCGGCCTCGGCGCGGGCGGCCTCGGCCTCGGCCTGTGCGGCCTGTGCGGCCTCGGCGGCGGCTCGCGCATCGTCGGCCTCGGCCTGGGCGGCTGCTGCCTCTTCCTGGGCGGCTGCTGCCTCCGACAGCGCCTCCTCGGCGGCGGCCTGGGCGCTCGCCAAGGCGTCCTCGGCTGCGGCCATGGCCGCCACGTTGCCTTCGGCGGTGGCCCGCGCCAAGTCGGCGCCTGCCTGCGCCTCCTCGGCGGCGGCGAGTGCTGCGGCTGCTTCGGCGGCGGCTGCGTCGGCGGCGGCTGAGGCTGAGGCTGCGTCGGCTGCGGCCACGGCGGCGTCAGAGACGCCGGTGTCGGCGTCCGCCTGGGCGCCTTGTGCAGCGTCGGCCGCGGCGGCGGCCTCGGTCATCGCGGTCGAGGCGTCCGCCTGGGCGGACCGTGCTGCGGCCAGAGCATCCTCGGCCGTCTCTGAGGCCGAGTCGTCCGCTGCGCAGGCGGCCGCCACGACGGCTAGGGCCGCGACGAGTGCGATCAGGGCACGTTTGTTCATCTGAGTGGTCTCCTCGGTTCGAGTGCGTGAGATATCGACCGTCCGCTGCGGTCGGATCGGGCCACAGGTTAGTCAGGTGCGGTCGGGTTGGTGTTCGGCTGACGCGGCGGCGGGCCGGCGCTGTCAGGCGGCGTACCAGTGCGCAGTGAGGCGCCGGCCTGCCAAGCCCACGAGCCAGAACAGCAGCACCCCCAGCAGGCAGCTGAACACGATGCCGGTCACCAGCTTCGATCCGGAGAGCTGGTCCTGGAACAGGAAGAGCAGCTGTCCGAGGCCCTCCGATCCGTAGCTGCCGCCCTTGAAGAAGAACTCGCCCACGATGGCGCCCACCACGGCCAGGCCGGCCGAGATGCGGAATCCCGTGAATATGGCCGGCAGGGCGGCAGGGAACTGGAGCTTGCGCAGGCGAGTCAGGCGGCTCGCATGGTGCAGCGTGAACAGGTCGTGCATGCTCGCCTCCACCGAGCGCAGGCCGAACAGCGTGTTCGTGATGATCGGGAAGATCGAGATGATGATCGTCACCACTACCTGGCTCTGGAAGTCCCACCCCCACCACAGGCCGATCAGCGGGCTTATGGCCACGATGGGCACGGCCTGCACCGCCACGGCGTAGGGGAAGACGCTCCGTTCGATCCAGCGGGCCTGGCTCATGACCACGGCGATCGCCGTGCCCCCCACGATGGCCAGCGCCAGCCCCACCAGCGTGACCTGGGTGGTGCGCCACAGCCCGAGCAGAACCTGCTCGAGGTTGTCCCAGGTCAGGAACCCCACGTTCACCACCTGATGCGGCGGGGGCAGGAAGAAGCGCTGGTCTCGGTCAAGCACGAAGTAGGTGAACAGGTACCAGATGCCGATGACCCCGGCCGCGGTGACCGCAGGAGGCCCGAGCAGACGGACCTGGGCGGCGGCGTCGCGTGCCGCTCTGCTCTCGACGCCCTCGGCAGTCGCCTCGGGTTCGGAGATCTGCGTCGTCGTTGTCGCGTCCATCGCCTCGTGTCGGCGCCGGCTAGCCGTCCGCAGCCTAGGCGCGCGCGGCCCCGAGCGGTCCGGGCCTGTCAGAATGTCGCCCTGTGGGTGCTGGGAACGGACTGGCTGATCGGGCGCAGGTGGTGATAGTCGGCGGCGGCGTCATCGGCTGCAGCACGGCGTACCACTTGGCGCGCCGCGGGGTTACCGACGTGCTGCTTCTCGAGCAGGACACCCTCACCTGCGGCACCACTTGGCACGCCGCCGGGCTGGTCACGCAGCTGCGTTCCACCTACAGCCTCACACGCTTGGCCACTTACTCGGCCCGTCTGTTCGAGCAGCTCGAGGAGGAGACCGGCCAGTCCCCCGGCTACCGCACGCAGGGCTCGATCACCGTGGCCGACAACGCCGAGCGCTGGGAGGAGGTGCTCCGGGGCGCCTCCATGGGGGCCCTGGTGGGCGTTCAGACCCGGGTGATCGGCCTCGACGAGCTGCAGGAGCGCTGGCCGCTCATCCGCACCGACGACCTGGTAGGCGCCCTGCTGGTGCTGCGCGACGGGCAGCTCTCGCCGGTGGACGTGACCATGGCGCTGGCGAAGGGGGCGCAGGGCCGCGGCGTCGCCTTCCGCGAGGGCGTGACGGTGACCGGGCTGGCCGTCCGCGACGGCCGGATCACCGGCGTGCGGACCGACCGGGGCGACATCGAGACCGAGACGGTGGTGCTGGCCACAGGAATGTGGACCCGGCAACTGGCCGCCACCATCGGCGTGAACGTGCCGCTGCAGGCTTGTGAGCACTTCTACGTCGTGACCGAGCCGCTGGAAGGGGTGGACGTGAACACCCCGGTGCTGCGCGACCCCGGCAACTACACGTACTTCAAGGAGGAGACCGGCAAGATCATGGCCGGCTTCTTCGAGCCCCGCGGCAAGATCTGGCGCCTCGAGGGCGTCCCCCCCGGCAGCAGCTTCGTGCAGCTCCCTGAAGACTGGGAGCACGTGGGCCCCATCTTCGAGCGCTCCATCCACCGGGTGCCGGCGCTGGGCGAGTGCGGGATCCAGCTCTTCTTCGGCGGGCCGGAGTCGTTCACGCCCGACGGCACCTTCTATATGGGCGAGGCGCCTGAGGTGGACGGCTGCTTCGTGGCGGCCGGCTTCAACTCCATCGGCGTGCAGACCGCCGGCGGCGTGGGCTGGGCGCTGGCGGACTGGATCGCCGACCGCAACCCGCCCTTGGACCTCACCTCGGTCGATATCAGCCGGGCGCTGGCGTTCCAGGCCGACCCCGACTATCTGCGGGACCGCATCGGCGAGAGCCTCGGCCTGCTGTACGCCATGCACTGGCCGCACCGCCAGTACGAGAGCGCCCGCGACCGCCGCCTCTCGCCGCTGCACGACCGCCTCGACGCCGCCGGGGCGACCTTCGGCGAGACGGCCGGCTGGGAGCGCCCCAACTGGTACGCCTTCGACGGCCAGGAGCGGGCCTACGTCTACAGCTACGGCAAGCAGAACTGGTGGGCCAACGCCGGCGAGGAGTGCCGTGCGGTGCGCGAGCGGGTGGGCCTGTTCGACCAGACCTCTTTCGTGAAGTTCACCGTCACCGGTCCCGACGCCGCCGCGGCGCTCAACCGGCTCAGCGCCGCCGAGGTGGACGTGGCGCCGGGTCGTGCCGTCTACACGCAGTGGTGCAACGACCGGGGCGGCATCGAGGCCGACCTGACCGTCACGCGGCTCGGCGAGGACTCGTTCCTGGTGGTCACCGCCGCGGCCAGCCAGACACGCGACTGGGCGCGGCTGCGGCGAGGCTGCCGCGGCCTCGACGTGGCCGTCGAGGACATCACCGAGCACCAGGCCATGCTGGGGCTCATGGGCCCGCTGGCCCGGGACGTGCTGGCGCCGCTAACGGGCGCCTCGCTGGCCGAGGGGGACTTCCCCTTCGCCGCGGCGCGCAGCATCGAGGTGGCCGGCTGTGAGGTGCTGGCGATCCGGATGAGCTACGTGGGGGAGTTGGGGTGGGAGCTGTACGTCGCCAACGAAGACGCCGGGACCGTCTTCGATGCCCTCGCGGCCGCCGGCGAGCCGCACGGCTTGGCCCTCGCCGGCTACCACGCTATGAACACGCTCCGCCTCGAGTCGGGCTACCGCCACTGGGGCCACGACATCTCCCCGGCAGACACCCCCTTGGAGGCTGGCCTGGGGTTCGCCGTGGGGTGGGACAAGCAGGTGGATTTCTGCGGCCGGGCAGCCTTGGAGGCACAACGGCCCCAGCCCCGCACGAAGCGGCTGGTGCAGTTCCGCCTCGAGGATCCCGAGTTGCTCGTCTACCACGACGAGCCGATCCTGCGAGACGGCGAGGTGGTGGGCTGCACCTCCTCGGGAGCTTGGAGCTATCTGGAGGACCGCTGCCTGGCCATGGGCTATGTGCATCACGCCGAGGCGGTGACGGCGGACTGGCTGACGGCGGGCAGCTTCGAGATCGACGTCGCCGGGCGGCGGGTCCCGGCCACGGCGTCGCTGCGCAGTTTCTACCGCCCGCGCCGGAGGTGAGGCTATGGACACCGAGACCCGAGTCGCCATCGTGGGCGGCGGCGCCATGGGCGCAGCCCTGCTGTACTTCCTGGCGCACGAGGGCTGGACCGACACGATCCTCTTGGAGAAGGGCGAGCTGAACTCCGGCTCCACCTGGCACGCCGCGGGGATGATCCCCAACTTCACCAGCGACCTCAACCTGGCCAAGGTACACGAGGTGGGGGTGTCGCTGTACCGCAGCATCGAGGCAGAGACCGGCCTGTCTAGCGGCTGGCATCAGCCCGGCACCGTCCGGCTCTGCCGCAAGGGCCGGCCCGAGGAGGCGGACTGGCATCGCTACACCTGCGGACTGCTGCGGCAGGCCGGCGTGGAGTGCCACATCATCGGGCCCTCCGAGATCGCCGAGCTGCACCCGCTGCTGAACCTCGACGACGTCGTCTCGGGGGTCTACACCCCCAACGACGGCTGGGCCGACCCGTCGAGCTGCACCAACTCCATGGCCCGCGGCGCCCGCCGGCTCGGCGCGGAGATCCGCCGCCACACCCGCGTCACCGACATGAACCAGCTGCCCGACGGCCGCTGGGAGGTGATCTGCGACGACGACCGCATCGTCTGCGAGCACGTCGTGAACGCCGCGGGCCACTACGCCCCGCAGCTCGGCGCCATGGTGGGCCTCGACGTGCCGATCGTGTCGGTCATCCACCAGTACCTCGTGACCGAGCGCATCGGTCCACTGGTGGACCTCGGCTACGAGCCCCCCACGATCCGCGACCCGCGCGCCTCCATGTACGTGCGCAGCGAGCTGGACGGCCTGCTGGTGGGGCCGTACGAGATGTCGGACTCGCAGCCCTACGGCGTGGACGGCGTGGACTGGGACCTGCACTTCCACCTCACGCCGCCCGACTTGGACCGCCTCGAGGAGTGCCTGGAGTGGGCGTCGGTGCGCATCCCCGCATTCGGCGACGCCGGCATCCGCAAGGTCGTCTCGGGCCCCATCACCCACACCCCCGACGCCGGCTTCCTCATGGGCCCGGCGCCGGGCCTGCGCAACTACTGGCACTGCAACGGCGCCTCCATCGGGGTGACCCAGGGGCCCGGCGCCGGCAAGTTCCTGGCTCAGTGGATGGTGTACGGCCAGACCGAGATCAACGTTCGCGGCATGGACCCGCGCCGCTACGGGGACTACGCCGGGGCGCGCAGCCACTACACCGTCGAGCGGTCCCTGGACGAGTACCACGAGATGTACCAGCCGCGCCCGCCCGGGGAGTACCGGGCCGCGGGCCGGCCGCAGAAGACGACCCCCGTCTACAAGCAGCTCGACGCCCTGGGGGCGCAGTGGCAGGAGGTCTACGGCTGGGAGCGGCCGCAGTACTTCTCGCCCGACGGCAGCCCGGAAGTACACTCCTACCGCCGCTCGAACGCCTTCGAGCTAGTCGGCGGCGAGGTGCGCGGCGTGCGGGAGCGGGTGGGCATCGCCGACCTCACCGCCTTCGCCAAGTTCGAGGTCACCGGCGGCGCCGCCGCCGCCCTGCTGGACAGGCTCGCGGCCAACCGCCTGCCGGGGCCCGGTGGCATTCGCCTCGTGCATATGCTCACCGAGCGCGGCGGCATCGAGTGCGAGATGACGATCACCCGCCTCGGCCCCGACCGCTTCTACCTATCCTCGGCGATCATGGGCCAGAGCCACGACCGGGACTGGCTGAAGCAGCACGTCAGGGCGGGCGAGGACGTGGCGGTGGACGACGTGACCGATGAGACCGGGCTGCTCGGGGTGTCCGGCCCGCGCGCCCGGGACACCCTGGCGCCCCTGACAGGCGCCGATCTCGGCAACGAGTCGTTCC
>JAPOYM010000015.1 GCA_026706565.1 bacterium
AGCTCCTGGTGGACGAAGGACAGCCCCCGGAGAGTGGCGTCGTGGGGGTTGTGGAACTCGACCTCGGCGCCGTCCAGCAGGATCCGCCCCTCGTCGGGCGCGGTGGCCCCGGCCAGGATCTTGATGACAGTGCTCTTGCCGGCGCCGTTCTTGCCGACGAGGCCGACGACCTCGCCCGGTCGGATGCCCAGGGACACATGGTCGGCGGCCCGCACACCGGGGTAGTCCTTGACCAGCCCCTCGATCTCCAGGAACACCTCGCCGGCGGCGATTGCGGGCGCCGATGCCGTGGCACTCATGTCGCCGGCGCCGGCTACTTGCGCCGCAGCATGATCTGGCTGACCAGAACGCCGAAGACCAGGATCACACCCTTGGCGATGTTGATCCAGGCGTTGGAGATCTGCAGCGACAGCAGGCCCACTTCGATGACGCGCAGGAACAGCGCACCGACGATCGTTCCAGGGATGCTGAACTGCCCAGGCCGGAACACCGCCGCCCCGAGGAATACCGCCGCGTAGGCGTCCAGTAGGAACGCGTCGCCCAAGTTCAGGCGGATGCCCGAGATGCCAGCCGTGAGCAGGATCCCGACCAGGGAGGCCAGCAGCGCCACGATGACGAACCCCAGCGCCCGGATGCGGGCCACGGGGATGCCCGCCAGGCGGGCCGCCTCGGTGTTGCCGCCGATGGCGTACATGTAGCGCCCGACCTCGGTGCGGTCCATGATGATCCACGCCGCCGCCACGATGGCGAAGGCGATGTAGACCGGCCGGCGCAGGTCCCAGAACTCCACGTTGCGGGCCAAGTCCACGTAGAAGGGCTGGGCGCCCACCGGGATGGTGATCGACCGGTTGGCGGTCCAGAGCTGTTCGATGCCCTTCAGGCCCACCAATCCCGCCAGCGTGATGACGAACGACGACGCCCCGACATACGAGATCAGGAAGCCGTTGAACAAGCCGACGGCGGCTCCCACGCCCAGGGCCGCCAGCATCGCGATCCACACGGGTTGCTCGAAGTTGACCATGAGCGCCACGGCGGTGGCGCCCGAAAGACCGACCATGCTGCCGAAGGACAAATCGAAGTCGCCCATCGACAGCACGAACGTGAGCGCCGTGGCGAGCACCAGCAGTGGAACGAACGACGACGGCAGGAACAGCACGTTCTGCACATGGTTCTGCGTGAGGAAGACCTCGGGATCCAGCGCCTTGAAGATCACCACGACGATCGCGAAGACCACCAGCAGCCCGTAGCGAGCGAAGAAGTCCCGCACGCCTATCCGGCGCCAGCGTCCCGAAGATGTCGCCGCGGCGGCCGCGGAGACTGCAGCCTTGGACCCGCCGCCTTGGCTGTTCCGCTCGTCTGTCACCCCGGCCTCTCCTCCGTCGTCCGGCTCGCGAAACTTAGCCGCGGGGACAGGCCTGCCCGAAATGGCGGAGGGGGACGCAACCGGTTGGCTGCGTCCCCCTTCGTTGTGCGTCTCGTGCCCGTGGCGGTCGCCCGCGACGGGTCAAGTCTGCTCGTCTAGCCGATGTTGCTGTACGCCGCTGCCCAGCGGGCCTCGAAGAAGGCCACGTAGTCGGTCCAGGACGGGTCGGTCGGCGTGGGATAGGGGCCGCGGCCCGGGTTGCACTCGTCGCCCACATCCTCCGGCGTCACGATGAACGGGATCGAGAACTGCCAGGCGTCGCCGTCGGCGTCCTCGTAGTAGGGGCGCAACTCGTCGGTGAACTGGACGCCCTTCGCGTAGTACGAGGCGATCTGGTCCATCGCCACATAGCTGCCCCACTCCAGGTTCTCCTCCGAGGAGGCGTCCACGCCGCCCGCCTGCATCTGCTGTTGCGTGGTGCAGTTGGCGTAGAACGTGAGCACCATCGGGCGGGCCGGCGGCGAGACCCCGGAGAAGCTCTCGGTGATCACCGGGCCGACACCCAGCGCAGCGAGGTCGAAGGTCAGCCAGAAGGCCAGCGAGTCCGGCGCCTGCAGCAGCCAGTTGGCCGCCAGGTCGGCGGCGGTGCCGATGACGTCGGCGAAGTCGACCATCTCCACCGCGCCGATCGTGACGTCGGTGCCCTCGACGGCGGCACGGAGCTGATCCTCACGGTCGGATCCCCACTTGGCGAAGCCCGCGCTGGAGATCTGGACCGGGCCGTCCTTGCCGCGGTTCTCCATCATCCACTCAGCCAGCACGCGGCCCAACGCGGCGTCATTCGGGTTGAAGGAGGCCGCGTACAGGTGGTAGAAGCTCTGGGTTCCGCCGGTGTTCACGAACGGGATGCCCGCGTCGCGTGCCCGGGCGAGACCCTCCACGATCACCTCGACGGTGGTGCCGTCGGTGACGATGGCGTCCACTCCGGAGTTGATGAAGCCCTCCAGGCAGGTCTGCATGGCGTCGGGCACACCCTCGGCGTCGCAGTACTCCCAGTCCCAGCCGAGGTAGTCCACGGCGTCCTTGGCGGTCAGCTCGAGGCGCTGAGCCGCCTCGGAGGCACCGAGCACCTGCAGGTATCCGATGGTGAGCGTGGGCAGCTCGACCGCTGGACCGGTCGGCCAGGCGATTGCGGTGCCCATCGAGGCCTCCGTCGGCGTCCAGCCCTCGGGCTTGTCGACCAGCGGCGGCGGGGCCATGTCGTCCATGGGGGCCTCGGCCGGCGGCGGCGCGGAGGCCGCGGCGGCCGCGGCCTCCGCGTCGGCCTCCGCCTGCGCCGCAGCCTCGCGGGCCGCGTCGGCCTCTGCCTGCGCAGACGCTGCCTCGTCGCGGGCGGCGGTTGCGGCTTCCTGCGCCTCGGCGAGCGCCGCCTCGGCGGCTGCCACCGCTTCCTGGTTGCCCTCGGCGGTGGCCTGCGCCACCTCCGCGGCAGCCTGAGCGGCCTCGGCCGCCCTCAGCGCCGACTCGGCCTGCGCCCCCGCGGCCCGCGCGTCGGCCAGCGCGGCGTCGGCCTCGCTGTTGGCGGCGGCGGCCTCGGCCAGCGCTTCGTCCGCGGTGTCGGCAGCGCCGTCGTCGCCGGCACAGGCCGCTGCCAGCAGCGACAGAGCCAAGCAAAGCGACAACAGTCGCCAGATCGTTCGTTTGCTGGTGGGCATCTCTCCCCTCCTTCGCCCGAGTGGGCGATCTGCTGTCTGCATTATCAAACGAGAGTTTGGTCGCCACAAGTTAGCAGCCCAAACGCGGTGTTCAACTGCGCTTCACCGGTTCATCGCGGCTCCCCCAGCCGCTGCACGCGCCCGCCGCTGCAGCATCCCCGACCCGGCCAGCCGACCCAGTTCCTGTTCACGCACCATGGGAACGGCTCGTGCCGCCGGCGAGCCAGCATCGGCGGCGTCCCGCCGAGTGGTGGGGTTTTGGGGTAGCTGGGAGGGTCCACCTGCGGGTGGGTCGTCGGCGTGATCCTCGGTGGGAGGACAGCATCGACTCGTCGAGGAGGACACGCCGATGACCTTGTCTGATATTGCCATGGCGCAGCTGTGGGAGAGTTCCCGCGTCGGCGGCGGCGCGGGTTTGGTTCGCGGGGCCGTGGAGTTGGTGCTCCGGGAGCTGATCGGGGCCGAAGCCGCCGGGGCGATCGGCACCGGGCGTTATGAGCGCACCGAGGCGCGGGCCGCCGAGCGCGACGGGCGCCGCCCACGCTTTTTGGCCGCCCGGGCCGGCGATGTCGAGTTGAAGATCCCCAGGTTGCGCAGGGGCGGCTTCTTCCCGTCGATCATCGAGCCGCGCCGGCGCGTCGACCGCGCCCTGTGGGCGGTGGTCGTAGAGGCCTGTGTGGCCGGCGTGTCGACGCGCTCGGTGGACGGCCTCGTCGCCGCGCTGGGCGCCGACTCGGGGATCTCCCGCTCCGAGGTCTCCCGCGTCTGTGCGGGCCTCGACGAGGTCGTGGAGGCTTTCAGGGCGCGGCGCCTGGACCGCGGCGAGTGCCCGTATGTGTACCTGGACGCCGCCTGTCTGAACGCGCGCGACACCGTTCCCGGCCCGCCTCCATGGCCACCGTCGTCGCCGCCGGCATCACCGCAGACGGCGACCGGGAGGTCCTGGGCTGCGACATCGGCGACAGCGAAAGCGGAGGGTTCTGGCAACAGTTCCTGGGGTCTCTGCGCGGCCGGGGGCTCGGAGGCGCGCGCCTGGTGATCTCCGATGCGCACCGCGGCCTCGCCGCCGCCGCCGACCGGTGGTTCCAAGGAGCCGCCCGCCAGCGCCGCCGGGCGCGCTTCATCCGCAACCTGCTCGCCGCCGTCCCCGAGTCGCACCAGCACACGGCCGCGGCGCTGTTCCGGACGATCTTCGCCCAACCCGACGCCGGCGCCGTCGCCGACGCCTGGAACCAGGCGCGCGACCAGCCCGCCGGCCGGTTCGCCGAGACCGGGCCGCTCATGGACACCGCCGAGGCCGACGTACCGGCCTTCGCCGGCTTCCCCCGGGCGCACTGGCAGAAGATCTGGTCCACCAACCCCTCTAGCGGATCAACAAGGAGACCAAGCGCCGCTCACGGGTGGCGGGGATCCTCCCCGACGAGGCCTCCGCCATCCGCCCCGTCGGCGCCATCCTCGCCGACCTCCACGACGAGCGGCAGGTCACCGACCGGCGCTACCTCTCCGAAGACTCCATGAGCCTCCTCCACCCCGAACGCGACACCCTCACCACAGCCGAACCCGCCGTCGGCAACAGACACCGAGACCCAACCCCGAAACCCCACCACGCCACGGGTCGCCCCCCCAGCATCTTCAGGCTTCTCGGCGAAGACCATCGGTACGCGGCCGACACGACCGGGCTCTCACCCGCCAACCCCCAAGTTATGGCTGGTTGGTTCAGGGCGATCGCGATTGATGCTGCCAACGGTCGCCAGTTGCCCCCTTCCCGCCGTTCGGTTCGTATCATCTGCGAAACAGATGCAAGGGGTGGGCCGTGGCACCTGACGAATTGAGAGTGGGCGATCGCGTGGCGGTTGTTCCGCGATAGCAACAACCTTCAGGGCACTGGGTTGCCGAGTGTGAGCTATTGCCTGCGGACTGGACCTGCGAGATGCGTCCTCGGAGCGACTACGAGATTTCGAGCTATGTACCAATGGAGGCTTGGATCCTCGAAGCTGACGCAGTGAGGCGGAGGATGGTTGTGTCAGGCTCAGAATTCGGGTTCAAGCCGATCTCCAATCGTATGCGACCGCGCTACGTTGCGGCACTCCAACACGTCGGTTCCGCGCTGCAATCGGGCGGTCTTCGGGAGCAGGATTCCGAGTACTTCTCAGAGGTCAAGGGGATGTTTAATCGATGTGTACGGCGCGATCAATGGGATTGGCATACAGTCTATCTGTAACTTGGTAGTCCGTCACGCGAGCTGGCAGAGTGTTATGCTGCCGAACTCGGCGATCTATCGAAGATATTGAGGATGTCAAGAATCGTCGAGGCCGAAGCAGTGCTGTCGCCTTGGACGACGGCAACCCCTACAGATTCTCACCGGAGCCTTGCGAGCCATCTTGACCACATCGCCCTCTCTGCCCGCGCCCCACTCGACCGATCGTGTCCCGCAGGCAAAGGCCGTCCCGCATCGCCGTACTCGCTCATCGATGTCAGATGAGCAGAAGTATACGCTGGACAGCGCGATCGTCATTCACGAAGAGACCCTTCGAACTCTCAGCACCTACTTGGCAGGCGCGGGACATCAGGTCGAGTCCAACCAGTTCGTTGACCTCTTCTGCCGGCTGAAATCGGGTCCAGCCTTGTTCGAGGTCAAGAGCATCACGGCCGCAAATGCGCTACATCAGGTTCGTGCCGCGCTTGCACAACTCTACGAGTATCGGTTCCGACACCAGGTCGGCGGTGCCTCGCTGTGGGTCGTGTTATCGCAGGAACCGACCGTTGACGCTTGGCTAGTTGACTATCTGGAGACGGACCGCGATGTACGCGTCTTGTGGGTTGTCGGCGGAAGGCTCGCTGGGCCGTCGATCGATCGACTCTTGGAGAGTGGCTCTGCTGAACTGCGCCGACGGCAGTCGTCTCGAGACTGAGCAGTTGCTGCGCGGCCTGCCCACCACGCGCGGCCAGATCTGCTCAGGTCGCGTCTCGCGTGGCGCGACGGATTGCCGCGAGTTCCTCAGCGGTGCACTCGCGAGTCTCGAACCCAATCGCCGTCTGCACGAGATCCTCGGCGCCCAGAGTCTTGTCGCGCCACCACCGGCTGTCGACCCTAGGCCGGGTCATGTGGTCGGGGCATTCGTACCAAGCAGCCGTCCACGAACACCGCGAGCCTGAGACGCCGAGACACGATGTCAGCGCGTCGTGGGATCGCCCTGGCGGAACGGACGCCGACACGGTACAGGTAACCGATGGCATGCAACCGGCAGCGGATGGCCGTCTCCGGCGCGGAGTCACGAACGCGCTGCGCCTCCAGCCGTAGACGGTCAGTCTCCGACATGGGCTTGGGCGCGCCGCGAAGCGCGCGATCCTCGCTGCCTCGTGCGGTCGAGCCGGTCACTCGCTCTCCTCGTTCTGGGATCATCCACCGATGCGAGCGGGACGCTCCCGGAGCCCTCGAGTATGCCGCGGACGACGCGACCGTGCAGTTCGGTGAATCGCGGCGGTACTGCCTCGCCGATCATGGCCCGGACGTTGGTCGGCCCCCAGCGCTCGATGGAATCACCCCAGTCGAATTCGTCCGGGAATGTCTGTAGGTAAGCACACTCCCGTGGACTCAGGACGCGGTTCTCGAACGGATGCACCGTGAGGTCCGAGCCGACGTGACCACTCGCCGTCGTGACCGTAGCCGCGGGAACGTCGGCCCGCATCCGGGAGTAGCTCGACGCCCGGAACCCCCGCGCCAAACGGAAGGTTCCGTCGGCCTCCCGCACAACGGGACGACTCAAGGGCCCCCCGCATAACGGGCACGCGGCGTCGTCGGGCCCCACATCCACATCGCCGCACGGCCCGCACACCATGTTGCCCCACGCCCCCTGTCCGGAGCCGGAAGGAATCGCCGAAACCATGCTATACCTGTGGTCGTCCCCCCAAACGGGCACGAAGTGCAGAGGATCGTCACGATCCCGAGCAAGATCAGCCGACTTCGCGTCGAGAGGTGCCGCCGCGAGCCGTGCCAAGGCTTCGCGCAGCGTCATGTGTCCCTCAACGGAATCCGGCGGGCTAGTAGGGCGCGGATACGGAATCCTGCCGGTGTCATCCAAGAGATCAAGACCGAGTTCCCCCCGGCGCACGAAAGTCAGAAAGGATCGCACCCGCCTCTGCGGCACGCCGTAGTCGGCAAGGTCGGTCAGGAACGGGAACACCCTGTAGTCCGAATCGAGTCGGTCCAACAGCAGGAGCGCCGCGGTAACGGGCTCGCCTGTGCGCGGGTGCTTCACCAGCCGCGTCAGGAACGCCTGCACGTTCTCCACGACTACGACTCGGGGCGACAATGTCTCAGCAACGTCGGCGATGACATCGACCAGCAGGTTCCTGTGATCTCGGCTGCCGGCGACGGCGTCGGTCTCGCTGCCGCGCCTGCCGCGGGCCGAACTCATGCCCTGGCACGGAGGACAGGCGGCCAACAGAGCCGGCGCAGTGCCGCCGAACAGCTGCCGATGAGCCGAGACGGTTTCGGGCCACGTCTCGCGCAGGTCGCCGGGCACCCCCGTCGCGCTCCTGTGGTTCAACAAGGCGACATGCAGTCGGCGATCATCCAATTCGGCCATGACCCCGAACTCGAAGCCTGCGCGTGCATAGCCCGCATCACCGGCACCACAGTTCGAGAACAGGCTCAGCGACGGAAGAGAACGAGCCATCACTCCCCACCTTCGGCATGGTCAGCCTCGCGTTGAGCAGCAGCGGAATGGACGGCCAAGAACTGTTCGTGAGCCTTGGATGTCTGGAGCAGAAATTCGGCCCAAGACATCTGGACGACTTTGTTGTCTGATCTGAGAGACTCAAAGTGTCCTCTCTTCTGGGGGTCCCCAATGGAGACATCATCGACAACCAGATGGAGGCACCACCCCTTTGTAAAGTCCTCAAAGATCCGCGGATTGCTGTTCTCGAAACGCTCCAGTGCGTCAACATACGTGTACAGCCGGTCAAAATCGTGAGTACCGAAGGTATGGCCCGGTCTCTTGAGTTCGACAACGTAGAGTTGATTGTCCACACTCACCAATGTCAAGTCGGGGCGCTTACTCTCGTGACTGATGGCGATGTCGATCTCTTCGCTAGTCTCGACCCTCCATGTAGCGGTCAGTCGATCTCTGAAAGTTCTCAGCGTCTGGTTGGCGGTCAAGACCGTCCAGTCAGGCCGCACCAGCCAAGGTGCACTTGAGATGATCTTCTGGAGATCCTTCTCTTGGACGTCAGAGTAGTCAAGAGTTCGCTTGAGTTCCTCTATGCTTCGCACTCGTTCTGCGGCAATCTGACCATAGGATGCCAGTTCGGCTACTCGAGTCCTGCCGAAGAGAGTAGCCAGACGATCAAGGCTCTCCGCGCCAGGCAAATCCACTTCCTCCGCGAATTCTTTGAAGGCGTCGATCAAGGCCTTGTGTGGAGCCACCGCGAGAATGACTTCGGACAGATCCGACACGTAGACCTCGTCCTCGAGTTCATCCTCCGCTGCGAGCGAGCCGATCTTCTTCGCGAGATCGCATACGGCCTCCACGACAGCACCTTCCTTGAACCGCGCCCTCGCCTTGGCCTCGATGTCGGACTTCTTCAGGAACAGATCGTGGACCTTCCGGCGGCGAGGGTCGCGTGATCGGTGGGCAACCTCCCTGACCAGAGCCTTGCCGTACTCGCGAAGTGCCTGTCCGTAGTCCGAATCCCAGAGAATCCCCTGACGGTCCGTACGGATCAGATCCTCGCCTTCGTCGTCGTCCAACCACTCCGCGCGGATCTCCCCCACCAGATAGGACCTTGCAGTGAACTCTCCAGTGAATCCCGAGGGCTGCCCGAAGTCGTGAGTGGTGGCAACGATCTTGTTGCGCGCGTAGATTCTCACTCCTGCTTCTTCCTCGTTTCGGTAGGACTCCTTCGCCATGCCGACCCAGCCCTCGATCGGCAAGGATCCGTCGTCATACGGCACCGGTCGTCTCCTCAGGTCGATTCTCGTCGAATCGACGACCGGCACCTCGAACGGCTTCAGCGGTTTCACCGTGCCCCGCTCGCCTCGCGTGTCCTCCACCGCGATCGCAAAATCGTCGATCCGCGCGAATCGGCGACCGAGTTGCCGATGGAACGTCTCCTCGTTGGGAACTCTCTTGGGCAGGAAGTTGCGCAGTGTGACAGTCGTGCCCGGCCGACTATCGAACGTCCTATCTCTGTCGCCGGTCTGAAGTTGCGCGTCGCCCTCCTCATCGCGAACGATGTCCTCGAAGTTCATCAGGAAATGCGATACTTGGTATCCGTCCTTGGTCTCCTCGCCGCCCGCGGACAGCACCTCTATCTGACGGCAGATGCCGAACGGGGCGAGCTTGCCGATGCCCTTGCGGCCCATTACGGGTCTGTTCAGACTTCGCGAAGTCGCCCCCTGCTCTTTGGAGGCACGCCGGTCCCGGCCGACCTTGAGATAGTGATCGTTCGCCTCTTGAGGGGTCATTCCATGTCCGTCGTCCGCGACGACGATCTCCCAACCCATCTCATCGTCGGGGTCCGTTTGAGGCTTCTTGTCGAGCTGCGTCGCGAGCGGCGCACGTACGGTGACGGTGCGGGCGTCAGCGTCGTAGCTGTTGGCAATCAACTCGGCAATCACCGCACTCGCGCGGTCGTAGAGCTTCACGCCCAACTTGTCGATGGTCAGGCGCGAGATGCGCATGCTGTAGCCGTTCGTGGATTCTTCGTTGTCTGTCATCGGACGAACTCCAGACGGACCAAGTCGGCGCAGTATCGCACAACCCGTCCTGATCGTGGTCCACGCTGCGGTCGGAGACTCCGACAACTCGTCCGCGCTCGAGCGGCAACGGACGGGAGACTACCGGTGACCGGCCACGATGCGGTCACCCCCGCGCCCACATCTTGGCCATTGCGCAACGGCGCAAACCGCCGTTGATCGCCGACACAAGCAACTGGATGGGGCACTCCGCCCGGGCGCGCGGGTGCCGGCGGCGCTACCAGCGGCAGGCCTGGGGGATCGCCGGGTGGTCGATGGCGGGGTACTTCTTGTGCAGCGGCTGCACCACCTCCTCGCCGAAGCGCAGGATCTGCTCGGCGGCGGCCTCGAAGCTGGGCCCCGTCACCATGCGGAAGCGCATCGTGAAGTACTGCACCCCGTATTCCTCGTGGTACTGCTCGAGGCGCTCGCGGCACTGGGCGGGCGTGCCGACCACGATGTGCTCGCGGGCCGACTCGGCGGTGATCTTCTCCGGCGAGTCGAAGGCGGGGTGGTGCGCCAGGATGCCCTGGGCGCAGTAGAAGCGCATCTCCGAGACGTAGTGGGCGCCGAACTCCGCCGCCGCCTGCTCGAAGCTGTCGGCCACCCAGCCGTTGCGCATGAGCACCACGAACGGCTCCTTGCCCAGCGACTCGGCGCGGGCCCGGTAGGCACCCACCTGCGACTCCCAGACCTCGGCGAGGATCGGGAAGTCGTCGCACGTCCAGCTCTCGGCGTAGGTCGCGCATCGCTCGATCGAGGGTGGGAACTGCCCCCCGCCCCAGAACGGGAAGCGCGGCTGCTGGTAGCACTGCGGCGACAGCAGGCCGTCGCGCACCGAGTAGAAGTCGCCGTCGACACTGAAGCGCTCCCCCTTCGACAGCAGGGCCTGCTCGATGATGCGCACGCTCTCGAGGTAGCGCCCCAGCATGCGCTCACGCGGCACCCCGAACTGGTCCCAGTACCCCTCGTGGAACCCCCGGCCCCAGGTCATGAAGAGCCGCCCCCGGGACAGGTTGTCGATGATGGCGCACTGCTCGGCCACGTGCATCGGGTGATAGAGGGTGTTGACCAGGCAGTAGGCGCCGATGCCCACGCGGCGGGTCTCCCGCGCCAGGATCATGAGCAGGTTCAACGGCGAGCCGAAGTACGACTCGGTACGGCCGTGGCGGTCGGGCACCTGGATCGAGTGGAATCCCGCCCGCTCGGCGAGCACGCACTCGTCCACCAGGGCACCCAGCGTGGCAGAGGCGTTGCGCCGGTCCGGCAGCGGCTGGTCGTAGCCGCCCGCGTTGGTGTCGACCAGGTAGCCGATGCGCATGGTCAGACCTGGCGGTCGGCGCCTTCCCAGTAGGGCTCGCGCAACTTGCGCTTGAGGATCTTGCCGGTGGGGGCCTTGGGCAGCTCCGCCACGAACTCCACCGAGCGCGGCTTCTGGTAGGAGGCAAGGTTCTGGCGGGCCACCTCGATGATGTCGTCCTCGCTGGCGCGCATCTCCGGCTTCAGCACCACGAACGCCTTCACCGACTCGCCCCAGGTGTCGTCGGGCACGCCGATGACGGCGCACTCCAGCACCGAGGCGTGGCGGGCGATGGCCTCCTCCACCTGCACCGAGTAGATGTTCTCGCCGCCGGAGATGATCATGTCCTTGGCCCGGTCCACGATGAACACGTAGCGCTCGTCGTCCCAGCAGGCGATGTCGCCGGTCCACATCCAGCCGTCGCGGATGGTCTGGTCGGTGAGGTCCGGGCGCCGGAAGTAGCCGAGCATGTTGGCCTCGGAGCGCACCACGATCTCGCCGGGCGTCCTGCCGTCGGTCGGCACGTCAGTGCCGTCGGGATGCACCACCCGCACCGACGTCACGAATCCCTCCCGCCCGCAGGAGCGCAGCCGCTCAGGTCGGTGGCCCTCACCGATCGCCCGCAGGTGGTCCTCCTGGGACAGGAAGCACATGGTGGTGCCCTCGGTCTGGCCGTAGCCCTGGATGAGCGTGCAGGGGAACCGGTCCAGGGCCTCGGTGATGACCCGCGACGGCATCGGGCCGCCGCCGTACTGGATGTTGCGCAGGCTGGAGATGTCGTAGCGGTCGAAGCCCTCCACCGCCATCATCCAGTTCAGCATCGTCGTGACGCCCAGGAAGGCCGACACCCGCTCGGCCTCGATGAGGTCCATCGCCAGCTTGGCGTCGAAGTTCATCAGCACCAGCGGGCAGCCGTGGGCCAGGTAGTTGACGGCCAGCACAACCGGGATGTGGAACATCTGCCCCGTGAGCATGTAGACGTCGCTCGGCACGATGCGTTCGGCCACCGTCTGGTTCAGCATCCCGAACCAGCAGCTGCGGTGGCTGTGCAGCGCCCCCTTGGATTCGCCGGTGGTGCCGCCGGTGTAGAGGATGAAGAGCGGATCGTCGCCGCCGATGGCCGCCGAGCCGGCCGGCTCGTCGTCGGAGGCGCTCTCGGTGAGGCGCTCGTAGCTGCCGTCGCCGTCGGGGCCGTACTGCAGCCAATGCTCCACGCTGTCCACCATGCCGGCCAGTTCAGCGGCGGTGGCGTGGTGGTCGGGTCCGCTGATGTAGGCGCGGGGCTCGCCGTTGTCGGTGATCTTCTTCAGCTCAGGCGGCGAGAGTCGCCAGTTCATGGGCTGCGCCACCAGCCCGGTACGCCCGCAGGCGAAGTACACCGCCGCGTACTCCATCGAGTTGCGGCTCAGCACGCCCACACGGTCGCCCCGCTCCAGACCCAGGCCGCGCAGGCCGTTGGCCAGGCGCCTGACGTGGTCGTCGAAGTCGGCCCAGTTCACCCGCTGCCCGGTGGCGGCATCGATGACAGCGGTGCCCTGGGGCGTCTGGCGTGCCCACTTCGCCGGGATCTGGCCGATGTTCATGACTAGTAGGGCAGGTCGAGGTGCAGGTGGCGGCGCTGGAGCTTCCACGCCCCGTCCACCAGAACCACGGTGTCGGTGTACAGACCGCTGGACAGCACGGTCAGGGCCCCGTTCTCCACCGAGATGAGGATGAGGTTCGAGACGGCGGTCACCGACGTGTCGGTCTCGTCGGTGAAGTAGATGTTGGTGATGCAGTGGCGCCGCTGGTCGGTCTGGGACTCGTGGGCGCCCTCGAACAATGCCCTGATGTTCTCCCTGCCCGCGAACACCATGGGCTCGTTGCCGGCGATCACGAGTTCGAAGACGCTGTCCTCCAGGAACAGGTCCATGATGAACTCCAGGTCGCCGGTGTCGTACGCCGTCCCGGCCCGGTTCAGCAGGCCGGTGATCGCAAGTGTGTCAGCCATGGGGATGCTCCTTCGGTTTGGGTTCGTTGATCTGTCGGCGGTTCTGTCCGGTCGGGGGCCCTGTCCGTTCGCTCCTTCGCGCGGGCGCAAGGCGTCGCGAATCGGCCCCCGGCGCCCCCTCCTTCGGTTGTTGCTTTCGGATCGGGCGTGGTTGGTCTCCAATAGGCGTCGCGAATCGGCCCGCTGCGCCCCTCCCTCGGTTGTTGGTTCGGTTACGTCGGTACCTCGGACCCTGCAGGGTCGGGCTGCTACTCGAGGCCGATCTGGTCGACGGTGCCTCGCCAGGCCAGGGAGCCGCCGTCGATGAGAATGTAGGCGCCGTTGATGAACGATGCCTGCGGGCTGGCCAGGAAGCAGACCAGCTCGCCGACCTCGGAGGGGAGGCCCAGGCGCGGGATCAGGCTGGTGTTGACGAGCGCCTTCTCGAAGGCCTCCGGGTCCTCAGCCTGCTGCACGAAGCGGGTCACCATCTCGGTGGCGATGGCGGTGGGGCCGTAGCAGTTGACCCTGATGCCGTAGGGCGCCAGATCCACGGCCAGGTTCTGGGTCTGCAGCCGGATGCCGCCCTTGGAGGTGCCGTAGGCGGAGTTGCGGGGGTAGGCGGACTGCGACCCGGTGGAGGCGGCGTTGATGATCGAGGCGTAGTCGCTCTCCTTGAGGTAGGGCACCGCGGCTTTGGCGCACACCCACGGGGCGATGGCGTTGACATCCACGACCCAGCGGAACACTTCCAGGGGCATGGTCTCCAGGGACGTGTCCTCCCCGGCCCGGGCGGTCTCGTGCACACCGGCGTTGTTGTGCAGCACGTCTATGCCGCCGAAGCGCTCGGCGGCGGCGGCCATGAGCGCCTCGACCTGCTCGGCGTCGGTGACGTCGCAGGTGAAGAAGTCCGCCTCGCCTCCGGCGGCGCGGATGTCGGCGGCGACCCGCTCGCCGGCCTCGGCGGAGGAGGCCAGGTCGCTGACCATGACGGCCGCACCCTTGGAGGCAGCCACCCGCGCCGTGGCGGCACCGATGCCGGCGGCCGATCCCGTGATCACGAAACGCATTCCCTCTATACCCATTTCAGTCCCTTCCTTGTTGTTGCCGGACTCGGAGACGATCCGGACTGGCGGCCTGTTGTGCCTGCTCATGGACACCCGACGACCCGCGGTCGTGGCCGAACGATACCAAACGAGCGGTTGACAGTCATACGTCATTGGTACAGTCCTACCGTGTGGAGAGCGGCGTCGGGACGATGAGCACCGGAGGCGATCCGGCGGTGTTCGCCCGCGAGGGGCCCGGTCACGATCCGCGGCCCGACGCCACCGCCGAGGGACTGCGCGGCGGGCGCTGCGCATCGTGCCGGTATCCCATGCTCTACCTGCCGCCGCTTTGCCCCTCCTGCGGCGGTTCGCCGGTGCAACCTGCCTGCTTCGGCCCGGGCGGAACGGTCTGGAGTTCGACCGTCCTGCGCATTCGCGTTGCGGACCTGCCCCCGCCGGCGGTTCTGGCCTACGTGGACTTCGACGAGGGCCCCCGCTCGCTCGTGCACGTCGACAGCCCTGCCGACGAGCCGCTCCGGCCGGGTACGCGGGTCAACCTGCTCGGCCGCGACGACCGCGGCGACCCCCTGGTGACCCCGGCCGACCTCGACGCCCGCGCCGGCAGGGGTGGGACCTCCGGCAACCGCCCCCCGCCGCCACAGCCGGTCGCTGCCGCGACCCCCGACCGGACGGACCGACACGCGAGGGAGAGGGCACCGGGTGCCGACTCGCGACGCCTTACGTCCGCGCCGAAGGAACGAGCAGCCACCGCCGCCCCCGACCGACCCGCACCCGTGTCCGTCCGGGGGGTCGGCACCAGCCGCTTCGCCCGCCAGCCGGAGACCCCGCCGAGGCACCTCGCCTGGCAGGCTGTCACCGAGGCGCTCGCCGATGCCGGCATCACACCCGCGGCTGTCGAGGCCGTCTACGCGGGCACCGTTTTCGGTGACCCCGGCGTCACCACGCGGACTCTGCAGCACCTGGGGATCACCGGCGTGCCGGTCGTGACGGTGGAGAACGCCTGCGCCAGCGGCACGACGGCGTTTCACGAGGCCCAGGCGGCGGTCGCCGAGGGGCGATACGAGACGGTGCTGGCGTTCGGGATCGAGACTATGACCGCTGTCTTCGACGGGCCCATCGAGCCACTGGCCTCGGACCCCGAGGGCGCCCAGGGCTTCGCCATGCCCAGCCTCTACGGCATGGCGGCGCACCGCTACCAGCACTGCCACGGCGTCACCCCCGAGCAGATGGCGCTGGTGGCACAGAAGAACCGGCGCCACGCCCTGGGCAACCCCCGGGCCCAGCACTCCGGCGAGTGTACCGTCGAGCAGATCCTCGGCTCGCGGCCCATCTCGGACCCGTTGACGCTGCTGCAGTGCTGCGACATCAGCGACGCCGCCGCGGCCGCGGTGCTCGGCCCCGCCCGTCGGGGCGGCGCAGGCAGCGACGGCGACGTGGCTGTGCGGGCCTCGGCGCTGGCCTCGGGGGGGGCCTGGGACCACACCAGCGACTTGGTCTGGGGCTGGCAACTCGTCTCCGAGGTCGCCCGGACGGCCTTCGAGAGCGCGGGCATCGGGCCCGAAGACATCGACGTGCTCGAGGTACACGACGCCTTCACGATCGGCGAGATCGTCACGACCGAGGCACTGGGCTTGTGCGAGGTGGGAGGCGGCGGGGCGCTCGTGGCCTCCGGGCGCACCAGCCTCGGCGGCGCCCAGCCCGTCAACCCCTCCGGCGGCCTGCTGGCCCGCGGCCATCCTCTCGGCGCCACCGGGCTGGGCCAGATCGCCGAGATCGTCTGGCAGCTCCGCGGCACGGCCGGAGGCCGCCAGGTGGACGGCGCCCGGATCGGCGTGGTGGAGACGATGGGCGGCGGCACCGCCGGCATCGACGGCAACGCCTGCGTCGTGGCGGTCCTGGAGGCTCCGGGAGGGCCGCGGTGAGCAGCGCCGAGAGCAACCTCCTCGAGGGAGACCCCCGCCAGGCGCCGGCTACCGGCACCGATTTCTCCGCCGGCGTCGACCTCCTCACCGCCGTCCACGCCACGGACCCAGCGGCCGGAACTATCGGCACCGATTTCTCCGCCGGCGTCGACCTCCTCGCCCCCGAGCGGGTCGCCGACCCCTACCCGGTCTTCGCCGAACTGCGGCGCCGCCGGCCTGTCTTCTACAACGAGCACTACCGGGCCTGGTTCATCCACCGCCACGACGACCTGCTGGCGGCACTGAAGGACCCGCGGTTCTCCTCGGACCGAATCCGGCCGGTCTTCGAGCACAAGCTCACCGACGCCCAGCGCACCGAGCGCGCCCCCACCTACCGGATCCTCGGTGAGTGGATGGTGTTCCGGGACCCGCCCGACCACACGCGCCTGCGCAAGCTCGTCAGCCGGGCCTTCACCCCCCGGGCGATCTCGCTGTGGCGTACACGCATCATCGAGGTGGTCGACAGCCTCATCGACGAGTTGGCACCGCGCGGCCGCATGGACGTGATCTCCGACTTCGCCTACCCGCTGCCGGCGGTGGTGATCGCCGAGATGATGGGCGTGCCGCCCGAAGACCGCGACCTGTTCAAGGACTGGTCCGACGACCTGATGGTGCTGGTGTTCGGGGCGCGGGGCGTCGAAGGGCGCCGCTTGCGGGCCCAGAACGGCCTCCTGGAACTCTCGGAGTACCTCGGCGGCCTGGTGCGGCGGTTCCGGAGCGCGCCGGAGGAGAACCTCATTCACACCCTCATCCGGGCCCAGGAGGGCGACGACACGCTCACCGACGACGAGATCGTGGGCACCTGCATCCTGCTGCTGTTCGGCGGGCACGAGACCACCACCAACCTCATCGGCAACGGCCTGCACGCCCTGCTTCAGAACCCCGACCAGCTCGAGCGCCTGCGCGCCCATGACGGCGCCGACTACCTGCGGGCAGCCACCGAGGAGATCCTGCGCTTCGACGGCCCGTCCAAGATGCAGGTCCGCATGGCAGCCACCGACATCGAGATGGGCGACCAACTGATCCGCCGCCACGACATGGTCTACCTGGTGCAGGCCGCCGCCAACCGCGACCCTGACGTCTTCGCCGAGCCCGACCGCTTCGACATCGAACGCAACCCCACCGACCATGTGGGCTTCGGGTTCGGGCTGCACTACTGCCTCGGCGCCGCGGTGGCCCGCCTGGAAGGTTCGATCGCGCTCGACGCCCTCGCCCGGAGACTGCCCGACCTGCGTCCCGGCCCCGAGCCCCCTGAGTGGCATCCGACGCTCATCAGCCGGGGAATGTCCTCGTTCTGCGTGTCTTACACCCCCAGCGAGGGGGCGGCGGCGTGAGCACATCGGCCGGCGACCCCGCTGTGACTTCCCTGGCCGGCAAGCGGGCCGCCGTCACCGGTGCCAGCGGCGACATCGGGGGGGCCATCGCCTCCACGCTCGCCACCGCCGGGGCCGACGTGGCACTGCTGGCGCGCCGGCGGGAACGTCTGGAGACCCT
>JAPOYM010000103.1 GCA_026706565.1 bacterium
TGTCCACGCCCCTCGCCACCGCCGCGCCCCGGTCCGCGCCCCCCGCCGGGTCCGCCCTGGCCAGGCCCGCCGCCGCCTTGCCCGCGTCCCCCGCCGCCTCCCTGGCCGCGACCGCCGCGGTCGTCGTCCCAGTCTCGTTGTCCACCGCCTTGGCCGCGCCCGCCGCCTTGCCCGCGTCCGCCGCGGTCGTCGTCCCAGTCTCGTTGTCCACCGCCTTGGCCGCGCCCGCTTCCCGGCCCGCGACCGCTTCCCGGCCCGCGACCGCCGCGGTCGTCGTCCCAGTCTCGGTGTCCACGCCCCTCGCCACCGCCGCGCCCCGGTCCGCGCCCCCCGCCGGGTCCGCCCTGGCCAGGCCCGCCGCCGCCTTGCCCGCGCCCGCCGCGGTCGTCGTCCCAGTCTCGTTGCCCGCCTCCCGGCCCGCGACCGCCGCGGTCGTCGTCCCAGTCTCGGTGTCCACGCCCCTCGCCACCGCCGCGCCCCGGCCCGTCCTGCCCGCGCCCACCGTCGCCCCCGCCCGGCTTAGGCCCACCGCCTCCGCGCTCGCCGCCGCCCTGCCCGCTCGCGGTGCTCCCCGGTTCGCCGCCGGGCCCGCGCCCGCCGCCGGGGCGTTGTGATTCGTCGTCCATTGGCGCAACCCTACGCCGAAGGCGCTGAGTTACTCACTGTTGGAGTTAGTCACTGTTGGAGTTAGTCACTGTTGGAGTTAGTCACTGTTGAGCAGCACGTCGCGTCGCGGGGGTCTGCGTTTTGCGCCCTGAGAACGTCACACCTAGCAGATCGGCGGCCACCACCGACTGAGAATTCCAATCCGCGAACTCCCGTCATTCCGGCACAGCCGGAATCTAGGCGCCGACGACACGAGTCGCGCTGCTGCAGCCGACTGCAAAGCGCCTGGTCAGAGCCTATCTGCTCATGCTCTTAGGCCAAGACGGCGACGGCCCAGCAGGCGATTCCTTCGCTTCGGCCCAATGCGCCGAGCGATTCGGCTCGCTTGCCGCGCACGGTCACCGGTGCTCCGGCCGCCTCGCTGAGGCGCCGCTGCATCTCGGCGCGGCGGGGGGCCAACTTGGGGCGTTCGGCCACGACGCTGCAGTCGATGTTGCCGATCTGCCTGCCGGTCCGGCGCACATGCTCGGCTGCCTCGGCCAGCAGAGCGATGCTGTCGGCGCCGCGCCAGCGATCGTCGTCGTCGGGGAACAGGCTGCCGATGTCTCCCAGCCCCGCAGCCCCGAGGATGGCGTCGCAGCAGGCGTGGGCGACGGCGTCGGCGTCGCTGTGGCCCTCGAGCCCGCGCTCGCCTTCGAAGGTGACACCGCCGAGCACCAGCGCCCGGTGGGGGTCGTCGCTGAACCGGTGGACGTCGAAGCCGATGCCGACGAGCGGCACGTTGACGTCCGGGGCACCGGGTGTCTGTCCAGGCGACCGGGCCGCCAGCAGCGCCTCGGCCACGGCGAGGTCGCCGGGCTCGGTGATCTTGAGGTTGCCGCGCTCGCCCTCCACGAGGCGTATCTTGCCGCCGACGGCGTCCACGAGAGCGGCGTCGTCGGTCGCCTCCGCCCCGCCGAGGTGCGCGCGCCGGAGCACGTCTGCCCGGAAGGCCTGCGGCGTCTGCACGGCGCGCAGCCGCGAGCGGTCGAGCGTCCCGCTGTCGGTGCGACGGATGGTGTCGGTCACAGCCACGACGGGCACCGCGCCGTCGGCCCCACCGACTACAGCGGTCGTGACTGCCGAGAACAGTGCGCCAGTCGCTAAGGGGCGGGCCGCGTCGTGGACGACGATCACGTCGGCGTCGTCGGGCGTGGCGGCGAGTCCGGCGCGCACGGACTCCGACCGCGTGGTGCCGCCCTCGGTCACGATGATCCGGGTAAGAGGGTGCGCGGATAGGCTCTGACCTGGCGCTTTGCAGTCGACTACACTGGAGCGACTCGTGTCGCCGGAGCCTAGATTCCGGCCTTCGCCGGAATGACGGGAGAATTCGCCGCTCAGCGGCGGCTGCCTATCCGCTAATGCTCTAAGTTCGCCCGACGCCGAGCCGCGGGGTTCGTCGTTCGGGCGGGGGCCGGAAACCCCGGAATCCGCTGCGCGGCCGGCGCCGTGTTCGGGTTGGGGGTCCTCGCGGGGTTCGTCGTTCGGGCGGGGGCCGGAAACCCCGGAATCCGCTGCGCGGCCGGCGCCGTGTTCGGGTTGGGGGTCCTCGCGGGGTTCGTCGTTCGGGCGGGGGCCGGAAACCCCGGAAACCACTGCGCGGCCGGCGACACCCTCAGGGTCCGCGAGCGCGCTGTCGGGCCGCGATCCCGCCAATGCGCCTGGTCCCTCACGGAGCGCCGCCACTTGGTCGGCGGCGGCCACGACCACCACGCCGTCGCTGGCGCTAGCGGCAGGTTCGAGCGCCCAGTCGATCACGCGGCGCCCGCCGAGCGGCTGGAGTTGCTTGGGCCCGCCGAAGCGCCGTCCCTCCCCGGCTGCCACCAGCACGGTCCAAATGACAGGGACGGCACCACCCATGCTCATTAGCATGGCGTCCGCCATGGTCGACGCCAAGTTGCTCTCGCAGACGGAGATCTTCGAGGGCATCGACGAGGAGGCTCTCGCCGATGTCGCGGAACACTCCGTCTGCCGCGCCCTCGAGCGCGGCGACACCCTGTTCACGATGGGTGACCGCCCCGACGCCATGTACGTGGTGCTGTCGGGGCGGATCGCCATCGTCGCCACTGCGGGCGACGGCCGGGACTCGGTGATCTCGCTGATGGAAGAGGACGACCTGTTCGGCGAGATGGGCCTCTTCGACGGCCGGGGCCGCTCCGCCAGCGCCCGCGCCCTCGAGGCCAGCGAAGTGCTCGCCGTACCGTACGCCCCGGTCCGCGGGCTGTACGAGGAACGCCCCGATCATCTGTGGCGGGTCGTGTCGATGCTGGTGCGGCGCCTGCGGGCGGCCGGAGCGGCGTTGACTGACGCGGTGTTCCTCGACGTGGTGGGGCGCACCGCCAAGCGCCTGCTGGGCTTCGCGGGCGACGAGGACAGCTTTGTGCTGCCGGTCACCCAGGAGGAACTAGCGGCCATGGTCGGTGCCTCCCGCGAGCGGGTCAACAAGGCCATCTCGCAGTTCGTGCGCCTCGGCTGGCTGGGGCGCTCGGGCAGCCTCTACACGATCCGCGACCGGAAGCAGTTGACTCTGCGGAGCCGCTGAGCGGTCGGCCCAGGCG
The DNA here is from genome assembly GCA_026706565.1 of bacterium. Taxonomy (GTDB): domain Bacteria; phylum Actinomycetota; class Acidimicrobiia; order Acidimicrobiales; family CATQHL01; genus VXNF01. The sequence goes on from JAPOYM010000103.1 coordinate 3,204, forward strand.
AGTGGACGCGCCGCGTCCGGCGCACGGGTACCACCGTCCATGTCAGCGCGGCCGTCCTGCCGGCCCAGGCGGGTGGACGCGCCGCGTCCGGCGCACGGGTACCACCGTCCGCGTCAGCGGGGCCGTCCCGCCGGCCCAGGCGAGTGGACGCGCCGCGTCCGGCGCACGGGTACCACCGTCCATGTCAGCGCGGCCGTCCTGCCGGTCCAGGCGAGTGGACGCGCCGCGTCCGGCGCCCTGTTGACCGCCGCTGACCGCCGCTGACTGTTGCCGATTGTCGCTGACTGGCACCGATTGTCGCTGACCGTCGCCCGCCGAGTTGGCGACGCGGTGTAGCGGTTGCAGATGGCCTCGAGGGGCCGTCGCTGGCCGTAGCTGGCTGTAGCTGGCTGTCGTTGATCGTCGCCCGCCGAGTTGGCGAGGTCGGTGTAGCGGTGTAGATGGCCTCGAGGGGCCGTCGCTGGCCGTCGCCCGCCGAGTGGCCGTACTGTTTGTGGGCCGTACTGTTTGTGGGCCGTACTGTTTGTGGGCCGTATCGTTTGTGCTTGATGCTGCGGGCGGGTCGAGCCGGGGCTCGGGCCAGGAGGCCGCACCAGGGGGAGGCGTGACGATGACCGACGTGTTCACCGTCGGCTGGACGCAGATGGCTGACGGCACCAAGGACGACTACGTGCGCCTCGACCGGCTGTACCGTGACCACACCGGCGGCGAGTTGGTCGGCAACCTGCTGGCGACGTTCCGCCTGCTGGAAGGCCCCACGTTGGGCTACCGCATCGACCGCGCCCGCCACAGCCGCCAGTCGGCCACGCGGGCGCTGCGCAACGGCGAGCCGACCGAGTTCGTCGTGGCGGCGCTGCTGCATGACATAGGCGACGTGCTGGCGCCGGACAACCACAGCGCCGTGGCTGCCGACATCCTGGCCCCGTATGTGAGCGAGGAGACCGCCTGGGTGGTCCGCCACCACGGGCTGTTCCAGGGGTACTACTACTTCCACCACCTGGGCGGCGACCGCCATGCCCGGGAGCGCCACATGGCGTCGCCGCATTACGACCGGTGCGTGGACTTCTGCGCCTCCTACGACCAGAACTGCTTCGACCCGCACCACGACGATCTGCCGTTGGGGGACTTCGCCCCTCTCGTGGAGGAGATTTTCGCCCGCCCCGCCCGCGAGCACCGCGTCTGAGCGCGACAGGGCCTCGCGTCGGTCCAGTGGCGCGGCCGCCGCGGACTGCTTCGACCCGCACCACGACGATCTGCCGTTGGGGGACTTCGCCCCTCTCGTGGAGGAGATTCTCGCCCGCGCCGCCTGCCACGACCCGCTCCGGTGCCCTGACCCCGCCGTCGGAGTCTCGACGCCGCGACAGGTGCCGACGCTGCCGCTGCTACGCGAAGTTCCGCGGGGGTTCGGGTGGTTGGGGCACACCCATCCGGGCGGTCGGCGAGGGGGTGCCGAGGAGGCGCCGAGGGGGCGCCGAGGTCCCAACCGTTGAGCACCTCTTCGATCAGTGCCGCCTGCTGTCGGGCCTCCTCGGCTGTCCTCCGGGGGCCTTCGGACACGGCGGCGTCCGACCGTCGGCGGCCAACGAGGCGGTCGGCGGCGAAGCGGGCCGACCAGGCGGCGGATGTGGCGAGCCGACGGCTGCGAACCGCCCAACCGGGCCGATCAGTGACATGCACTTCGACCCGACAGCCCGCGGCGTGCGACGCGGGCCTCTCGGGTGCGGCCATGCGCTCCCAGCGGGCTGCATAGTCGAGGTCGTCGAACACGGCTACGAGGTCGATGTCGCTGCCGGCGTCCTGCGTGCCGCGGGCGACCGAACAGAACAGAAGGACTTGCGACGCCCCCGCCGCCGCGGCACGACGAGCGTCGTCAAGGCTCGGGGCGGCTGCAACCTCGGTGAGTGTCACAGCACTCAGGTTAGTGGTGGTTTATGGTGGTTTGTGGTGATTAGTAGTGGTTAGTGGTGGTTAGTGGTGGTACAGTATGAACTCCCCGAAGCCGCCGACCACGCCTCGGCCACGTCTCCTGCTGCCGACGACGCTACAACGGACCGTTGAACCGTTGGTGTTCGAGCCTGTGTTCGTGCGCCGGTCGCCCGGTTAGACCAACGCCAGCCAGCACACCAAGTACACGTCGTCGGGCGTGATCTCCGGCAGCGGCTGGGGCGGGGTGTAGGGCTCGAGGCCGAGGCTGCGGACGACGCCGAGCACGTTGAGGGCCTGATCAGTGGGGTCGTCGCCACCGGCGATAGCCGCCCGGAAAGTTCGGACGATGCGCTCGGGGTACGGGGCGCAGATTGAGTCGATCGTCTGGTCGACCTCGTCCTGCGTGAGCCCTTCCGGGGGATGCGAGCGAAGGATCTCCGCGGCCCGTCGCAGCGCCGGCGGCACCTTCGGCTCCAGGTTGGCCTTGTCGGCCAGGAAGTTCCAGCGCTCGACGATGTCGCGGCGGGCTATCCCCCAAGCGTCGAATGCGCCCCGGTATGTGTCGGCGTCGAGCACGCGGCGTGTGTCGAATCCGGCCGGCGGTCGTGCCCGGTCGAGGCAGGCCAGCGTCTCGGTGATCACCAGGGGCTCGTCGCCGGTGGGCTCGCCCCCGCCGTTGGGCCGATCATCGCTGCCGCCGGGAGGCTCGCGGCTCCAGTCACAGGTATCGGCGTCGCCCGTCCCGCAGCTGAGACCGCAGGGCGCGTGATCGCTGCCGGGTTCGACGTAGCGGAACAATGGCTGGGGCCGGTCGCCGACCTGGACGCAGAACACGTACCCGGTTCGCCCGCCGTTGCCGGCCACCGCCATGCCCGAACCCGATCCCCACGGCAGCGTCTCGATCTGCTCGCGGTGGCCCTGCTCCACGGCTTGTCGCAGTTCTTGGCGGTACTCCTCGCCGGAGAGCGCGCCGCGGGCGGTGCCGCCCCGCTCGAACAGGGCGGCGTCCTCGCGGCGGATGCGGTCGATCTCCTCGCGGGTCTCGGTGAAGGTGGCGTCGCGCCCGGCCACGTTTGGCAGGACCTCGCCGACGCCGATGCTGGCGGCGGCCTGGGTGAGCTTGCGGTGCAGCACCTCCTCGAGGCCCAGCAGGTCGTCGAGACGGGCGTCGGGGAAGATGCAGTGGATGAACACCTCCGCGTGGCGCGAGCCGATCCGGTCGATGCGCCCGTGGCGCTGCACGAGGCGCATGGGATTCCACGGCAGGTCGTAGTTGATGATGTGGCGGGCCTGCTGCAGGTTCACGCCCTCGGCCAGCACGTCGGTGGTGACGAGGATGTCGTAACGGTCCTCGTCGAAGCCGTCGGGGGCGTCGGTGGTGCGGGGCGCGAATCCCCAGGTGGCGGCGTCTTTGTTGGGGGCGGCGGTGGCGCCGGAGAGGGAGGTGATGCGGCCCCGGTAGGCGGCGAGCCGCGGGTCGCTCCCGACGGCCCCCTCCAGGAATTCGACGATCCAGTCCACAGTGTCGGCGTAGTAGCTGAAGATCAGGACCTTGCGCCGGTCGCGGGTGTTAGCGGCGCCGATGCCTTCGTGCTCGGCCTCGGCGGCGATCGCGGCGAGCTGATTCGCCAGCTCGGCGAGGGTTGGGTCGTCCGCGCGGCTCACGGTGCGGGCCTCCGTCGCGAGGGCGCGCAGCAGTTCGCCGTCGCGGGTCACATGCGAGCGGAGTGCCGCAGTGTCGTACCGCGCGGCGTCGTCTGTGATGCCGACGTGGGAGTCGAGGTACTTGTCCACGTCGGCGATGTCGTCGGAGTCGGTGGCGATCCAGTCGGCCAGTTCTTCGCCGGTGGCCACCCGCCCGACCTCCAGCAGCGTCAGGAAGGCGTCGTGGCTAGCCGCCATCCGCTCGCACGTCTCGGCGAAGGCGTGCGGCGACGACTCGAACCGTTTCAGCAGCCCCGACCGCAGCAGGCCGGCGAGCTGCAACTCGTAGCTGTCCCGCTCTCTGTCGAGCCGGTATCGCGAGGGTGTGTAGCGCGCCAGCCGGAGAGCCTCCGGATCGTCCTGAGCGGCCTCGGGGGCACCGCCGAGGCGGCTTGATAGGGGATCGTCAGGGTCGGAGTCCGCCCCGAGCGCCTGGGCGAGGCGGTCGAAGAACCCCGGCAGCGCCGCGTCGAGGTCGTAGCTCACGCGCCGAACGCGCGGCGTGGGGAACGTGATCGGCTGGGCGTGACCGCCGAGCCGCACCGTGTCGTTGGGGTAGAACCGGCGCACGAACTGCCGGGTGCGGCGCACGGCCACGGCGTCGAGCACGTCGAACAGGTGCTCGGGGCTGAGGTCGCCGGGGTTCTGCGCCATCGCCGCGGCGAAATGGTCGCGCAGCGAGCGGATGCCCACGTCGGCGAACGCGGCGTCGTTGCGCAGGAAGTAGCTCAGCAGCCAGTAGAGGTCCCAAAGGCTGTTGTTCACCGGGGTGGCGGTCAGCAGCACGAGCTTCTTGGGCGGCGCCCCGGCCAGCAGCCGCCGCAGCGCCTCGGCCCGCTGCGTCGAGGGGTTGCGCAGGTTCTGGGCCTCGTCGATGACCACCATGGAGTAGTCGTTGACGTTGCGGGCGGCGAGTGTCGGGGCGCCGCCGGGGTTCGGCGCTGGGTCGGCGGCCTGCTGTTCACCCGCGTCGGTGGCACGGCCAACGACGCCGACGGGGTCGGATTTCAGCCGCGGGTCGGAGGTGAGCTGCTCGTAGGAGACCAACTCCATCGGCAGGTTGAACTCCGAGCGGAATGCCCGCCACGGCCCGTCGCGCAGCGTCGCGGGTGTGATCACCAGCACCCGCTGGCGGCGGTCCAGCGCCGCCTCGCGGATCAACTCGCCGGCCAGGAAGGTCTTGCCGAGCCCCACCTCGTCGGCGACCAGCACCCCGTTGTGCTCGTCCAGGATGCGCCGCGCCCGCCACAGCCCGTCGGTCTGGAACGACGTGAGGTGGATCTGCGGCGCGCCCTCCGCCTCAGCCTCGGCTGCCAAGTCGTCGCCGTAGAGCTGCCACAGCATGCGCAGGTAGACGAGCTGCGGGGAGTGCGGCTCGAAGCGCGGCTCGAACAGAGCGGCCAAGTCGTAGTCGACAGCTTCGGCCCAGAGTTCCTCGAACCACTCCTGCACCTGGCGGACAACGTGCGGCGAGTAGTTGCCCAGGTTGAGTTCCAGGTTGGTGGCCAGCCCGGCGCGGGTGAAGTTGGACGAACCGGCCACCACGCCGTGCGACCGGTCGCTCACCAGGAACGCCTTGCCGTGCAGGAAGCGCCGTTCGAGGCGCCGCACCTGCACGTTGTCCGAGTGCAGCCAGCCCACTAGGCGCCTCACTGCGGCGTCGGTTTCCGCCGAGAACCCCAGCAGGTCGCGGTCGGTCGTCAGGTCCCGCTCGTGGCCCTCCAGCGCCCGCCGCAGCCGAGCCGCCGCCGCCCGCTCCGGCCGCGCCGACTCGTCGCCCAGCGACCGCGGCCTCCTCTCCGGCGGCGCCGGCTCCGCCCCCAGCAGCAGCCGCGCCCCGCTGAGGCGATCCATCGAGTCCGCCAGCAACGAGTACCCGCCGACGTTGAAGTAGGCGCTGGCGATGTCCAGGCGAGCCCCGCCCACGAACCCGGTCGCAGCGTGGGTGATGTACCCGTTGAGCGCCTCAGCAACCGTCCGCCCGGCCCGATTCGTGGCGATCTCCGGCTTGGGGTCGGTCATCGGGATGGTTTCGGCGCGCTGCGGCCCGGCTGCGGCGGTGCGGTCAGTCTTCGGGTCCCGGCACCGTTGGCGGGGGGGATGCCCATCTGCGCGGCCGGCGAGGGCACAGTGACCGCCACTTGGGAGCCGAACCGCGACGGTGGCGGGGGGATGCCCATCTGCGCGGCCGGCGAGGGCTCGGCCAGGTTCCAGCCTTCGAGCACTCGCTCGATGCTCGCGGCCAGCTTGCTGGCCCTGAGGGTCGGCGCAGGCTCGCCGGTGGGCCCGCCGCTCCGACCGGAGATCCGTACTTGGTCGGCGGCCAGACCGGCCATGCCGCACGCCGCGACGGCGAAGCTTTGGGCGAGCCTCGGCAGGTCGGCCAAAGCGACTTCAGGGAAGTCTGCAACGTATGTGCCCCGCTGACGCCACTCTGAGACCACCTCAGGGTCGATCCCCGCGAGGTGCTTGCGGGCTAGGCCGCGTGCGGATTCAGGCAGCAGATCCGCCAACTTGTCGAGTTGGTGGGTGCGGGGAGGCGGCTCTTCGCCGTGCAGGTTGACGAGGACCTTGAGCGATGTCTCGATGGCGGTCTGAGCCTGCGCGCACAGGCCGCGGAGCCGGGCGCCGAGCGAGAAGAGGTAGTGGTCTCTGTCACCGTCGGCCAGAGCTTCATGCTCGCTGGCGCCGAGGGGGACGTGCTCGTGCATCATCGCCAACGCTTGGACGGTGTTGTTCAGCGATCGTTCCGCTTCAGCTTGGTCGGATTCCGGCAACCCGATCTCCTTGCCCCAGTTCACCTCGACCGCCGGTTGGTCGTGAAGCACGACGGCCTCGGCGGCGATGCCTCGCTCGAAGGCGGTGGCGAGCCGTTCGCTGCGGACCGCCCACTCGGGCCTGTCGGTGACAAGCAAGTCCACCGGGTGCCTCGCGGCGCGTGACGCCCAATTCTCAAGTTCAATCTTAAGTTCAATCTTACAGCGCCATCGCTGGGAATAGTTGAGATCATCTAAGATTGCTATAAGATCTATGTCGCTGTCGGTGGTCTGTGTACCGCGGGCCAGCGACCCGTGCAGCCCGACGCCGGGTCGGCGCCCCGGAACGGCGCAGAGTCGTGGTCTGTGTACCGCGGGCCAGCGACCCGTGCAGCAGCACCCGCGACACCCCGGCCTCGGCTAGTGCCGCCGCGGCGCGTCGCGCATCCTCAAGGCTCGGCCCGGCGGCGACGGTGGCTGTCACGGCCCCAAGGCTAGTTGCGGCAACTGGGGAATCGTGAGTGCTGGCGAACTCGTGACAGCGGTGTGACCGACCGGGAACCGACTCGGAGGCTCCGGCGGACGCGGTCGGCTAGCGCCCCTGCCCTTTGAGATCCCGCCAGAGGAGAAAGACCGACTCGGAGGCTCGGGCGGACGCGGTCGGCTAGCGCCGCTGCCCTTTGAGATCCCGCCAGAGGAGAAAGACCGACTCGGAGGCTCCGGCCGACGCGGTCGGCTAGCGCCGCTGCCCTTGAGATCCCGCCAGAGGAGAAAGATCGACTCGGAGGCTCCGGCGGACGCGGCTAGCTAGCGCCCCCGCCCTTTGAGATCCCGCCAGAGGAGAAAGCATGAACGGTGAGACAGGCAGGACCGAGCATCGTTACGTGATCGAGACTCAGTGGAGTTGCTCCGCCGATATGGCCTGAACGCCTCGCAGAGCAATCATCGCTACTTCGGCGCGGTCGGAGGTGCGCTTCGCCGTCCTGTGATCTTTCCCCACGGTCCGCTGCTCGGTTCCGGCGCTCCGCGGCGGTCGGCGCGGTCGGAGGTGCGCTTCGCCGTCCTGTGATCTCTCCCCACGGTCCGCTGCTCGGTCCGGCGCTCCGCGGCACACCGCGGCGGTCGGCGCGGTCGGTTTGGCCGCGCTTCGCCGTCCTGTGATCTTTCCCCACGGTCCGCTGCTCGGTTCCGGCGCTCCGCGGCGGTCGGCGCGGTCGGCGCGGTCGGTTTGGCTGCCCATCAGCGCCGGAGGGGTTGGTTGACTTGGCTGGTCCCGTTGGCGGCGTGGGTGCTCCGGCGGCGGGGGGCGCGTTTGGTGGGAGCGGGGTCGGGTCTGCGGCGGTGTAGGGCGAGCTTGCTGTCGGGGCCCCGGGCGATGTCGCCGCCGTGTTCGTGGATTTCGATGTGGTGGCAGTGGTTGCAGAGCAGGCAGAGGTTGTCGATGTCGGTGGGTCCGCCGTTCTCCCAGAACTCAATGTGGTGGGGTTGGCAGTAGCTGTTGGCGGTGCCGCAGCCGACGCAGCCGCGGTCGCGGGCGGCGAGGGCGATGCGCTGGGCCGCGCTGGCGTCGCGCTGTTCGCGTCCGAGCCACAGCGGCTGCCCGGCGGTGTCGAACAGGGCGGGGAGGATCTTGGCGTCGATCGCCAGCCGCACGAGTTCGTCGGTGCTGAGGGGCGTGCCGTCCACTAGGCGGGCGCCGGCGAGTCGCCCGGCCACCATGTCGTAGTCGGCGATCACGAGCAGCGTCGTGCTCTGCGTCTTGCCCGGTCCGCTGCGGGTGACGAGGCGTTCGAGCGCGTCGGCGGCGCGTTGGGCGGGCGTCGCGCGGTCCTTGGGGTCTTCGCTGCGGCGCAGCCTCCTCGCTTCGGCGGCGAGGGCGGTCTCGATGCGGGTGCCGACGAGAGGGTCGAACAGGCCGAACAGCTTGTACGTGCCGTCGGGCTGCCGAGAGAGGGACACCTCTCGCCGGGCCCGCTGGCGGCGCCTCACCTCGGCGGGGTCCTCGCCGGCTGTGCGCTCGTCGACGTGGCGGCGCAGCGTGCGGGCGAAAGTGTCGGCCGGCTCGTCGGCCGCGGCGGCCAGCAACTCCGCCTCCTCGACGGGGGCGTGCTCGGCGGCCTCGGCGATCATGCGGGCGTGCTGGGGGGTGATCGAGCCGTCGGCGAGCGCCTCGGCGGTCTCGGCCATGTCGGAGAGCCGGCCGGCGAGTTTCACGTCGCGCTTGGCGGCGCCGCGGGACTGCCGCAGCTTCTCCCGCACCGCCTCCGCGGCGCGGGCCTCGCCGTCGCGCCGGGCCAACTCGGCGACCGTCTGGCTCCTGACCGAGGCGAGCCGGGCTTCGCAGGTCCCCACCAAGCCCAGCCGCTCCTCGAGCCGGTCCCCGCCCAGCGAACGCAATGCCGCCACCAGCGCATCCAACAAGCCGACCGCACGCGCCGCCGCCCCGCTATCCGCGGGCGCGCCCGCGCCCGCGCCGCTCGCCTGGTTCGCTTCGCCCGCCGGACGCGCGCCGTCGCGGCCTCCGGTGCGAGTCGCCGCCGCAGGGTCCGCGCCTGAGGCCGCCCCGGCACCGGCACCGGTGACCGCCGTCGAACCGGCACGAAGGGCCGCTCCGGAGGTCGCGCCGTCTGCGGCCTGACCGCCGCCCTCGTAGCCGCCGCCAGCCGAACCAGCACGGAGAGTCGTATCGGAGGTCGCGCCGTCTGCGCCTTCGGCCGAGTCGCCGCAGGCTTGCGGGGCGGTTCCGGCGGTGAAGAGGGTGAGGTCGGTCATCGGTAGCTCCCCGAGGGCGTGCGGTGTCTTGGGCGTCGCGCCGGCTGCTGCCGGCAAGCCGGTCGGGGAAGCTCAACCCTCGCTGCGGCGACGGTCGATGACCGGTGACCCGCACTCTACCGGACCCCTGCGACAGTGGCAACGTCTGTTTGGATAGTTCTGGAAAAATATTTGCAAATACTAGAGATCATCGCCAGCGGAGCCCCCGCTCCCCACGAGGTGATGTCGCTGCTGAGCCGTCCGTCGGCATAGTCAGCCGACTACTGAGGCGGGCGTTTGTGGCAGCGGATCGTGTGGACTCGCCGCGCTGAAGGCCGGTATCTTTGCTAGCGAGATCGCCGATGCTGACGGAGAGCGAGATGTCGGAGCAATACAGGCTGCCGTACACGCTGCGGGGGCCGTGTGCCGACACCGAGGACATGTTCTTGGCGGAAGTGCCGGTGCTGCCGGGCTGCCGGGCATGGGGCGCCACCCCCGAGGGGGCCCTGCAGAACCTCGACGGGGTGGCGGCAGAGTTCGTCGCCTCCTACAAGCACTACGGGGACGAACTCCCCGAAGGAATCGTGAGCGCTGGCGAACTCGTGATAGCGGTGTGACCCACCGGGAACTGACGAGGAAACTCCGGCTGCTCGGATGTGAGTTCGACCGCCAGGCGCGAGGGTCCCACGAAATCTGGCGCAACCGCGCCACAGGCGGTCGCACGACCATCCCGAACTGGGGTGGCAGAGACCTGCGAGCCAGCACCATCAGAGTCATCCTGCGAGACCTCGGACTCGACAGGGCCACCTTCGAACGAATCTGACCCCGACGCTGTAGCCGGCGAGGCTGCACGGCCTCTGCTCGGAGACGGCCGGCGATACCTGGGAATCGGTGGCGCTCACCGGTACTGCTCCCAGCGCCGGAAGTGCTCGAGCACGGCGGCGTGGCGGGCGGAGTAGTCGGCCCCCTCGTGGAACGTCTCGTAGATGACAGCTAAGTCGCTCTCGTCGAGCCCGTACAGATGGGCGACGCAGGCGTCCAACTCGCAGATGAGATCCTGCTTGGTGGCCTCGTCGCGCACCGACCCCACCTCGACACCAACCTCGGAGGCCCAGTCGGCGTACCGCTCGTCCACCGCAGCCAGCCGCCCCGCGATCTCCACCACCCTGTCCCGCACCGGGTGGCCCGCGCCGGGATCCGGGATCGTGAGTTGGTTGAGTTGTTCGAACGTCATGTGCAACTCGACGGTCCGTCTGGCCTGCCAGTCCAGCGGCATCGAGCAAAGCACTCCCAGCACGTACGCGTCATCAGCCGCTGAGCCCTCGGTTCGCAAGAGGTACGGAGCCTGATGCACAATCACTCGACCTCCGGGCACGAGAGCGGCGATCAGTGTGCGCGAATCAGTGGCGCGTGCGACGTCCCGAAACGCAATCCGGGGATGGTGGCAGGGCAGTGTCGCGGGATCCTCGATGAGTTCCGTAGACTGTTCGGCGAAGGCCGATGATCGGCTTCGGCTTTGCGCCAGCCGCTTGTCCTGCAGGTGGACCGTGATGCTCGCGGCGTCCACGCTGTCGTAGTAGATGCCGGTGTCGGGTGCCCAGATGTTGAACGACGTGCCCTTGTAGACGGGCCAGATTTCGGTCACCTGGAGTCTCCCTCGACGTGCCGGGCGGAGTCGCCGTCGTCGTTCACGAACCTGTGCCTGTCTCCGGTGGCATCGAGTTCGCGGACCGGGCGGTGGTGCCGTCGTCGTTCACGAACCGGCTCCGGTCCGCGGTGGCGTGGAGTTCGGCGATCGGTCGGAGGCGCCACGCCCGTCGTCGCGGCGGAATCGGTGCCGGTCGGTCGTGGCGTTGAGGTCGCCCTGGACCGGCTTCGCTCGCCACCGCCTCGGGAATCGAGAGAGAGAGAGAGAGAGAGAGAGAGAGAGAGAGAGAGATCTTTTCGAGGTCCGCACCGTCGAAGCGGGGGTGCTGCTTCATCGTTCGCCAGACGCGGAACGCCGCCCGCGTGGGCACCTGGGGGAACGCAGCGGTGGTGGACCAGCCGGCGAACTCCGTTACCGGCACCTCTTCGGGCTTCTCCTCGATCAGGCGCCGGAAGTGCTCCAGTGAGACCGCCGGACCTGGATAGATGGCTACCTGAGCTGAGTCCTCAAGGCCACCCCCGTGGGTCGCATGGTTGCCGAGACCGTCGACGGACCGCGACGAGTGCGACCGTGTAGCGCGGGTCGACGTCGTCGAAGGCCCATTGACGAGAGTTGAGGCAGGTGGCGACGGACGCGAGCGGGTGATCGCCACGAGCGCCACCGTGTAGGACTTGTGGACGTCGTCGAACACCCAACCTCGGTGGTTGATGAGCGTCGCCACCGATGCTGATAGGAGGGTTCTGTTCTGTTCTGTTCTGTTCTGTTCTGTTCTGTTCTGTTCTGTTCTGTTCTGTTGGTTCAGTGGAGTCTACTTGGTGCTGTTGAGCCGAAAGTAGATGCCTCCGCCAGTTGGCCATTCCGGCGTCAGAAACGGCACTCCGGGGTAGCACCAGCCCGACGCGACCGCCGTGGCGGGCCAACTCCAGGTTCGCCCACGAGAACGCTTTGTACAGGTCGGTCTGGCCGGTCCCAAGGTGGGGGAACGTGGCTCTCAGCAGTCTCTTGAGGGCGTCCGCACGTTCTTTCGCACGCTCGAACTCTGCGGCAAGATCGGGTCTGGCCGCCTCGAGCGCGTCGATGCGGGCACGCCGCTGCGACACCGGGAGCGAACGCACGCCCGGAAGGTGGACACCCCACCAGACCTCCCGGTCGGCGACGACCTTCTCCCACGGTGGGTTGCCGAGGAGGCAGTCGAAGCCGGGAGAGTCCCGTAGGAACACCTCGGGGAGCGCGGCGGGGAAGTGCACGGGTTGCAGTTCGCGGATCGCTGTCCGGGTCTCTTCGGCTGCGGCCTCTTTGAGCAAGGTGGCCTCGTCGAATCGCTGTGGCAGCGTGCATGCGCCGGCCCGGTGCGCGGCCACGAGGTCGAACAGCGCCCTTGCGGGTGCCACGGCTGCGCGAGCCTCCGCATGCGCTTCACGCGCCTCGTCGATCTCGGCCTTGTCTGCGTCGGAGGTCCGGGCGAGGCGGCCGAGGGCGCCCTCGGCGCGGGCGAGCAGGCCCTCTATCTGGTCACGGAACAGGCTCGGCGCCTGCGGGTCGGCGTCGGGGTCGAGGGCCGCCACCACCTCGTCGAGGGTGCCGACGCCGGTGAGGCTGTCGCCGCAGATGAGGTTGTGGTCGAGCAGCGACAGCGGCAGGCCGGGGACGAACGTGTGAACCCAGATGGACAGCCGGGCGAGTTCCACAGCTACCCGGTTGCGGTCCACGCCGTAGACGCAATGGCGGGCTACCTGGCGGCGCAGCAGCGACCCGGTTTCGATCTCGGTGCCTGCCCCGAGGTCGCCGAGCGCCTCGAAGGCGGTGTCCCGCAGGCGGTTGAGTTCGGCGCTCACGGCGGGCACGGGGTGCAGCGCCAGCCACGCCGACAGCCGGGCCTCGATGCGGTCGAGCGCCGCCACCAGGAAGTGGCCCGATCCCATGGCGATGTCGGCGCAGCGGAAGTCGAAGAACGCTTGGGCCAGAGCGGCGTCGTCTCCCGCCGCCCGCAACCCGTCGAGACGGGCCACATGGTCGTCCAGCGCCGGTTCGAGCGCGTGGTCCAGCAGGTGCTCCACGGCGAACGGCTTTGTGAAGTAGCTGCCGGTGGCTTTGCGGACGCCGGACCGGTTGTGCAGATATACGCCCCCGGCGGTGACCTCGACGGGGTCGTCGGTGCCCGCCGGGACGTACTGGTCCTGCCCCTTGATCCTGCGGACCGTCAGGTCGTCTTGGGCCACGGCCAGCCGCGACTCCAGCAGGCCCTCGTAGATGGTGCCGAACTCGCGGACCGACAGCGACCGGAAGTCCACCGGCCCGTACCCCTCGGCCCCTTCGTCGACGAGCAGCGCAGCTAGGGCCGGGGCGAACTCAGCGTCGGTCAGCCGCAGCGAGGCCAGCGCCGCTCCCGGCGGGCTCACTGCGGGATCGTGAGAGAAGAGGCCTCCGTCGTAGGCGGGCACGCCCCAACCGGAGTTGCCCGCATCGACCGCCCGCCACAGTTGCCGCACGTCGTCCCAGAAGTCGGTGGCCTGCTCGTCGTAGTCGGTGTGCCCGGCGCGGCGGTCGTCGGTCAGTCGTCGCGCCAGGCGTTTCAGGGAGTGGTCGGCGTAATGGCTGTTGGTGCGGTACGGCAGCAGGTCCTTGTCCTCGGCATATGCCACGAACAGCAGCCGGAACAGGATCACCATGACCTGCTCGTAGGCGTCGTCCAACTCGCTCTCGCCGGGCTCACGGCCCAGCCGAGTGGCGACCGCCTGCGCCAGAGCGGGCACCGTCTCGAAGTAGACCCGCTCCCTCAACCGCACTGCCAGGTCGCTGGCGAAGTCCGCTGACCGATCCAGGATCTTGTCGGTGGTTCCGCCCGCGGCGAGGGCGTCGGCGGAGAACAGCAGCGGCAGATAGCCGGCCAGGTCGGCGGGCAGCAGCGACAGGTTCAACTCGACGAAGGTCTCCGCCCGACCTTTGCGGCCGACGCCGGTGTCGGGACGGGCCGCGTACAGGCGGATCTCCGTTGCCCGTGTGAGCACTACCCAATCGACGTTGTGCCGGTCGGCGACGGCCAGACTGCGAGACACCGGCGAGGTCCCGTCGAAGCGTTGCGCCGGGGCGTCGAACGGCTCGTCCTCGTCGCAGAACACGGCGATGGCCCGGTT
>JAPOYM010000003.1 GCA_026706565.1 bacterium
TGATGTCGAGAGCCAGGTCGGGGAACGAGGTCGACGAGCCCAGTTCGGCGGCGAGTGTACCGGCGTCGCGCCAGTCGGTGAAGCCCACCGACTCGGGGCCGACGATGGCGTAGAGGTCCTCGAAGCTCAGGCAATCCACCGCGTCGTTCTCGAGATTGGTCAGCACCGCGATCCCGTCGATGCCCACACGCAGCTCGATCCACTCGATGCCCGCCTCGGCGCACGCCTCCGCCTCGGCGTCCTTGATCCGGCGAGAGGCGTCGGAGATGTCGGTCTCGCCGGCACAGAACAACTTGAACCCGTCACCGGTGCCCGGACCGTCGACTGTCACGCTCACATCCGGCGCCACGTCCCGGAACAGCTCGGCCACACGCACCGAGATCGGCTCGACCGTCGACGACCCCGAGACAGTCACCCGGCCGGAGACATCGGTCAGGACCTGCGCACCGCCCTCGCCGGCCGTGGGGGCGCCGGTATCGGTGGATTCGCCGGAGTCCGGCCGCTCGGCCAGACCGAATGCGCTCCCTGCCCCGGAACCGCCGCCGCACGCGGCTGCGAGCAGGGTCAGGACGCAGAGGACCGCACCGGGGCGCGTCCCGCGCTTGCCTGTTGTCGCCACGTCTTGCTCCTTGGGTCGTCGAGAGACACGCGCAACGTATCGAGGCGAAGGAACCCAGACCGTTGCGAAGCTGAACAGAAGGTGAACTCGGAATGACAGCGCGGCGCGGGCTGCGCCGGGGCTCAGGCTGCGGGAACGCCGGGGATGTCGTGCAGGGTGTCGTGCGGCGAGACGGTGCCCGGGCGCGGCGGGGCCCAGGCGCCGTCGGGGTGCAGCGTCCAAGCCCGTGCCTGCTCCGCCAGGCTGGTGTCCAGGATCTGCTGCAGTCGCGCCTGCAGCCGCGGGTCGTGTACGGGCACGAGGGCCTCGACGCGGCTGTTCAGGTTGCGGGGCATCAGATCGGCCGAGCCGATGAGGTACACCGGCCGTCCCACGCCGTTGGCGTTGCCGAAGCAGTAGATCCGCGAGTGCTCCAGGTAGCGGCCGACCACCGACCGCACGCTGATGGTCTCCGACAGCCCCGGCACACTCGGGCGCAGGCAGCAGATCCCTCGAACCAGCAGGTCGATGCGGACCCCGGCTGCCGAGGCGGCGTACAGGGCGTCGATCATCTCGGCGTCCACAAGGCTGTTCATCTTGAGCACGATGCGGCCCCGGTCCCCGTGCGCGGCCTCGGCGGCGATGAGTTCGGCCATGTGCAGCCTCACCCCTTCGGGCGCCACCACGAGTTCGCTGTAGGTGAACCCGTGGCCGTAGCCGGTTAGCCGGTTGAACAGGTGCGAGAGGTCGGCGCCGATGTCCTCGTCCGCGGTCAGCAGCCCCAGGTCCTCGTAGGTCCGGGCCGTGAGGGCGTTGTAGTTGCCGGTGCCGACGTGGCAGTAGCGCCGGATCCCGTCGGGCTCGGCGCGCACCACCAGGCAGATCTTGGCGTGCACCTTCAGCCCCACCAGCCCGTAGGCCACATGCACCCCGGCGTTCTCCAGCTGCCGCGCCCAGCCGATGTTGGCCTGCTCGTCGAAGCGGGCCTTCAACTCCACGACCACCGCCACCTGCTTGCCCCTCTCGGCGGCCGAGACGAGCGCCTCCACGATGTCGCCGTCGCCGTCGGTGCGGTAGAGGGTCATCTTGATGGCCAGCACGTCGGGATCCTCCGCCGCCTGGTGGATGAACTCCTGCACCGAGGCGCCGAACGAGTCGTAGGGGTGGTGTGCCAGCACGTCGGCGTTGCGGATGGCGGCGAAGAAGTCCGGCGTGCCCTCGCCGGTGGGCCGCAGCGGGGCCGGCACGAACTGGTGGCGCTGCGGCCACAGCAGGTCGGGACGCTTGAGTTTGCACAGCTGGCCGAGGCCCTCCACGTGCAGCAGGAAATCGGTGGTGTAGACGTCGTCGGGCAGAACGTCCAACTCGTCCATCAGCAGGTTGCGCATGGCCGCCGAGGCCGAGGCGGCCATCTCCAGGCGGACCACGGCGCGGAACCGGCGCCTCTGCAGCTCGGCCTCCACCGCCGTCAGCAGGTCCTCGGCCTCCTGATCGTCGACGGACAGGTCGGCGTTGCGAGTCACCCGGAAGCAGGCGTGCTCGGTGATCTCCATGCCCGGGAAGAGCGCCTCGAGGTGCGCCGAGATGACCTGCTCGATGGGGATGAAGCGCTCGCCGTCGGGGAGGCTCAGGAGCCTCCCGTAGGTGAACGGCACCTTGATCCGGGCGAAGCAGTGCCGGCCGCTGCCGGGATCCACCAGCCGCACGCCGAGGCTGGTGGACAGGTTCGAGAGGTACGGGAAGGGATGGCCGGGATCCACCGCCAGGGGCGTCAGGATGGGGTAGATCCGGTCGGCGAACTCACCCTCCAGGAACTTCCGGTCGTCGGTGTCCAGATCGCTCCAGTCCACGACCTGGATCCCCTCGGTCGCCAGCGTGGGGAGGATCTGGTGGCGGAGAACGCTCTCGAGGCCCGCCAGCAGCTTCTCCACCCGGGCATGGATGCCGGCGAGCTGCGCCTGCGGCGTGAACCCGTCCACGGAACGCTCCAGCCGGCCCTCGGCCATCCGCGCCTTGAGACTCGCCACCCGCACCTGAAAGAACTCGTCCAGGTTCCCGGCAGCGATGACGCAGAAGCGGAGCCGCTCCAGCAGCGGGATGCTCTCATCACGCGCCAGATGCAGCACCCGGGCATCGAAGTCCAGCCAGGAGAACTCGCGGTTCAGGTAGCGGCCGGCCGCGTCCGAGTCTTCGCCGATCGTCACACTCGTGGCAGGCGATGAGATCTCGATGGGCGCGCCGATGACCACCTGTCTCCCCCTCAGGGCTCGCTGTAGGGGTCGAACTCGTCCTCGTCGTAGCCGAGGTCCCATTCGATCAGGAGGTTCTGGCGCACGCCGTCCCGATTGATCCGCTCCCGGTTGCGGCGGAACTGAGGGTCGTCCCTGGGCAGCAGCAGCAGCCTCGCCTGGGCGCGCATGCGGAAGTCCTCGATGAGCTGCCTGTCGCCGAAGTCCGACCGGAAATCCCAGTGGGGCGCGACCGGGCCGTCGTAGACGACCTTGACGTGGCCGACCGGCGGCGGCAGCTCCTGCTCGTAGTCGGGGCCGATGCTTGTCATGAACACTCCCTGTTCGCCATGAACACTCTTCTTGTCGTGAACACTCTTTCGGGCGCCTCGGCGCACTCGGCGTCGAGGCAACCCACCTGCCGGCCCCTCAAGGCTACCGCCCCCCGCTGCGCCGGCCGACTCGCCGGGGACCGCCCAGCGCGGCGCCGCCGGACCTGCACGGCACCATCAGCCAGCACCTCCGGCGCCTCGGCCCGGGTGTCGCCCGACGCGCCGATCCGCCGGGCCTTTACGGAGCCTTTAGCCGTCACGGCGCAGACTGTTCCCCATGGAGGCCGCGACAGTGCCGTCGAGGTTGCCGACGAGGTTGCCGAGCACAGGCTGGATGAGGCGGGCGAGTTGCGCCAGCGAGTCGCCGGATGTCTTCTTCCCCTCCGACGGCGTCGGCGTGCTGCGCGCGCAGAAGATCTGCGCGGAGTGCCCCGTGATGAACGAGTGCCTCGAGTACGCGCTCGCCAATCACATCTCCCACGGCGTCTGGGGAGGCGCTTCCGAGCGGCAGCGCCGACGCATGCAGAACAAGCGCCGGCAGCAGCGGTTGAAGCGAGCGGTCAGCGAGAGGCCCGCAGCCGTCGCCTGAGGGCGCGGCGACTGCGGTCCCACCGACCGAGGCAACCCGACAAGTCGTGCGCACCTAGCCGACGCCGGCCGCGCCGCCGAACCGACCGCGCCGGTGCAGCCGAGCCTGAGCCCAGCCACAGGCTCAGGGGAAGCTAGGTCTCGCTCTTGGTGTCGGCGGATTCGCCGGGGGCGGATTCCTCGAGTTCGTCAGCGTTCTTGCGGAACTCCCTCTGGGCCTGCCCCAGGGACCGCGCCAGCTTCGGCAGCTTGGCGCCTCCGAAGATCACCAGAACGATCACCAGGATGATGACCAGTTCGGTCGTTCCGATGACTGCCACGACCTCAGGTTACCCGATCGCTGCTCGATTCGGGTGCCAGCAGCGCGAAGCACGCGGCGCCGGGCGGCCCGGCGCCGGGAAGCGGCGAGGGCGTAGGGCTTCAGGCCGTGGCGGAACCGGTGGCCTCGCGCCGGGCCAGAGCGCGCTCGCGGCGAACGCGACGGCGCTCGCGCTCGCTCATTCCGCCCCAGATCCCGAACTTCTCGCCGTTCTCGAGGGCGTACTCGAGGCACTCTTGGCGAACGACGCACGCCCCGCAGACCCGTTTGGCCTCCTTGGTGGACGCTCCCCGCTCGGGGAAGAAGAGATCGGGATCCACGCCGAGGCAGTTGGCGGACTGCTTCCAGGCGTCTTGTAGGTGCGATTCCTGAACGAACATCCGAGCATCCTCCCCTATCGCCGCCTCCCGAACCTGGGGCGCTCCCCGACTCGGGCGGTGACAATGCTTGACTTCCTGCGCTTGAGTTCCTGCTGGCCCTGTGATCTCCGCTGGGTGATCTCCGCTGGGTGATCTCCGCTGGGTGATCTCCGCTGGGTAATCTCCACAGGGCTATTCACACCTGTGTAATTACAAGCGTGTAACGGTAAGTATGTCTGGCGTTCAAGCCAAAATCAAGCGCGGGAGGGAGATTATTTCTGGCGCTTCCCGGAGAACGGACCGCCCGCCGGTAACGTAGCGACCGCCGGACACCTCCCCGGCCCGCGGAACCCCCGACCCCGCCTGCCCCTGCGCCTTGAGCGAGGAGCGACGACGCTGACTCCGACCGCCCCCACGACGACCGCCGCGCAGCCCGCGCCTGCCCGCCGCGCCCCTCGGCGGCGGGGCCTCCCGTGGCCGCTGAACCTCTACGAGTCGGCGGTGGGCAAGAAGTGGGTCATGGCCCTGACCGGGATCGCCCTGATCGGATTCGTGCTGGTTCACATGGTCGGCAACCTGCATCTCTACGAGGGCGCATGGGAGACGCACGAGTACGCCGAGACGCTGCGGGATCTCGGCACGAAGGTCATCCCGCGCACCTGGGTGCTGTGGGCGCTGCGCGCGGGGCTGGCCGCCGCGTTCGCACTCCACCTCCACTCGGCATACAGCCTGACGAGGATGAGCAGGGCTGCCGACCGCCGCTACGCCGGCGGCCGCGACTACATCGCCGCGAACTACGCCTCCCGCACGATGCGCTGGACGGGACCGCTCGTGGGGCTCTTCGTCGTGTACCACCTAGCCGACCTGACGTGGGGACACTTCAACCCCGACTACGTGCGGGGCGACCCCTACCACAACGTGGTGGCGAGCCTGTCCAACCTGCCCGTGGCGATCTGGTACATCGTCGCCAACGTGGCCTTGGCCGTCCACATCTACCACGGCGCCTGGAGCATCTTCCAGAGTCTCGGGGTCAGCAGCCCGCGCTGGAACCCGCTGAGGCGGCGGCTCGCCGGGACGTTCGCCGCGGCCGTCCTCGTCGGCAACCTCAGCTTCCCGATCCTCGTGCAGGCCGGCGTCATCGACGACGGCGGACGCTCGGTAGTCCGGGAACGCCTCGAGCAAGCCGACCGCACCGGCGAGGCACTCGCCCCGCCAGAGGGCGCGCCATGATCGGCAGCCTGGACCCTCGCCTGCCCGAGGGGCCCCTCGAGGACGCCTGGACGAACCACAAGTTCTCCCTGCGCCTCGTCAGCCCCAACAACAAGCGCCGCTTCAGCGTCATCGTGGTGGGGACGGGCCTGGCCGGCGCCTCGGCCGCCGCTTCGCTCGGCGAACTGGGCTACCGGGTGAAGGCCTTCACCTACCACGACTCGCCGCGCCGGGCGCACTCCATCGCCGCGCAGGGCGGCATCAACGCCGCCAAGAACTACCGCAACGACGGCGACAGCGTCTTCCGCCTGTTCTACGACACCATCAAGGGCGGCGACTACCGCAGCCGCGAGGCCAACGTGTACCGCCTCGCCGAGACGTCGCTGGCGATCATCGACCAGTGCGTCGCGGCCGGCGTTCCCTTCGCCCGCGAGTACGGCGGCCTGCTCGACAACCGCTCCTTCGGCGGCGCGCAGGTGTCCCGCACCTTCTACGCCCGCGGCCAGACCGGCCAGCAGCTCCTGCTCGGCGCCTATTCGGCGCTCATGCGGCAGGTGGCGGCAGGCACGGTGGACCTGCACACCCGGGCCGAGATGCTCGACCTGGTGGTCGCCGAAGGGCGGGCGGTCGGCATCGTGGTGCGGGATCTGCTGTCCGGCGAGGTGACCGCCCACGCCGGCGACGCCGTCATCCTGGCCACCGGCGGCTACAGCAACGTCTACTTCCTCTCGACGAACGCCAAGATGTGCAACGTCACCGCGGCTTGGCGGGCACACCGGCGTGGCGCCCTCTTCGCCAACCCCTGCTACACGCAGATCCACCCCACCTGCATCCCCGCGGGCGACGACTTCCAGTCCAAGCTGACGCTGATGTCCGAGTCGCTGCGCAACGACGGGCGCATCTGGGTGCCGAGAGCCTTCGACGACGCGAGAGCGCCCGCCGACATACCCGAGGCCGAACGCGACTACTACCTCGAGGAGAAGTACGCAGCCTTCGGCAACCTGGTGCCGCGCGACGTGGCCTCGCGCAACGCCAAGGCCGTCGTCGACGCCGGCCGGGGTGTTGGCCCGCTGCGCAACGGGGTCTACCTGGACTTCTCCGATGCGCTGGCGCGTGACGGCGCCGACGTGGTGAGGGCCA
This sequence comes from bacterium, assembly GCA_026706565.1. Lineage (GTDB taxonomy): Bacteria > Actinomycetota > Acidimicrobiia > Acidimicrobiales > CATQHL01 > VXNF01. The sequence goes on from JAPOYM010000003.1 coordinate 6,774, forward strand.
AGTACGGCAACCTCTTCGACATGTACGAGCGCATCACCGGTGAGGATCCCCACCGGGCACCCATGCGGATCTACCCGGCGGTCCACTACACGATGGGCGGGCTGTGGGTGGACTACAACCTCATGAGCAACGTGCCGGGGCTCTTCGTGGCCGGAGAGGCCAACTTCTCCGACCACGGAGCCAATCGCCTCGGAGCCTCGGCGCTGATGCAGGGGCTGGCCGACGGCTACTTCATCGCCCCCTACACCGTCGGGGACTACCTGGCGGGGCGCCTCGGCGAGGAGGGACCCCGCACCGATCATCCCGCCTTCGCCGACACCGTCTCGGAGGTGAGCGATCGCACCGCCCGCTGGACGGCCGCCCGGGGGTCGCGCACCGTGGACTGGTTCCACCGCGAGCTGGGACGGATCGTATGGGACCACTGCGGCATGTCGCGCAACGCCGCCGGGCTCCGGAAGGCATTGGCGGAGATCCCCGCCCTCCGCCAGGAGTTCCACGCCGACGTGTGTGTCCCCGGCTCGGCCGCCTCCCTGAATCAGTCCCTCGAGAAGGCCGGACGGGTCGACGATTTCTTCGAGCTCGCCGAGCTGCTGGCGCGCGACGCGCTGGAGCGCGAGGAGTCCTGCGGAGGGCACTTCCGCGAGGAGCACCAGGACGCCGAGGGCGAGGCCCGCCGCGACGACGAGCACTTCACGCACGTGGCGGCGTGGGAATGGGCAGGGCCGGACGACGAGCCGATCCGCCACCGCGAGGAACTGACCTTCAGCGCCGTGACACCCACCACGAGGTCCTACAAGTGAGCGCCGGCGAGAACGGAATGCTGAACGTGCGCCTGCGCGTCTGGCGCCAGGACGGTCCCGGCGACGCCGGCCGCTTCGAGACCTACGACGTCGGCGGCATCAGCCCCGACGCCTCCTTCCTGGAGATGCTGGACGTGCTCAACGAGCGTCTCACGCTCGAAGGCCGGGAACCCATCACTTTCGAGTCGGACTGCCGGGAGGGCATCTGCGGCACCTGCGGCCTGATGATCAACGGGCGCGCCCACGGCCCGCAGAAGGGCACGGCCACGTGCCAACTCCACATGCGCGAGTTCTCCGACGGGGACCTCATCACCGTCGAGCCGTGGCGCGCCGGATCCTTCGAGGTAATCCGGGACCTCGCGGTCGACCGGACGGCTCTGGACCGGATCATCGCCGCCGGCGGGTACATCTCGGTCAACACCGGCGCGGCGCCCGACGCCAACCTGGTGCCCGTCCCCAAGGAGGCGGCGGAGTGTGCCTTCGACGCGGCCGCCTGCATCGGCTGCGGCGCCTGCGTCGCCGCCTGCCCGAACAGCGCCGCACAACTCTTCACGGCGGCGAAGGTGCAGCATCTGAACCTGCTCCCGCAGGGCCAACCCGAGCGTTGGGCGCGCACCGAGGCGATGGTGGAGACCATGGAGCGATTCTTCGGCAGTTGCACCAACCACGGGGAGTGCGAGGAGGCCTGCCCGAAGGAGATCTCCATCGACTTCATCGCCTGGACCAACCGGGACTACGTCAGAGCCAAGCTGCGCAACCGCAAGCCGACCGGCCGGCGCTAAGGCGCCTCGGGGCCGGCGAGCGTGGCGCGCAGAGCGGTGGGGCACCGCCGGCGGCGGGCCCCCGGCCCCACTGAGCGCACTGAGCGCACTGGGCGCACTGAGCGCACTGAGCGCACTGGGCGCGGCCTAGCGGTCGGAGAGACGTCAGACGAGATCATCCGCCGCTCCCTCCGCTTGGCGCCGCAGTTCTGCCGCGGCTTCTGCATCGGGACGGCCGACCTCGTGCCGGGGGTCTCCGGAAGCACCGTGGCGGTGCTGTTCGGCGTCTACGAGCGCCTGCTGGGTTCGGTCCGCGCTGTCGCCGACGCCGCGGGCAGAGCGTTCCGCGGCGACCTGAGCGGCGCCGCGGCTCGCATCCGGGAGATCGACTGGCCGCTCGTGATACCGGTCGCTGCTGGCGCAGCGGTGGCGCTGGGGACCCTGGCGCGCGGCATCGACTGGCTGCTGGAACACCGAGCGGAGTCCACGGCGGGTGCCTTCGCCGGCTTGGTCGCAGCCGCCGTGCTGGTCGCCGCGCGGCAGGTGCCGACATGGCGGCTCGGCCTGTTGGTGCTCGGCGCCAGCGTCGGCGGCGTGAGCGGATGGGTCTTCGGGCTCAGTGCCGCCCCCCTCGCGGAACCGTCGCCGGCGGTGTGGATCGGCGCCGGGGCAGCGGCGATCTGCGCCATGATCCTGCCCGGTGTCTCCGGCTCGTTCGTCCTGTTGGTCATCGGGCTGTACGCGTCGTTCATCGATGCTCTCGCCGAACGCGACTGGCGCCTGCTCGGGCTGTTCGCGGCGGGCGCCATGGCGGGGGCGTTGGTGTTCTCCTCGCTGCTCAGCAGGTTGCTGGAGCGTCACCGCGACCCGGTAATGGCGACGATGGCAGGGCTGATGCTGGGCTCGCTGCGCGTGCTGTGGCCCTGGCCCGACGGTGTGGGGCGCCTCGACGGCGCCGGGGGGGTCGTGAGCGGCACCGGCCTCGCCCTGCCCGCCGGCGGCGAGGTCGTCTGGCCGACGACGTGCGCCGCGGTCGCCTTCGTGCTGGCTCTGGCGGTGTCGCGGGCGGCGGAGAGGCCGAAGGCCGGAACGGAAGTGAAACCGGGTTTACTGGAAGCACCCTGACAGGCACTACGAGGGCGGCTGTCCCGCAGCTCGCCCCTGACCGGAGGCCCCCTACGTGAGCACATCGGAGACTCTCCACCTTCCGGCGCTCCCCTACCCCCGCGGCGCCCTCGCCCCCCACATCAGCGCCGAGACCGTCGACCTCCACTACGGCAAGCACCACGCCGGCTACGTGGCCAACGTGAACCGGTTGCTCGCCGGGACCGCCCGCCGAGCAGCGGCGCTGGACGACCTCATCGTCAGCTCCTCGGGCGGGCTGTTCAACAACGCGGCACAGGTCTGGAACCACACGTTCTACTGGCGCTCCATGCACCCCGAGGGGGGCGGCGACCCCAGCGGCCGACTGCTCGCCGCCGTCGAGGAGGGATTCGGCTCGATCGACGGCTTCCGCAAGCAGTTCGTCGACGCGGCCTGCGGGCACTTCGGTTCCGGCTGGGTGTGGCTCGTGGCCGGCGGCGACAGTCTCGAGGTCATGGCCACGTCGAACGCCGACCTCCCCCAGCGCCACGGCCGCACACCGCTGCTGACCATCGACGTGTGGGAGCACGCCTACTACCTGGACTACCGCAACGCCCGCCCCGCGTACGTGGAGCGCTGGATCGCCAACCTCGTGAACTGGGAGTTCGCCGCGTCGAACTTGGCGGCTCTCTGAGCGGCCCCAGCGCCAAGCGGGCGGCGGATCCCGTGACGAGGTTCCTCAGCACCGAGTGGGTGTCGGCACTCGGACAGGCGCTGCAGGACGCAGGCATCACGACCGACGGCGCGCCGCCGCTGGTCATCCAGCAGCTCGTCACCCACGAGGACGGGACCCGCAGCGCCTACCGGATTCGCCTCGACTCCGACGGCGCCGAGGCAGTGGACGGCGTCGCCCCCGACGCCACGGTCGTCTACCGGCAGAGCTATGAGGTGGCCCGCGGGATCGCAGAAGGCGACCTCGACGCCCATGTGGAGTTCCTGATGGGCCGGGTCGTCGTCTCCGGCGACACGAAGGCGCTCATGGACTACCGCGAGACACTGGAACTCCTGCACGCCGCCCTCGCCGACCTGCGGGCCGGCACCGAGTTCTAGGGCGGCGGGGCGGAGTCCTCAGCCAGCGAGGCCCAAAGCCGCCACGGTGTCCCGCTCGGCGGCCAGTTCGGCTACCGAGGCGTCGATCCGGCTGCGGCTGAAGTCGTTGTGCTCCAGGCCATGCACGATCCGCCAGCGGTCGCCGTCGCTGGTGCAGGGGAAGGAGCTGACGAGCCCCTCCGGCACGCCGTAGCTGCCGTCGGAGGGCAGGGCGACGCTGACCCAGTCGCCGGGGGGCGTACCGGACGCCCAGTCCCCGACGTGGTCGATGGCGGCGTTGGCCGCTGAGGCGGCCGAGGACGCCCCGCGAGCCTCGATGATGGCGGCGCCGCGTTGCTGCACGGCGGGGATGAAGTCCTCCTCGAGCCAGCGCCGGTCGCCGGTGACCTCGCTCGCCGGTTGGTCACCGATGCGGCAGTTGAAGACGTCGGGGTACTGCGTGGCCGAGTGGTTCCCCCAGATCGTCATGCGGCGGATCTCGCTGAGTGCCACGCCGGCCCGGCTCGCCAGTTGGGCGACGGCTCGGTTGTGATCGAGCCGCGTCATGGCGTTGAAGCGTTCCGGCGGGATGCCCGGAGCGTTGCGCTGGGCGATGAGGCAGTTGGTGTTGGCCGGGTTGCCCACGACGAGAACGCGGACGTCCGCCGCCGCGTGAGCCGCCAAGGCCGCGCCCTGGCGGGTGAAGATGCCGCCGTTGGCCTCGAGGAGATCCCTGCGCTCCATGCCCTTGGTGCGGGGCCGGCTGCCCACCAGCAGCGCCCAGGAAACCCCGGAGAAAGCCGTCTCGGGCTCGTCGGCGAGTTCCATCCCCGCCAGCAGCCCGAACGCGCAGTCGTCCAGTTCCATGGCCACGCCCTCGAGGGCGCCCATGGCGGGCGGGATCTCCAGCATCTGCAGAATGACCGGAACATCGGGGCCCAGCAGCTGCCCCGAGGCGATGCGGAACACCAGGCTGTAGCCGATCTGGCCGGCGGCCCCGGTGACGGCCACCCGGACGGGCGCGGGCCTCTGCGGCGCGGAATCGGTCATGCTGCTCCCTGTCGCTGCGGTCAGAGCCTGTCGATGATCGCCTGGGCGAACTCCGAGCAGCGCACCTCGGTGGCGCCCTCCATGAGCCGGGCGAAGTCGTAGGTCACGATCCCCGAAGCGATGGTCTCCTCCATCGCGGCGACAATGGCGTCGGCCGCGGCGTTCCAACCCAAGTGCTCGAACATCATCACGCCCGACAGCAGCACCGATGAAGGGTTGACCTTGTCTTGGCCGGCGTAGCGGGGGGCGGTGCCGTGCGTCGCCTCGAAGACGCCGTGGCCCGTCACGTAGTTGATGTTGCCGCCGGGAGCGATGCCGATGCCGCCTACCTGCGCCGCTAGGGCGTCGGACAGGTAATCGCCGTTGAGGTTCATCGTGGCGATCACATCGAACTCGGCGGGGCGGGTCAGCACTTGCTGCAAGGCGATGTCGGCGATGACGTCGCTGACGAGGATCCGCCCTCCGGGGTCGCCCCCGCAGTCGTCCCAGCCGACCGCCGCCTCGGCGAACTCCGCGCGGACCAACTCGTAGCCCCAGTTGCGGAAGGCGCCCTCGGTGTACTTCATGATGTTGCCCTTGTGGACGAGCGTGACCCGTGAACGCTTGCGAGCCACCGCGTAGTTGAGCGCGGCCCGCTGCAGCCGCTGCGAGCCGGTCCGGGAAACGGGCTTGATGCCGATCCCGCTGTCGGCGCGCAGCTCCCGGCCGAAGACCTCTCGCACCATCTCCCTGATCCGGTCGGCCTCGGGGGAGCCGGCCTCTGCCTCGATACCGGCGTAGATGTCCTCGGTGTTCTCCCGGAAGATCACCATGTCCACCAACTCGGGGTTGCGCACCGGTGACGGCACACCCCGGAACCAGCGCACCGGGCGGAGGCAGACGTAGAGGTCGAGCAGCTGGCGGATCGCCACGTTCAGGCTGCGGAACCCGCCGCCTATGGGCGTGGTGAGGGGACCCTTGATGCCGATCAGGCAGTCCCGGAAGGCGTCCACCGTCTCTTCCGGCAGCCATTCACCGGTCTCCTTGAAGGCCTTCTCGCCGGCCAGCACCTCCATCCACTCGACCCGCTGTCCCTGTCCAGCGGCGGCCGCGTCGAGGACGGCCCGCGCCGCCGGCCAGATGTCCACGCCGGTGCCGTCACCCTCGACGTAGGGGATGATCGGCACGTCGGGCACCTGCAAGGCGCCGTCGGCGCCTACAGTGACCCGGGCCGCTGTCGAGTCTCCGGCGAACCCTCCCATGCGCGTGCAGCCTACGGGGATCGCGACGCGCCGAGGGCAGAGGCGCCCGGCGGTGCGGTCAGCCGGCGGCAGCCTCGGCGGCGGCCACGGTGTTGCGCAGCAGCATGGCGCGGGTCATGGGTCCGACGCCGCCGACGCGGGGCGAGAGCCAGCCCGCCACCTCACTCACGCCGTCGTCCACGTCCGACAGCAGCCGGCGCCCCGAGAACGACACCCCGGCGGCTATGACCGCGGCCCCGGGCTTGACCATCTCGGCGGTGATGAGACCGGGGGCGCCCGCCGCGGCGACGAGTATGTCCGCCCGCCGGGTGTGCGCTGCGAGGTCGGCCACGCCGGTGTGGATGACGGTCACGGCCGCATTGGCGCCCGGGCGTTTCAGCGTCAGCAGGTTGGCGAGCGGGCGCCCGATGGTCAGGCCGCGGCCGACGATCACGACGTGCGCCCCCTTGATCGGTATGCCGTAGGCCTCGAGCATGTATTGGATCCCCGCCGGAGTGCAGGCCAGCGGCGCCTCGATCCCCTGCACGAGCTTGCCGAGGTTGACCGGGTGCAGGCCGTCGGAGTCCTTGGCCGGATCCACGCGCGCCAGGGCCGCCTCGTAGTCGAGATGGCCAGGGAACGGATACTGCATCAAATAGGCGTGGACGGCCCCGTCGGCGTTGAACCGGTCGACGACGGCGTCTACCTCGGCGCGGGAGGCGTCGGCAGGCAAGTGCTCGTGAACGGACTCGATCCCCAGCGCGGCGCAGTCCCGGCGCTTCATGGCCACGTACCTCGCAGACGGGCCGTCGTCGCCGACCAGCACTGTTCCCAGCCCCGGCGTCACGCCGCGCCCGCGGAGCGCCTCCACTCGGGCGCGCAGCTCGTCGCGGATCCCGCCGGCGAGACGCTCGCCGTCGAGGGTGACCGCCTTCACCGGCGCCGCCCGGGCGCCGCTAGCCGGGCGCCGCTCATCGGGCGGCCGCCTCCACGCCCGCGACGGGGGCGACCCCGCAGTGCGGTGCCTGCGCCGCGGCGGGCAGGACCATCCCGGTGCCGCCGATGCCGCAGTAGCCCCACGGGTTCTTGGCCAAGTACTGCTGGTGGTAGTCCTCGGCGTAATAGAACGGCGGGGCCGGGAGGATCTCGGTGGTGATCGGGCCGTACCCGGCGGCGGCGAGCACCTCGCCATACTGCTCCCTCGAGCGCTCCGCCGCCGACCTCTGCACCTCGTCGGCCACATAGACCCCCGATCGGTACTGGGTCCCCACGTCGTTGCCCTGCCGCATGCCCTGAGTGGGATCGTGGTTCTCCCAGAAGATCCGCAGCATGGCGTCGAGGCTCGTCACCTCCGGGTCGAACACCGCCAGCACTGCCTCGTTGTGCCCGGTCAGTCCCGAGCACACCTCCTCGTAGGTCGGGTTGGGGGTACTGCCACCGGCGTAGCCGACGGCCGTGGTGAAGGCGCCCTCCGCCTGCCAGAACAATCGCTCCGCGCCCCAGAAGCAGCCCATCCCCACGGTCAGGCTCTGCATCTGCGGCGGGAAGGGCGGCTGCATGGGCGTGCGCAGCACGGTGTGAGCCGCCGCCACCGGCATCGGCCGCGAGCGGCCAAGGAGCGTCTCCTCCGGTGCGGGCATCCGTGTCTTGTCCCTAGCGAACAGTGCCATCGGTCTCCCCTGTCTCGGTCGCCCACGAGCCCGCTGAGGCCCCGCGAGAGCCGTTGCGGCGCCTCGCCGCTCAGTCTCGCACGCCCCGGCGCCGGATCGGTCGCGCCCGGCGAAGCCGCGTGGCCTTGCGTGTGCGGCGCGCCCGGGGTAACATGGTGGTCCACCATCACCGCCCTGGGCAGCGGGCCGACCCACCTTCGTCGGCCCGCTGCCCATTTTTTCGCTGGCCGTGCTGCTGGGTCGGCCCGCCGGCGGGGCGAGCAGCCCCCGATGCGACTTGGCCGCTCAACTCCCGTCGGTCCACAGGTCTGCGCGCATCCAGCGGTAGACCCCGGCGAAGTCCTCGTTCACCTGCTCGGGAACAGCGCCCGGCGTGCCCAGCAGGCGGGCGCCCCAGACGATGTGGGCGGTGCGCTCCACCACCAGCGCCGCCCGGAGCGCGTCCGCCGGATCCTTGCCCACCGTCACGAGCCCGTGATTGGCCATCAACACAGCGCTGCGGTCGCCGAGTGCCGCCGCCACCGCCGCGCCGAGTTCGTCGCTGCCGGTGAGGTGGTAGTCGCAGACCTCCACGTCGCCGCCGATGTAGACGACGACCTCCTCGATGGCGGCGGGAACCGGCTGTCGTGCCACGGCGAACATGGATGCGTAGAGGGGGTGGCAGTGGAGCACCCCTCCCACCTCCGGCCACCGGGCGTAGCAGGCCAGGTGGAGGGATTTCTCGCTGGACGGATGGCCGTCGCCGGCGACCACGGTCCCGTCCGCGCCGACGAAGATGAGATCGCTCTGCGTCATCGCCTCGTACGCCAGCGAGGAAGGGGTGAGGCAGAACGTACCGTCGCCCGCGCGCCCCGAGACGTTGCCCGCCGTCCCCTCCACGAGCCCCTTGGCGTACATGGCCTTGGCCGCGGTCAGCACCGCCTGCGCGGTGGCGGCGCGGGCGTCTTCGGCGGTGTTCACGGGAGGACCTCCGGGTTGGCGATATGGGCCGGCCGTTCGCCAGCGAGCAGGCGCCGCAGATCTGCGGCGACCATTTCCGCCTGCACCTGCTCGGTGTGGTAGCTGGCCCCGCCGATGTGCGGTGTGAGCACCACGTCGTCGCGTCCGCACAGCGGATGGCCCTCAGGGAGTTGCTCGCCGTCGAAGTGGTCGAGCCCGCAGCCGCCGAGGTGCCCGGATTCCAGCGCGGCCACGAGGGCGCCGAGGTCGTGGAGCACCGCACGGGCCGTGTTGAGGTAGACGGCCCCGGGTGCCATGGCGGCGAACTGCGGCGCGCCCATCATGTGGGCGGTCTCAGCGCTGGGCGGGGCGTGCATCGACACGATGTCGGCGGCGGCCAGCAGTTCCTCGAGGCTGTGCCGCGCCTCGGCCACATAGGGGTCGTGCGCGATTACCTCCAGGTCCAGCCCCTCCATCCGCCGGCGCACCGCCCGACCGACCGCGCCCAGCCCGACGATCCCGAAGGTCTGCCCCGCCAGGAGTCGGCTGCGGTAGCGCTGGTAGGGCAGCGTGTCGGTGAAGACCCGGCCGGTGCGCACGTCGCGGTCGGCGGGGACGATCCGGCGGTTCACGGCGAACAACAGCCCGACGGTGAGTTCGGCCACGGCGTCGGCGTTGCGCCCGGGGGTGTACAGAACCGGTATGCCGGCGGCGGTCGCGGCGGGCACGTCCACGTTCGACGGCTCGCCGCGGGTGGCCACGATGGCGCGCAGCGGCAGCTCCATCACCTCCCCGGAGCAGAAGTCGGCCTCGCAGATCAGCAGGTCGGCGCCCGCCTCGGTGAGCCGCTGCGCCAGACGGGGCGGGTCGTAGAGACGGACGGGGGCGTACTCCAGCCACGGCTCGTAGACCACGTCGGCCATGCGCCGCAGGGCCTCGAACCCCGGCCCGCGCAGCGGCGCCGTCACCAGCGCCCGCAGCCGGGCACCCCCCGGCTCAGCCATCATCTTCGGCAGCCCGAGTCGGGTGGCCCCAGAGGCGGCGGGCGAGGCGGTCGGCGCCGGGGTCGATGCCGGGGAGTTGCATCGGGAAGCTGCCCGTGCGCTCCACCACGAGGTCCCGCACCAGTTCCTCGACCTCGCCCCAGTCGGCGGCCCGGGGCGGGGGCAGGTGACGGTTGTAGGGCTGGTCGAACACGATGACGGTCTGGCCCGCGGCGCGCAGGTCCTCGATCTGATGGGGGGCGTCGTCCACGAACACGTCGGCGTTCACTGACGACTTGGCGGCGATGAAGCAGAGGTCGCGGTAGGGGATCCTGGCCGTGTCGAGCC
>JAPOYM010000034.1 GCA_026706565.1 bacterium
CGCCGACGGCTCAAGCGGCGGCGGTGCGGGGAACCTCTACGACGATCCCCGGGGCGGGATCTTCACGGAGTTTCAGCGGGGCTTCGACCGCGGCCACCCGTTCGGCTCGCTGGACGCCTTCTGCCTGCCCCACGCTGAGCCGGCGGAGCCGCGCCGCGCCGGCGACGCCGGCATCGGCGCCGACACCGTCACGTTCGCGCACATGCGCACGCGGATCGAAGAGGTCGTGGACATGGGGTTCGCCGCCCCCGTCGGTGACCCCACCGACATGTTCGACACGTTCACCCGCATCGTCAACGAGCGCTGCGGCGGCGTGCGGGGGCGCAGCATCGACCTGCGGCTAGTGGAGGTGGCCGCCCTCGGCGTCGGCGGCACCGACATCGACACGCTGCGCAACGCCGCCTGCATCGAGGCCACCGAAGACCACGAGGCCGTCGTGCTGCTGAACACCACCAGCTTCCAGGGGACCGCGCAACTCTGCATCACCGAGGAGCACTATGCCGCCCTCATCGGCCATCAGGCCCTGCCGGAGGAGTACGTGCGGCGGGGCGGCGGGCGCCTCATTACCACCGCCACCACCCTCGAGGCCAACCTGCGCGCCCTCGCCGACTACCTGATCTCCAGCGGCGCACTCGACGGCCGACGCGTCGGGGTGGTGGCCCCCAACACGCCGGGCGAGGCGGAGGCCACCGAAGGCAGCCTGGTGGCGGCGCTGGAGGCGGCGGGCGCCGACGTGCGGGTATTCGACGTGCTCGACTGCGCGGGCACCTCCATCTGCATCGGAGGCATGGCCGAATCCGTCCAACGCCTGATGGAGGAGGAGGTGGACGCGCTGTTCCCCACGCTCAACGCCGTCTCGCTGCCCGCCTACATCACCGAGATGGTGACGCAGGGGTTCGCCCCCGGTGAGGTGCGGTTCTACAACTCCGACTTCAACAGCCAGGGCAACGAGGTCGTCGCGGGCCTCATCGTCACCTTCGGCGGCGAGGCGGCGGGGGCCCTGTACGACGGCACAGTGCTGCTGGTACACGGGGACGCGGGCCGCTATCGCCTCAGCGAGTACCCCGCGGCGACGCCCTTCGACACCATGTGCATGCGCGAGTACGCCGAGAACTCGGCCACCGGCGAACACTACGACCCGCGGGACCCCGCCGAGACCAACAAGCACGCCATGGTGGGCCTCGTGTGCAGCGTCTACCGGGTCGCCCTCCGGGCGCTCTACGACGCTGGCCCCAACCCCAGCCGCGCGGACATCTTCGCCGCGCTGGAGAACCTCGGGCCGGTGGACCTCATCGGCATGCTGCCCGGGTCGCTGGCGCCGGGCAAATGGACGATGGGCGACTCGCTGCAGCCCGTGACCTTCCGCTACCCCTGTCCCTTCGAGGGCCTCGGCACCAGCGCGGACATCTGCCTAGTGCCCGGCGACTACAGCGAACTCCGGGTCGGCGTCGACTGACCTGCGGCCGCTGGGTTCAGGGCCGGCGGGGGAACCGGCTGAAGTCGGGGGGCGTGCGGTTCACGTAGCTGTCCCGGCCGTGCTGGGCCTCGGGGGTCTGGTAGAAGAGCAGGGTGGCGTCGCCCGCCAGCTGTTGGATGCCGGCGAGGCCGTCGTCGGCGGCGTTCATGGCGGCCTTCAGCATCCGCAGCGCCAGCGGTGAGTGCTCGAGCATGCGCCGGCACCAGCGAACCGTCTCGACCTCGAGCTCCTCGAGGGGCACGACCGCGTTGACGAGCCCCATGTCGAGGGCCTCGGCGGCGCCGTACTGGCGGCACAGGAACCAGATCTCGCGGGCCTTCTTCTGGCCCACGTGGCGGGCCAGCAGGCCCGAGCCGTAGCCGCCGTCGAAGGAGCCCACCCGCGGCCCCGTCTGGCCGAAGACGGCGTTGTCGGCGGCGATTGTGAGGTCGCAGACGATGTGCAGCACATGCCCGCCGCCGATGGCGTAGCCGGCCACCATGGCCACCACCGGCTTGGGGGTGCGGCGGATCTGGACCTGCAGGTCCAGCACGTTGAGGCGGCCGATGCCCCTGCGGGCCGTCTCGTCGTCGCCGAGGTAGCCGTCGTCTCCCCTGATCCGCTGGTCGCCGCCGGAGCAGAACGCCAGATCACCGGCGCCGCAGAGGATCACCGCGCCGATCCGGTCGTCGTTCCGCGCCCGGTTCAGCGCGTCGGCCAACTCGAACAGCGTCTGGGGGCGGAAGGCGTTGCGGACCTCCGGGCGACCGATGGTGAGCTTGGCGATGCCCTCGGCGGTGGCGTAGGCGATGTCACGGTAGGACGAGCCGGCGTCCTGCCAGTCGGCGCCGGGCCGGATGAGGCTCCTGGCGGGGTCGGCCTCGCCGCGGGGGCGCGGCGCGGCGAAGCTGTCGGAGGCGCCGGAGCGTCCGGCGTCGCTGGGCTGGGTCACAGGACCTCCCGATCAGACGTTCAGAGGGGGGGCCGCAGAGCCGGCGCAGCGCTCGGCCCCCCGGCGACACGGTATTGCTGACACGGTATTGCTGACACGGTATTGCTGACACGGTATTGCTCCCGAGCCGCCGTGCCGCGCCGGGGCGCGGCCGATGCTGGCCGCTGTGCCGGTCAGCCGCCGTTTCCCCCGTCGCGGAGCCGGGCGAGGCGGCCGGGATCGGGGGCGAGCCCCAGGCCGCTGGCCGCCGGGAGCCTCACTGCGCCGTCTGTGACCCGCAGCGGCTCGCAGACGTCGTCCTGCAGCATCGCTGAGGTCGCCAGCCCTGCCGGCGGCCCGCCCGCTGCCGCAGCGACGTGGGCGGCGGCAGCCACGCCGACGGCGCTCTCGAGGAACGAACCGACGATCGCTGCGGTGCCGCTGTCGGCCAGCGCCGCCGCGGCCGCCACCACGGCGGAGGGGCCGCCCAGAGCGGAGGGTTTCAGGACGGCCGCTGAGGTGCCGAGCGGCAGGTGGCGGTGGAGGTCCGCGAGGGGCGGGAGGCTCTCGTCGGCGGCGATCGGCACTCCGGTCAGCGACTGCAGGCGCCGCAGTGCGTCGAGACCCCGGCAGGGCTCCTCCAGGACCTCCGGTTCGAAGCGAGCCAGCGCCTCGGCGGCGCCGAGGGACTCCCCGCCCCAGGCGCCGTTGGCGTCGAGGCGCAGGCCGGCGTCGGGAGCGGCTTCCCGCAGCGCCGCGACACGGGCCGCGTCGTGGGCCAGCGGGCGGTACCCCACCTTGAGTTTCAGCGTGCCGAACCCCTCGCTGACGGCTGCCTCCGCGGCGGCGGCGACCTCCGCGGGGCTCTCGCCGCCTACGAGCGCCGCCGTCGGCACCCTGCCGGCGAGCGGACCGGGCGCCGCGGCCGCGGCGCCCCCCAGCAGGGCGACGAGGGTCGTGCCGCGGCGGCGGGCCGACAGGTCCGCCGCCGCGCCGCCGACCGCGGCCCAGGCGCACGGCAGGCCGCCGAGGGTCTCATCGGCGCGGCGAGCGAGCGACTCGGCGTCGGCGACCTCTCCGGCGCCCCGCAGCCATCGCTCCAGCGACCGCGCGGTGGTCGCTAGGCCGGGGCCCCCGAAGCCCTCCAGGGGCGCCGCGTCGCCCCAGCCCTCGCGCCCTTCGTCGTCGGTCAGGCAGAGCAGCAGCCCCCGCCTCTCCCTCAGCGTGCGGCGACCGGTGGCGAGAGGCCGCCGGAGCCGCAGCACGTAGCGATGCAGCGTGACAGCCGTGCCGTCGCGCAGTGAGGCGAGGGCGACCGTCACGGCGCCGGCCGCCTCCGGGGCGCTGCGCCGCCGCGGGGGAGGAGACCTCGCAGGATCACTCCCGCGGCACGGCGCCGGCCAGTGCGGCGCGCACGGCCTGCTCGACGGCGCGGTGCTGGGCCACGTTGGCTGCTGAGTCGACGGGGACCTCGATGACGTCGACGCCCGCGGTCTTCGTGGCCGCGTCGAGCGCCTCGCGCAGCTCCGCGCGGTCGCCCACGCGCCGGTGACGTATCCCGAGCCCTGCCAGGACTGCCGACCACTCGGTGCCGTGGGGTGTCAGGAAGTACCGCTCGAAGGTCGCCCGGGGGATCGTCGCGGCGATGGGGAGGAACGAGAAGATGCCGCCGCCGTCGTTGTTCGCCACGACGACGGTGAGATCCACGCCGAGGCGCCCCGCTGCGAGCAGCCCCCCCAGGTCGTGGAGCAAGGCCAAGTCGCCGGCCAGCAGGACGACCGGCGAGCCCAGCGCGGCGGCGCCCGCGGCGGCCGAGACGACGCCGTCGATGCCGTTGGTGCCGCGGTGCGCCATCACGCGCGGCACGCGAGGGTGGGGGGCCAGGAAGGCGTCGAGGTCGCGCACGGGCATGCTGTTGGAGACGTAGAGAGCGGCGGCGCCTTCGAGCATCCCGCCGAGCGAGCGGGCCAGCCCGGCCTCCAGGAGGGTGCCCTCCGCCAGCGACGCGGTGATCGCCTGCTGGGCGGCGGCCTCGGCGTCGCGCCAGGACCGCGCCCAGGAGGGCTCGGACCGGCCCGCCGTGTTCGCTGCACCGGTGGCGTTCCCGGCGCCGAGGACGTCGGCGGCCCCCCTCGCGAGCGCGCCGATCGGACTGCGCCAGAGTCCGGCGGCCACAGCGGTGGGCTCCTCCCAGCGGTCGGCTGAATCGACGAGCCACGTCTCGGACCCCCATGCCGCCAGGCCCTCCCGCAGCGCCCGCCCCGCGGTGGGATGACCCGTCCTGACGATCACCTCGGGCCGGTGCGCCTCCCAGAACGACGGCGAGCAGGCCAGATGATGGCCGGCAGCGATGACGGCCGCGCCCTCGGGGGCGCCGCTGCGGAGACCCGAGGCGGCGTCTGCGATGACCGGCCAGCCGGCCAGCGCCGCCAGGCGCTTGACGGCGGCTGCGTCGGCGGGGCGCAGGTCCGACGGCCCGACCGCCAGCAGGCCCTTGGCGCGGCTCTGCACGAGGCGGGCCAGCGACGCTGCCTCGCTCGGATACGCCGCCGCCGCCGGGTGCTCGGCTCGCCGGGCGGATGACGCGCCGGCCGAGGCGGGCGGATTCCCGGGCGGCTCCAAGGGCTCGCGCAGGGGGACGTTGAGGTGTACCGGACCGCCCGGCGGGCCCGTGGCGGCGGCGACGGCTCGCCGGGCGACGTAACGGGCGTGCTCCGGCGCCACCTCGTCGGGCACGGGCAGGTCGGCTGACCAGCGGACGTGCCCGCCGTAGAGGCGGATCTGGTCGATCGTCTGGCCGGCGCCCCGGTCGCGCAACTCCGGCGGACGGTCGGCGGTCAAGGCCACCAGCGCTACACCGTCGTAGAAGGCCTCGGTCAGCGCGGTCAGGTAGTTGGCGGCTGCGCTGCCCGACGTGCTGATCAGAGCCACGCAGGCACGTTGCGCCTTGGCCAGCCCGAGCGCGAAGAACCCGGCCGCCCGCTCGTCGATCTGAACCCAGCAGCGCAGTCGGGGCTCGGCGTCGGCTGCGAGGACCAGGGGAGCGCAGCGGGCGCCGGGGGAGCAGACTGCATGGTACACGCCCTGGGTGGCCAGTTCCTCGAAGAACGTCCCGTAGTAGTCGTATGCGGTCACTGCCCGAGGCGCTCGGCGGGCGGCCCGCCGTCAGCCACCGACGCCAGGGCATCGAGCTTCATGTCGGTCTCGGCCAGTTCCGCTGCCGGGTCCGACTCGCCGAGCACGCCTGAGCCCGCGAACAGCGACATCTCGCTGCTCGAAGCGTCCACGAGCCCGGATCGGAGCGCCAGGCAGAGCTCGCCGTCGCCGGCCAGGTCGGTCCACCCCACCGGGCCCGCGAACCAGCCCCGGTCGGCGGGCTCGTGGCGGCGGAGGAAGCGCAGCGCGCCGGCCACCGGCAGCCCCGCCACCGCAGGGGTCGGGTGGACGGCGCCGGCGAGGTCGAAGATCATGCCCGGCGCGGTGGAGGCCGTCCCACGCAGCGGGGTACACAGGTGCTGTATGCCCGCGAGCGCCCGGACCTGCGGCTCGGGCGGGACGTGCTCGATGGCGACGCCTGCAGAGGTCAGACCGCGGCGAAGGTGCTCGACGACGGTGTCGTGCTCCCGCCGTTCCTTGGGGCTCGCCAGCATCGCCCGCGCCAGCGCCGCGTCCTGCTCGCGGTCGCTCCCTCGGGGGCACGACCCCGCGAGAGCGTCCGTCTCGACGGTCCCGCCGCGGGTGCGGATCAGCAGTTCGGGAGTAGCGCCCAGCAGGGTCAGCCGGCCGCATCCGACGGCGAAGGTGGTCGCGCCCGGATAATGCCCGGCGAGCCGCCGCAGCAGCTCGGCGACGGCGCCGGGACCGGGCGAGCCGGCGAGGCCGGCGGTGACCTGCCGGGCGGGCACGACCTTGTGGAGCGTCCCGTTGCGGATCTCCTCTCGGGCCGCCGTGAGCACGGCGAGGTACGAGTCGTCGTCGGCGCGGGAACGCTTGTTCAACAGCACGAGCCGGGCCGGGTCGGCCGGTGCGCCCGAGGCCGCGCGCAGGAGGTCGAGCGAGCGCCGGGTCGCCGCGGCCAGCATCCCGCGCTCGGCCGTGACCAGCCATCGCACCTCCCCGTTCCTAGCGACCCCCAGCAGTTCGGGCATCACGAGAGTCCCGGCGCCGAACGCCGCCCAGCGCGAGCGCCGTCGGAGCGGCCTCGGGTCGAACGAGAACCCCCCGCACAGGATCGGACCGGCCGGCGCTGCGCAGGAGTACGCGGCCCGCGCCTCGGGCGGCTGCGACACTTCGGCCGCCCAACGGGCCGCCTCGGCGAAACGCTCCCCGCGGCTCGAGGGCCGCCACACCAGAGCCGCCCCGAGGCCGACGACGGCGAGGTCCCTGTCGGGCTGCAGCCAGCAGAACCGCCGCTGAGCCGTCGCCGTCGCGAACGCCCCCAGCAGGTCGGCTGAGGCCGACGCCGGCAGCTCGCGACACGCCAAGCCGCTCGGATCGACGTGTCTGCGTGCTTCGACGGGCGCCTGCCCGGTCGCCAGGCTCATCGGTTCGGTCTCGCCGCGCCGTCCCGAGAGGGTCAGTGCCGACCGCTCAGCCGGTTCGTCGACGCCGCGCCCCCGGGGCGCTGCCTGCGGGCGAGCCTGCCCGCCGCGCCGGCCGCTGCCGCGGCGTCGTCCTGCACGGTGCGAGTATAGGAGTGGTCAACCGAGAGGCCGTCCGGCGACTGGCGCGCCGGGCGCCGCTGCGGCAGAGACGCCGACGGGGGCGAGGACTCCGCGCAGGGCCCGCCGGTAACTCTGCCCGCAGGTAACGCTGCCCGCCGGTAACGCTGCCCGCCGGTAACGCTGTACGGGGGAATCGCTTGCTACGCTGCCGCGGCGTGCGGTCGTCAGGACGGATACCGACTCCCCCGACGGCGCGGCGCCTGCTTGTCGTCCTCGTTCTCCTGCTGGCGGGCCTGCCGGGAGGATCCCCGAGCCTCGCCCAAGAGACCATCGCCGAGGCGCGCGCCGAGTTGGAGCGGGTGGAGGAGGAGAAGCTCACCCTCAGTGCCCGCATCGACGTTCTGGCCGCCGAGGACGCCGAGGTCTTCAAGGCCCTGCAAGCGGCTGAGGAGCTCGTGGTGCGCCAAGAGGCGCACATGGAGGCGGCCGGGCAGCAGCTTCGGGCGCAGATCGCCGTCCAGCGCCAGAAGGAGGCGGCCATCGGCTGGGCCCGGTCGGACATCGAGGACGTCCGCCTCGACGCCCAAGCGATCCTCGTGGAGGTGTACCTGCACGCCGGCAGCGAGCGCACGGCCACCCTGCTGGGCTCAGAGGATCTGACGCAGGGACTGCGCCGGCTGGCGCTCCTCGAGGCCGTACACGGAAACGCCGGGGATCTAGTGGACCAGATCCGCCTGGCTGAGGACCGCTACGACGCGGCGTTGGCGGATGCCGCCTCGTCGGTGGCCGAGGTCGAACGCCTGCAGGCGGGCCTCGAGGCCGATCTGGCGGTCCTGGAGGAACGCCGTCTGCGGCAGGCCGCCATCAAAGCTGAACTCGACAAGCGTCGCCGCGCCCTGGAGCGGGAGTTCGCCGCCTGGGACCAGGAGGCCTCGGAGCTGGAGCACTTCATCCAGGTAGAGGAGTACCGCCAGAAGGCGGAGGAGTGGGTGCGCGCCCAAGAGGCGGCGGCCGGCGTGACCGGCTTCAGCTGGCCGACGGCGGGGAGCGTGAGCTCGGGCTACGGCAACCGGCTCCACCCGATCCTGGGCGTCTACCGGCTGCACGCCGGCATCGACTTGGGCACCGTCCACGGCCAGCCCGTCTATTCGGCGCGGGCGGGCGTGGTCCTCACCGCCGGGCCGTGGGGCGGCTACGGCAACGCCGTCGTGATCGACCACGGCGACGGGCTGGCCTCGGTGTACGCGCACATGTCCGAAGTGGCGGTCCGCCCCGGCGATCTGGTCATGGGCCTCGAGCAGGTCGGCAGCATCGGCTCGACGGGCCTCTCCACCGGCCCCCACCTCCATTTCGAGATCCGCCTGAACGGCACCGCCGTCGATCCGCTGAGGTACCTGCCGTGACGGCTGCCGGCGCCTCGGCGGCCCTGATGACCGACCAGTACGAACTGACGATGATCGACGCCGCGCTGCGGTCGGGCACAGCCGACCTGCCGGCGACCTTCGAGGTGTTCTGCCGCCGCCTGCCGCCGGGGCGCCGTTACGGGGTCGTGGCGGGCACGGCCCGCCTGCTGGCGGCGCTGGAGGACTTCCGCTTCGGCCCCGCCGAGTCGGACTTCCTGCGCCGCGAGCGCATCGTGTCCGACGCGGCTCTGGGGCGCCTCGCCGAGTTCTCCTTCTCCGGCGACATCGCCGGGTACCGCGAAGGCGAGTTCTACGTGCCCGGGTCGCCGATCCTGACCGTCAGCGGCACCTTCGCCGAGACCGTCGTCCTGGAGACGCTGGTCCTGTCGATCCTCAACCACGACTCCGCCATCGCCGCCGCCGCGGCGCGCATGCGGGCCGCAGCGGGCGCCCGCACGCTGCTGGAGGGGGGAAGCCGGCGCACCCACGAGGAGGCGGCGCCGGCTGCGGCCCGCGCCGCCTACGTGTGCGGGTTCGACGCCACCTCGAACCTGGAGGCGGGGCGGCGGTTCGGCGTCCCCACCGGCGGGACGATCGGGCACGCCTTCATCCTCGCCCACGCCGACGAGCGCGCCGCCATGGCCGCGCAGTTCGACCTGCTCGGCGCCGGGAGCACCTACCTCGTGGACACCTACGACGTAGCCGAGGGGGTTCGGCGGGCCGTAGCGGCGGCGGGCCCCGACATGGGCGCGCTGCGCATCGACTCGGGTGACCTGGGGGCCTCGGCGGTCGCCGTCCGCCGCCAACTGGACGAGCTCGGCGCCCACCGGACCCGCATCATCCTGTCGGGCGACTTGGACGAGCACGACATCGCTGCGCTGGCGCCGGCGCCGGCCGACGGGTACCTCGTCGGCACCGAGCTGGTGGCAGGGGCCGGCGCCCCGACCGCGGGCCTCGTCTACAAGTTGGTGGAGATCGACGGCCGCCCGGTGCGCAAGCGGTCCCTCGCCAAGTCGTGGCGGCCGGGCCGCAAGCGGGCGTTCCGCCTCCTCGACGACGACGGTCTGGCGGCCGCGGAGGTTCTGCTGCCCCCCGGGGCGGCCGCTCCGGCGGGAGGGGTCGGATTGCAGACCGAGTTCGTGCGCGGCGGGGCGCTCACCTCGGCGGAGTTCGCCGCTGCTGTCCCGGCGGTCCGGAGGGCGCGCGCCTATCATCGCGAGGCAGCAACCCGTCTGCGGCCCGCCGCGCTCGACCTGGCCCCCGGCGAGCCGTGGCTGCCCGTCGAGTCTGCCCTGGAGGATGCGTGAAGGCAGCCCCGGAACCCCCCCACGGAGGCGGGGGCGCCCGCGCCTTGGTGATCGTGGATGTGCAGAACGATTTCTGCGATGTCGCCGGAGCGGCGCTGCCCGTCGCCGGCGGCGCCGCGCTGGCGGGGCGCATCAGCGAGTACCTACGCGGTCGGGGCGGCGCCTACTCCGCCGTCGTGGCCACCCGGGACTGGCACATCGACCCCGGCGACCACTTCTCCGCACAGCCCGACTACGCCGGCACCTGGCCGCCGCACTGCCGCGCCGGCACCGAGGGGGCCGCCTTCCACCCCGACCTCGACACCGCCGCCGTGGATGAGGTGTTCTCGAAGGGGCAGTACTCGGCGGGTTACAGCGGTTTCGACGGCGTCGACGCCTCGGGCGCGGCGCTCGCGGACTGGCTGGGGGCCCGCGGACTCTACGCGGTCGACGTCGTGGGGATCGCCACGGACTACTGCGTCCGGGCCACGGTCCTGGACAGCGCCCGCCGGGGCTTCGAGACACGCGTGCTGGCGGATCTCTGCGCGGGCGTGGCGCCGCCCACCGCTCAGGCCGCGCTCGCGGAGATGGCCGGCGTGGCCGAAGTGGTGGGACTGCCGGCGGGCTGAGCGCAGCCGCTGCCGATACCGATGGCTCAGCCGATGGCGCGCGCGGCGGTGCGGAACGACCAGAGCTCGGTGAGTCCGGCCAGCATCTCCGCGAGCGCGGTCGCCGGGTCCTCCTGCTTCGGCGTCTCCGAGGCGTTGCGGAGGAGGATCTCCCGGACCGAGAAGCGCAGGCGGTGCTCGACCATGCTCATCAGCAGCGCCGGGTGTGGACTGTCCGGCGGTACGTGCGAGATGATCTCGGCTAGCGCCGCGGCGTCGTAGAGGCGCACCGGCGAACCCATGTCCTTCCGCCACACGCCGAGTGTCAGCCCCGCCAGAGGGCGGAGCACGCGCCCGCTGAGCGACCGCCGGTCGCCGACGACGACCCGGGCGCCGGCCTCGTAGGTGTCCAGCATTCGGGCCACGTCGCTGTAGCCGAGGCGGACGTCGCCGCCGACGAGCAGCACCAGGTCTGCGTCGTGTACGAGCGCCAGCCGGCAGGCTTCCTGGGTGCCGAACCGCTTCGACTGGGGCGGCGCCAGCACGGTGTGTCGCCCGGCGAGTCCGCCGAGCGCTTCGTCGAGCATCCAGGCGTCGCCGCTGGAGGGCCGCAGGAGGACCGCCGTGACGTTGCGGCGGGGCGCGGAGGGACTCACCGCGGCGACGCTAGCGGTTCGAGCCGTTCAGGACTCCCCGGGGACCGGGGCGGCGCCCGCGCCGGGATGCTCGGGAAGCTCGGGATGCTCCGATCCCGTGAGGTAGACCGCGGCGATGACGAAAGCGACTAGGGCAGTGGTGGCCGTCTCGGCCAGGAACCCGCTCCCGAGCCCGTAGTCGACGGTGACCCGCAGGCCGCCCTCGAGGTCTTCGCTGTAGTCGAGCCCGTAGTTGACGGCGAGGCCGGCCGCGGTGTCCGCCAAGAAGTAGGTCAGGAACCCGCCGATCAGGGCGGCGGCGAGTTGCCGGCGCAGCACCCAGGCGGCCAGCGGCGCCGCCAGCGCGAAGATCGCCCAGGCCGCCAGCTCGGGGATGAACTCGGCGCCGTCGAGCCGCGCTGCCATGCCCCGGTGCAGGACCTCGGGCGCGAGCGGTTCGCTCAGCGCGTTCCCGGACTCGTTGATGGGCCTGCGTTCCACGGTGATGGTGAAGTCCGGGAGGAAGCGCGCCACGATCCATCCGGTGCTGAGCACCGCCAGACCGAGCACGAGCCAGGGGCTCCGCGGGCGACCGTCGGGGCGGCGCCCGGCACCGCACTCCTGCCGGAGCAGGCCGCCGGCCAGGACCGCCGCGGCGAGCTGCACGACGTAGGAGGCCAGACCCAGCCAGAATCCCGCGGCGGGCCGGGCGGGGTTGTAGGTGAACATCCCGAAGGCGTTCTCGGCCAAGATGTAGAACATCCCGATCGTCACGCCGATGAAGGCGGTCGCCCCGGCGGTGCGGTGGCGCGGCCGCTGTACGCAGAAGAGCGTCACGGCCAGAGAGCCCAGCAGGATGCAGTTGAACCAGAGGTTCACCGGGTCATCGACGAGCACGCCGGTCCGGTCGTCCCACTGGAAGTAGAGCGACAGGATCCAGAGCGAGAACGCGACGGCGCCGAGTTGCACCGCGCCGAGGATCCGCCTGCCCGCCGGGTCGCCGCCGGCGCGGAAGAGGGCGAACAGCGACGGCTTGGCGCCGCCGCCCTCGGCCGATGGCGTGTCGTCCATGCCGTCTCCTGTGATCGTGGGGCCGACTCCGGGGGCCGAGGCCGCTCGGGGTGCCGCGGATTCGGAGGCTACACCGCTGCCTCCGCCCGGTCAGGCCCCCTCGGGCGGGCGGCGCCGGCCTCGCTAGAGTCACCCCGTGCCTCGGCCCCCCGCAGTGGACCTCTACAGCGACACCCAGACGAGACCCACAGCCGCCATGCGCCGCGCCATGGCGGACGCCGAGGTGGGCGACGAGCAGCAGGGCACCGACCCCACCGTCAACCGGCTCTGCGCCCGCACCGCGGAGATGCTGGGACAGGAGGCCGGGCTCTTCCTGCCCACCGGCACGATGTGCAACCTGGTGGCCGTGGCGGCGCACACCTCTCCCGGCGACGCCATCGTGGCCTCGGCCGACAGTCACATCGTGCGCTCCGAGACGGGCGGCGCGGCCGCCTATTCCGGCGTCATAACCGATCTCCTCCCCGCTGACCGGGGGCGGTTCGGCCCCGAAGCCGCCGCCGAGGCGCTGGCGCCGGGGCACGTGTACCGCCCGTGGCCGCGCCTGGTCTGCCTCGAACAGACGCACAACTTCGGGGGCGGCACCGTCTGGCCGCTGGGGCAGTACCGGGCGGTGGCGGAGGCGGCGCACGAGGCGGGGGTGCCGGTACACACAGACGGCGCCCGCCTCTTCAACGCCACGGTGGCGTCGGGGACCGACCCGGAGGTCTGGGGCGAACCGGTGGAGAGCATCTGGATCGATTTCACCAAGGGACTCGGGGCGCCGATCGGCGCGGTCCTCGTCGGCGGCCGTGACTTCATTCAGGCGGCGCGGATGCACAAGCACCGCTGCGGCGGCGCCATGCGGCAGGCCGGCATCGCCGCCGCCGGCTGCCTGCACGCCCTCGACCACCACATTGAGCGCTTGGCCGACGACCACGCCAACGCGGCCCGCCTGGCCGAGGGGCTCGCCGCCCTGGGGCTCGGCACCGAAGAGGTGGAGACCAACATGGTGTGGATCGAGGTTGCGCCGACCGGCTCGGGGGCGGCGGAGTTCCTGGAGCGGCTCGCCGCCCGCGATGTCCGCATGAGCCGGGTGGAGGAGCGGGTCCGCGCCGTGACCCACCTCGACGTCGCCGCCGCCGACATAGAGACGGCCATCGCCGCGGTGGCCGCGGTCCTGGACGAGTCGGCGTGAGCGGCAGCGCAGGCGGCCCGCGGCGTCCCAACGTCTGCTTCATCCTCACCGACCAGGAGCGTCACCGGGGCTGGCTGCCCGAGGACGCGGACCTGCCCGCCCGGCGGCGGCTGCTTGACGGCGGGATGGAGTTCGACCGGCACTACACCCACACCTCTCCCTGCTCGCCGTCGCGGGCGACGCTCGTCACCGGGGAGTACATGCCCGCCCACGGCGTCAAGGAGAACACGCGCGGCCCGGCGAACGGCTGGCTTCACAGCGGCGTCGACACGCTCGGCAAGATGCTCCGCCGCGCCGGCTACGAGACCGGCTACAAGGGCAAGTGGCACCTGTCCATGGGCCCCTACCCCGACATGGAGTCCTACGGCTTCGGCGGCTGGGAGGGCAACGACCAGGCCTTCTGGGGCCAGGCCGGCAGCGGCGTGGAGTTCGACGAGCCGATAGCCGCCTCCGCCGCGCAGTGGATCCGCGACCGCGCCGGCAGCCCGCAGCCCTGGTTCCTGTTCGTCGGGCTCGTCAACCCCCACGACGTGATGTGGTTCCCCATCGACCAGCCCTGGTACCAGGAGGCCAACCCCGACCACTACCGCCGGGTGCGCGACCGCTATGAGGCGTTGGGCTGGGGCCGCGCCGACGCGCTCCCGCCGTTCACGCCGGACTACCCCGAGCGCTTCGACGAAATGCCGGCGAATTTCGACGACGACCTGCACACCAAGCCCGACGTACACCGGCGGTTCATCCACGAGATGTCACGCAACGGCGGCTACCTCGACCGTGCCGACAAGCGGAACTGGCTACGCCAACTGGACTACTACGTGAAGCTCCACGAGTTGAGCGACATCAGCGTGGGCCTCATCCTCGACGCCATCGACGAGGCCGGCGCCGCCGACACCGTCGTGGTGTTCACCTCCGACCACGGCGACCAGTGCGGCTCGCACGCCCTGCGCTCGAAAGGACCGTGGAACTACGAGGAGACGATGCACATCCCCCTGTACGTCACCGCGCCGGGCATCACGGCCCCGGGCACGCGGACCGAGGCGCTGACCAGCCACGTGGATGTGACCGTGACGGTCGCTGCGCTCGCGGGGGTGGACCTGTCCGAGGCGGGGCTGCCCGGGCGGAGCCTCGTTCCCCTGCTGGCCGACCCGGCGGGCGAAGGGCGCGAGGAGATCCTGTTCGCCCAGGACTGGGCCTGGTACGACGGCCTTCTGAACACCCGCTACGCCAGCCGGGGCGTCTTCGACGGCCGCTTCAAGTACTGCCGCTACTACGGGATCGGCGGCAGCAGCACCACCTCGGCGCGCCCGCCGGCGGGCCCGAAGCTGTTCGACATCGACGCTGACTTCGACGACTGCGAGCACGAGTTGTACGACCTGCAGGAGGACCCGCACGAGCTCGTGAACCTGGCCGTCGACCGGGGCCGCCGCACGGAGGTGCGGGCGTGGTTCGGTCGGCTCTTGGAGGCCGAGGCTGAGGCGTTCGCAGACGCGCCCGGCAGCCGCCCCGCCGGCGCGCCCCCCTGGGCGGAGGGTTAGAGGCGACGGCGGCGGCGCTTGAGGGCTTGATTCCGCGGGTCGACCTCCAAGCCGGCGGACTCCAGGGCGGTGAGTCCCAGCAGCGGCTCGGCGTCGGATTCGGCGTAGATGATCCTGCCCGAGAGGATCTCGCCCATGAACTCGATCCCGGCGTTCGTGACGTCGAGGTCGGCTTCGCTGCCGTCGGCCAAGACGTAGACGCCGCTTCCGACCGGCTCGAGGCCGATGGCCTCGAGGTGCCGGCGCGGCACCTGGGTGTCCGTGGCGCCGGTGTCCACCAGGAAGCTCCCCTCCCAGCAGCGATGCGGCTGCGCCAGGTTGCGAACGGTCACGTCCACATGAGTCTCGCCCACAGTCATTGCCTCCGTCGGGTCGATCGGGCTTCGGTCTGTCGGTCCCCGGCCCGGCGGCGCCCGAGCCGACCGGTCCGTCAGAGAGGCTAACCGCAACCAGCGAGGCTGTCCACTCTAGATATAAGGAAAATCATTCAAATACTGAAAACGCTCCTAGGTTGATTGTCAGTCGAACACGGCGCCTCGCGCCGCAAGGCGCCCCAAGGCCCCGGGGCTTGGGGCCTCGGTGCCTGAATGCAATCATGGGGCCGTGAACGCAGTGCATCCCGCGGTGCCCGGCGGCGGGTCGGTGGGCCACCGCGGCTCGGTGCTGTGGCCGTTCTCGGCCAGCGTCGTGCGCCAGGACTGGGCCGGGCGGGTGGTCTCGCCGGCGTATGAAGGGCTCGGCGTGGAGGAGCGTCGGGCGCTCATGGTGGCGCAGCCCGACAGCTACATGCACGCCACGCGGTCGCCGGAGGACGTCGGCTACGCGCTCAGCCCGGCCGAGCTGGCGGTACTCAACCAGATGGCGCTGATCCGGCTGCTGCGCCTCGGGGCCTTCGAGTCGCGCCCCGACCCGGCCGTCTACGTCTACCGCCTCATCGGTTACGGCTGCCGCCAGCGCGGGATCGTGGGGATCGTGCCGCTAGAGGCCTACCGCCGCGGCCGGATCAGGCCGCACGAACGCACCCACGCCGACCGCGAGGAGCTGCTGAGCGAGTTCCTGGCGCTCACCAGCGCCCAGTCCAGCCCCGTGGGCCTGACCTTCCGGGGCACGCCTCGCATCGCCGCGTTGCTCGACGCCGTCGAGGGCGGCCAGGCGCCGCTGTTGGACTTCGTCGATCCGAACGACGTGGCGCAGCGGGTCTGGGAGGTGACCGACCCGGCCTTCCTGCAGGTCCTCAACGAGGATCTGGAGGGCCAGAACCTCTATGTGACCGACGGCCACCACCGTCTCGGCGCCGGCTTGGTGGTGAGCGAGCGGGTGCGCCGCCAGCGCAGGGCCTCCAGCGCCGCGGGCGGCTACCTCCCCAGCGACATCGTTCTCACCACCCTGGGCCACGAGCCTCCCGGCATGCCGCCGATCCCCTCCGGCGAGCCCGCAGGCGATGCGTCCGAGCACCCGCCCGGCGACGGCCCCGGCGAGCTGTTGGCCAGCGACGCCATCCTGGCGGCCCTGTTCCCCCACGACGAGTTGCGCCTGCTGGTGTTCCACCGGCGGGTCACGCCGGCTGTGGCCAGCGACGGCGCCGCCATCGAGGCGGCCCTGCTGCGGCTGGGGTCGCTCGCGCCCATCGAGGTCGGTGAGGCCGAGCCGCCCCGGCAGGGGGTCTTCGGGGTGTACCTCCGGCGGCGCTGGTTCCGCTTCACGCCGGCCGAGCCCGTGGGACTCGACGCCGGTTGGCTGCAAGAACGCGTGCTCGCCCCGACCTTCGGGATCGACGACCCCGAGCAGACCCGCAACATCGAGTACGTCTCGGCGATGCTGGGCGCCGAGCAGGTGGCCCGTCGGTGCGACGAGTCCGGCGGCGTGGGGTTCGTGCTGCGCCCGGTCACGATCGAGACGATGATGTCCGTGGCCGACGCCCGGCAGATCATGCCG
>JAPOYM010000056.1 GCA_026706565.1 bacterium
GCAAGGCCCGCCTCGCAGGCGTCGAGTACCTGACCGGCGAGGTCACCGCCATCGATCGCTCCGACGGCAGGATCAATGGCGTGAGGCTGGCCGCCGGCGAGACCGTCGCCTGCGGCACACTCGTGAACGCCTCGGGACCGCGAGCCGCCGCCACCGCCCGGATGGCCGGCGTGGACCTGCCCGTCGAGCCCCGCAAGCGTTATACCGTCGTCTTCGACGCCGCCGAGGCGCTCCCGCGGGCACTGCCGCTCACGATCGACCCGACCGGCGTGCACGTGCGCAGCGACGGCGACGTCTACGTGGCCGGATCGACGCCGGACATCGACCCGGCCGTCGCCTTCGACGACTTCAGTATGGACTCCAGCGTCTGGGCGGAGCAGATCTGGCCGGTGCTGGCGCACCGCATCCCCGCCTTCGAACGCGCCAAGGTGCTGCGCCGGTGGGCAGGGCACTACGCCCACAACACCCTCGACCACAACGCCGTCATCGGCCCGCACACCGAGGTCGCCAACCTCATCTTCATCAACGGCTTCTCCGGTCACGGCGTGCAGCAGTCCCCCGCCATGGGCCTCGGCGCCTCCGAGCTCATCACCTACGGCGAGTACCGCACCCTCGACCTCACCCCGCTCGGCTACGACCGCATCGCCCGCGGCGAGCCCTTCCCCGAGACCGCCGTCATCTGATCAGACGGGGTTGCCCATCTGCCGGGTGAACTCCCGGGCCAGTGCGCGGTTGATGTCGTCGGGCACCGGCTGGGCGCCGTGCGGGAGGGAGGCGTGGGCGAGCGCCACGCGTTCGAGCGACCGTGCCTGCATGGCGAAGCCCATGTCCATGGACTCGATGCTGTTGCCCTTGGGTTGGGCGCCGGCCAGGTTCATCATCCGGCCCTCCGCGATCAGATCGATGGTCCTGCCGTCGGCGAGGACATGGCGGGCCAGCGCATCCCCCAGCGGGATCCGCTCGGCGGTCTGCGCGTTCAGCGCCGGAACGTCGATCTCCCTGTCGAAATGACCGACGTTCGCCAGCAGGAGACCATCGGGGGCATGTCGGAGCTCCTCGGCGCCGAGCACGCCGTCGGCGCCCGTGGCGGTCAAAGCGATATCCGCATCGGCTATGAGCGCGGCTGCGGAGTCGGAGACCCTGAACCCGTCGAGTGCCGCCTCGAGGGCCTTGATCTCGTCGATCTCGGCGACGCTCACCTCGCAGCCGTTTGCCCGCATGTACTGCGCCACACCCCGCCCGCACCAGCCGTAGCCGACGACTAGGACCCGCTTTCCCTGCGGCATGAGGTTGGTGAGGCGGCAGAGGGACTCGTAGGTGGACTGGCCGACCGCGTGCTTGTTCTCGACGAGCGCCTTGAGGGGCGAGTCGTTGATCACGATGATGGGGAAGTTCAGATGCGGCGCCAACTCCCCGGCGAGGATGTTGTGCCCCGAGGTCGTCTCCTCGGTCCCGCCGAGGACAGCCGAGCCCCGGTCGACTGCCCGCCGTGCCAGGTCGGCGCCGTTGTCCAACAGGATGTCGGGGTTCGAGTCGATCACTGAGTCGACGTGGCCGAGGTGCCGCTCGAGGGAGTCCGACCCGCTGCCGCGGGCGTCGATCCCCTGCTCGTTGAGGTGGGCCACCACGTCGTCCTGCGATGTGCCGTAGTTGCCCGTGGCGACGACCTCGGCGCCCCCGGCCTTGAGCGTTGAGAGCAGGACCGCGGTCTTCACCTCGAGATGCAGCGACACCCCGATGCGCCGCCCGGCGAAGGGCCGCGTGTTCTCGAACTCGGCGGCGATGCGACCCAGCAGCGACATGTTCGACGCCGTCCACAGAATGCGTTGCGCGGTTTCGTTGCTCATGCCGGCAGCCCTCCCGATCCTCTCGCCAATCCGGTGCGGGCCGCGGTGAGCCTAGGAGAGCGCAGGGCCGACGGCAGCGGTCATCGTTGGCACTGGATTCCGGCTGTGCCGGACTGACGAAGTCGGGCCGCGGCGGTCGAGGAGTACCCGGCCGGGTCGGGCCGGGCGCGCTGGGCAGGAAGGAGGGGTGTGGGTGGGGCCGGTCGATGGCCCCACCCACGGTTTCTGTTACGAGGTGACTAGCCCTCGAACTGGAATGCCACCTGAGAGAGGATCTCGAGGTGACGCTCGGAGTCCACGGCGACCTGATCGGCGATCTCGCCGTCGGCGCCGAAGATCCGGACCACGGGGATGACCGCGTTGATGCCGCCGGGGCTGAAGGTGGCCGGACCGGTCACACCCTCGTAGTCCACGTCGATGCCCGCCCGGATCAGGGCCAGACAGTCGGCGTACGTGTAGCACAGCGTGCCCGGCGGGCCCGACACCTTGAACATGGCCGGCGCCCAGTCCGAGCCGTTCACCGTGCCTGCTTCCTCGATTGCCAGCGCCGTGACGATCAGGAGGTCGTAGGTGGTGAAGGAGTACGGGTCGTCGGCGATCGTGTGCTGGGTGTAGGTGGGGTTGCCGTCCCAGAGCGGCTGGTAGAACTCCCAGGCCGCGTTGCTCTGGCGGTGGAACGACGGGTAGGCCACCAGTTCGTGCGTCGCCAAGGCCTCGGCGGTCGCGGTGGCGGCGAACTCGGGCTCGGACCAGCCGACTTCACCGAGGATCGTTCCGGCCCAGCCCGCCTCGGCGAACTGCTTCACCATGATGGCGCTCTCGGTGGCCTGGGCGAGGATGATCACGGCGTCGGGCGCCGCGTCCACGGCCCGCTGGATCTCGGTCCGGTAGGAGGACTGCTCGCCGGGGGCGTCGATGCGATCCAGCAACTCGATGCCGATGACATCCAGCGCCTTCTCGGTGGCGTCCGCGGTGAGCTGGTACCCCGCTGTGGGCGTGGTCATGATGACCACCGCCCCGGCACCGAGAGCCTCGGCGTACAGCGCGTTGGTGACGCCCTGGCCCTCGTCGCTGCCCTGTGCCCGGAAGATCGGCTCGTACGGGCGACCGCCCACGTTCACGGGGATAACGCCGCCGTGGACCGTCGGCATGAGCGGCCCGTCATTGGCCTCCTGCCAGTCCAGCATGAAGTCCCGGTACGTGAAGTACTCGTGGGCGGAACTCAACACGATGTCGACCCCGTCCTGCTCCAGCAGCTTGCGGACCGCCTGGGCCTCGCCGACCGTGCCGATGTCCTCGTGGATCACCTCGATCGGCCGCCCCAGTGGCGGATCCAGATTGATGACCTCCTCGACCGGGAAGTCCACCTGTGATGCCAGCAGGGCGCCGACCGAGGCGAAGTCGCCGGTGAAGTAGGCGAGGTCGCCCAGCAGGATCGGCTCAGCTGCCGCCGGCGGTTCGGGTGCGGCGGCGGCGGCCTCTGCCAGCGCCTCCTGCGCTGCAGCGGCCTCGGCCGCGGCGGCCTCGGCGTCGGCGCGGGCGGCCTCCGCTTCGCCGCGGGCCGCCTCGGCCTCGGCCTGCGCGGCGCCCAGGGCGGCCTGCGCGGCGTCCGCAGTGCTCTGCGCTTCGGCCACCGCTGCTTCAGCAGCCGCCAGGGCAGCCTCTGCGGCAGCCACATCCGCTGCGTTTCCTGCAGCGGTTGCTTGGGCCAGATCGGCTGCCGCCTGAGCGGCCTCGGCGATCGCCTGAGCCTCCGCTGCCGCAGCGGCTGCTGCGTCCGCTGCCGCCCGCGACTCACCGGCCGCGGCACTTGCGGCGCTTGCTTCGGCGCCGGCAGCGCTCGCCTCGGAACTCGCGGCGGCTGCCTCAGAACTGGCGGCTGCTGCGTCAGAACTGGCGGCTGCTGCGTCGGCCCGCGCCTGTGCGTCCTCGGCCGGGCCAGTGTCAGCGCATGCGGCTGCAAGCATCGCGACGGCCGCCAGCAGAACTGTGCCCGCTCGCCACACCCAGCTGCGCGAACGCTTCGCGCCCGCTGTCCTTCGGTGTGTCTTTCTCATATCTTGTATCCTTTCCTCAGTTGGTCGGTTGTGAGGTCCTTGGCATCGGTGATCGTCATCGCCTCGCCGAGGCTGAGCACCATCGCCCGATCGGCCACCTCCAGGGCCTTCGTGGCGTTCTGCTCGGTGATGATGATGGCAACCTGCTTAGTCTCATGGATCTGGCGGATCCTGTCGAAGAAGTTCTCGACGTAGAGCGGCGACAGACCCGCCGTCGGCTCGTCCAGCAGCAGGAGCTTGGCGTCCTGCATCAGAGCCCTGCCCGCGGCCACCATCTTGGTCTCCCCGCCGCTGAGGGTGCCGGCGCGCTGGTTGCGGAGGCCCGCCAGCGCCGGGAAGAGCTCCATGATCTCGTCGATGCGGTCACCGCGTGCCTGCTTGGCGACCAGACCGCCGACCCGCAGGTTGTCCAAGACGGTGAGATCGGGGAACACGCCTCGCTCCTGGGGGACCAGACCGATCCCCAGGGCGGCGATGCGCCACGGCGGGATGCCCGAGATCGTCTCGCCGCCGAAACGAATCTCGCCGCCCGTGAGCGGCAGGAGTCCCGCAATGGCCGACAGCAGCGTGGTCTTGCCGGCTCCGTTCGCCCCCAGGATGGCGAATACCTCCTCGCCGACGGAGAAGTCCAACCCCTTGATGACGTCGATCTCGTCGTAGCCGGTCCAGACGCCGCTCGCCTCAAACATGGCCGCTCCCGAGGTACTTCTCCACCACGGTGCTGTGCGCACGGATGTAGGCGGGATCGCCCTCCAGGATCACGTCGCCCTCGGCCATGAAATGGACGATGTCGCTGAAGCCCCAGATGACGTCCAGATCGTGCTCCACGATGATCACCGACATGCCCTCGGCCACCTTGGTGCGCAGCATCTCGATGACCTGGGCGGTCACCTCCTCGGAGAGTCCCGCCGTGGGCTCGTCCAGCAGCAGGATCTTCGGATTCAGGAGCAGGCAGCGGATCAGGTCCAGCAGCTTCTTCTCCCCCGCGGAGTGGGCGAAGCCACCGGGCTCGGAGAACTCGAAGGTGTCCAGGTAGCCCTGGATCTCCTCGCCGTAGGTTTCCACGACGTGGCGCTCCCGGTAGATCCGGTGCGGCCGCTCGTCGCGGCGTTGCGCCACGGCCAGGAGCAGCGAGTCCCAGATGGTCAGACCGGCGAAGTCCTGGGTCACCTGGTTGGTCTTCACCACGCCGAGTGAGGCGATCCGGTGCGGCGCCAGCTTCGACAGCACCACCTCCGTTGAGCCGTCGTCGAGGGTCACCGTGCCGGTGTCGGCCTTCGTGGAGCGCATGATCAGCCGCATCAGGGTGGTCTTGCCCGCGCCGTTCGGGCCGATGAGGCCTTCGACCCGCTTCGAGCCGAGAACCAGTTCGTCGATGTTCACGACGGTCTGCTCACCGAAGCTCTTGGTGAGGCCGCTGATGCGGATCACAGCGCGGCCGCCCGGGGTTCTGCCATTGCCCTCAGACACGGGTCAGCCCCTCCACGTGCGTCTCCCGGCGCATGCGGCCCAGGAACCCGAGAGGACGGAAGAGCAGCACGAAGATCAGCAGCGCCCCGAAGACGACCTGCTTGGTGACCGGGAAAGTGTGCTCCAGCACGTCCCTGGGCAGGGGCACGTACAGCTTGATCACGATGTCGAACAGCCCAACCGTCAGCACTGCTCCCACGAAGGCCCCCAAGGGCCGCTGCTGGCCGCCGAGCACCAGGGCGGTGATCACCGACACGGTGATCGCCACGGTCAACTGGGTGGGGAACAGGAAGTGCACGATCGGGCCGTAGAGACCGCCCAGGGCGCCCATGCCGGCCGAGGTGAGCGCCATGACCCCGACCTTGGTGCGCTTGGCGGGCTTGGTGAGGCTGCGCGCCAGGGGCTCGTTGGTGCCGGTGGCGATCAGCAGGCGCCCGTAGGGCGAGCGGTGAACCCGCCGGGCGTACCAGAGCAGCACGCCGGTGACGCCGAAGAGGATCCCCAACCAGGCCAGATCGGTGCGTTCGCCCACGTCGAACGGGAAGTCGATCGTACCCAGGCCCACCCGGCCGCCGGTGATGTCCCTCTCGCTCTCGATGGCCAGGAACACGATGGTCGCCACCGCCAGGGTGGCGGCCAGCACGCCGTCGTCGTCCAGATCCGCGATGACCCAGCCGGTGATGAGACCGAGCACGCCGCCCGCCGCGGCCGCCGCCAGCAGGGCCAACCAGAACCCCACGTCGTAGTGCACCTGCAGGATCCCGAAGGTGTACAGACCGGCGCCCCAGAAGCCGGCGACGCCGAAGTTGCCGATTCCCGTCACGCCGAGCTGCAGATGCAGGAGGATGCCGAGGCCGACGATCATCATCAGCGTGTAGGTGCCGAAGATCAGGAACGCCGGCGACCCGAAGAGGTACTCCCAGACGGCGCTCATCGCTCAGACCTTGGCCAGCTCGCGGAAGCGGTTGCCCCGCAGCTTCAGGACCAGGATAAAGGCCACCAGCAGCACGATCTCGGCCCGCAGCGGGGCGATCTCCAGCTTCAGGGCCGACAGCAGCACGCCCGTGCCCATACCGGCCAGGATCACGCCGCGCAGGCCCCGGGTGCCGCCCACCAGCACGACCAGCAGCGTCAGCAGGAAGCGATCCCAGCCGAGTCCCGGCTTGGCGGAGGAGGCAACGCCCCAGAAGGCACCCGCCAGGCCGCCGGCCGCGCCGGCGATGAACCACATCACCAGCGTCGTCAGCAGCGGGTTGATGCCGCTCACCTTGGCGAGGTCGGCGTCGCTGGCCAGTGCCCGCACCCGGCGTCCCCAGACGGTCTTCTGCACGAACAGGTAGATGAGCAGCGCCAGGACGACGACCAGGATGAAGGCCGTCAACTGGAAGGAGGTGAACCCCACGTCGAACAGCTTCATGAAGGTGGGTGGGGGCGTCTCGAAGAAGCGGGCCTCGGTGCCGAAGACGAACTGCAGGGAGTATCTCAGCAGCACCGAGAGTCCCAGCGAGATGATGATCACCTCCACGACGCCCACGCCCCGGCGGTCGGCGGTACGGAACACCACGAGGTAGGTGACACAGCTCAGCACGCCGGCCAGGATCCCGGAGACGGCCAGGCTCAGGTAGAAGCTGGCCCCGAAGGACACGTTGACCCACTGCGCGAAGTAGGCGCCCAGCGTGATGGTCTCCGCGAAGGCCACGTTGATGACCTTGCTGAGGTTGTAGATCAGGGCCATGCCCATGGCCGCCAGCACCAGCGGCGCCTGCTCGGTCAGGCCGATGATCACGGCTTTGGCGATGAAGTCCAAGGTCGATCCTCAGCAGTCGGAGGCCGCAGCCCTCACGATGACGTCCGTCGCCTTCGTGGGCCGATTACATCCCCGCCATGGCGGGATCCTTGTGCCACTTCCCGTCCTTCATGATCCCGACCAGCTTGTCGTGGTTCTGGAGCACGGTGATGTCGCTGGACGGATCGCCGTTCACCAGCAGGAGGTCAGCCAGGTAGCCCGGCGCCACGCGGCCCAGTTCGTCGGGGCGCCCGAAGATCTCCCCTCCGAGGACCGTGGCGGACCGGATCGTCTCCATGGGCGTGAAGTCCAGCAGGTCCACGAAGTGCTGCAGGTCGCGGGCGTTGGTGCCGTGCGGGGTCCAGGCGAAGCCGTAGTCGCCGCCGGGCAGCACGCGCACGCCCCGGCGGTGGATCTCCTTCAGTCCGATGATGGAGTGCTCGAGTTCGTCCTTGTACCCCACGGCCTCGGCCGCCTCCTGGGGGTAGCCGAAGTCCGCCGCCTCGTAGAGGGTCGCATACAGCCAGTGCAGCCCGGGCGCAACGAATATGTCGTCGCGGCGCTCCTCCATCATGTCCGCCGCCTCGTCGTCGATGTAGCTGGCGTGGTAGATGATGTCCACCCCTTGGCGGAGGCACTGCTTGATGGAGTCGGTGCTGCGCGCATGGGCCGCAACCTTCTTGCCCACCCGGTGGGCCTCGACGACCGCCGCGCGCACCTCCTCGTCGGTCATGTAGGTGTCCTTGGCCCAGACGCGCTCGGTGATGGACTCGCCCGAGAGGATCAGCTTGATGTTGTCGACTCCCTGGCCGCACATCTCCCGCACGGCGCGGCTCATCTCCTCGGCGCCGGAGACCTCCCGCGTGATGCCGTAGACGAGCACGCCGGCGGGCGTGGCGAGTTCCTGACCGCAGGCCAGGTAGCGGGGCCCGGGGATCATGCCGGCGTCGATGGCGTCGCGGGCGGCGATGTCGATGCGCTCCTTGGCCGAGGCGGCGCCGACGCACATCGTGTAGCCGGAGTCGATCAGGATGCGCGCCGACTCCACGGCCACGATCGTGTGGTCCTCCACGGGCATGCCCGCCAGGGCGTCGAGGCTGCCGCCGCTGTTCCAGGTGAAGTGCGTGTGGGCGTCGCACAGGCCGGACATGAGCGTCATGCCGCGGCCGTCGATCACTCGCTGGCCATTGCGGGGCAGTGCCCCGGCGGCGGCCTCGCTGATCCGGCCGTCGGCGACGCTCACCTCGCCGGCGACCGGTCCCTCGGCGTTGCCGTCCAGGATGTTGACGTTCGTGAACAGGGTGTTGCTCATGGTCCCTCCCTTGTCTTGTCGTGTGTTGATCGACAGTCGGGTGTTCGGCGGCCCACGCTCCGGCTGCGGGACTCAGGCCGTCTTCAGGAAGTCCGCCAGCAGGTCGTTCACCTCGGCGGGGGCCTCCAGCGTGGTCCAGTGCCCGATGTCGTCGATCACCGCGGCGCTGCCGTCGGAGAAGTCCCCGGCGATGGCGTGCGCCGAATCCGGCGGGCAGACCATGTCCTCGGTGCCGGTGATGGCCAGAACCGGGCAGGTGACCCGCGAGACGTCCGGCGGACTCGAGCCGCCCAGGGCCTCGCAGGCCGCCGCATAGCCCTCGGCGGACTGGCGCTGCAGCAGCTCCTTGATCATGGCCGCGACCACGGGCCGGTCGGAGCGGGTCTTGGCCGACACCGCGCCCTGCGAGATGGCGCCGGCCACCGCGGCCATGCCCTGGGCCCGCACCAGCACGGCGCGGTCGGCCTGGGCGCTGCGGGCGGCGTCGGGCAGGTTGCGCACCGGGCCCAGGAAGGCGCTGGCCCGGACGCGCTCGCCGGCGACGGCCATCACCTGCTGAGCCACCAGCGTGCCCATGGAGTGCGAGAGGAGGGCGACGCTGTCGAGTTCCAGGTCGTCCATGAGCGCCACCGCGTCGTCGGCCCAGTTCTCGATGGAGACGGGGCCGACCATGGGGCTCATGCCGTGCCCGTTGAGGTCGAAGGTCACGATGCGGCAGGCGCCCGCCAGGGCGGCGATCTGCGGCCCGTAGATGTTGCAGGTGCCGCCGAGGCCGTGAATGCCCAGCACGGCGGGCCCTTCGCCGGCCTCTTCGACCCAGACGAGCTTGTTTCTGAGGGCGCGGAAGCCTGTGGCCATGGTTCATCCAATCCTGTTCGTGAGGGTTCCGATGGGTTCGATCGTCGCCGACACCTCGTCGCCGGGCTTCAGGAAGCGCGGCGGGTCGAAGCCGATGCCCACCCCGGCGGGCGTTCCCGTGGCGATGACGTCGCCGGGCACAAGGGTCATGCCGGCGGAGAGGTCGCGGATGAGCGTCGGAACGTCGAAGATGAGGTCTGCGACGGATGCCTTCTGCCGCAGTTCGCCGTTGATGCGGCACTCCACGACGGTGTTGTCCAAGTCGATCTCCTCGGCGGTCACCACGGCCGGCCCCATCGGGCAGAAGGTGTCCATTCCCTTGCCCAGCAGCCACTGGCGGTGGTGCTGCTGGCGGTCCCTGGCGGTCACGTCGTTGACGATGGTGTAGCCGAAGACGTGGTCGAGAGCGTCGGCGAGAGCGACGTCCCGACCGCCGCGGCCGATGACTACTGCCAGTTCGGCCTCGTAGTCCAGCTTCGAGGTGAGGTGCGGGTGCGATTCGATCACGTCGCCGGGGCCGATGACCGAGGTGAAGGGCTTCGAGAAGACGATCGGCGCGGCAGGGATCGCGTCTGTGGGTGCCGCGGCGCCGGCGGAGGCGTCGAACCCGCTGGCAGTGAACTCCAGCGCGTGCGCCCGGTAGTTCTTGCCGATGCAGAAGATGTTGCGAGGGAACGAGCCGATGGGCGCCAGCAACTCGGCCTCGGCTACCGGCACAGGGGCTTGAAAGTCCAAGTCGGCGGCAAGCATCTCGCCCCGGATGATGGGGTGCAGGTCGCTGACGGGCTGACCGGCAGCGCTCACCGGCCGCAACGCACCGTTCTGGCGGGCCGCCACGACGCTGCCGCCCTCCCAGAGCATCCGGCACCAGGCGGTCACGACCGCGCCCTGTCGCTGAGGCCGCACGCCGCCTCGCCCCGCAGCGCCGTGAGGCACCGCGGCACCGTGAGGCACCGCGGCGCGACCAATATGCAACCAATATCAACCATTGCTCGGGACGCTAGCAGACTCTCGCCCATATTGCCTTGCCCCTCGCGGGATGACGAGAACCCCACGACAGCCTTACATTGGTTACAATTGGTTGTCCACATTGGCTCATCAGGGGCCGGCCATCCGGTCGCCGGCTCGGTGAGCGGAAGCCGAGTACGCGAATCAGGAGGTCGCCGGTGGCCACCAGCACACGCAGCCGGATCGAGGCCCTGCTGCTCGAGGAAGGGTTGCAGCCAGGCGACCGCCTGCCTGCGGAGCGGAGCCTGGCGGAGCGGCTCGGGCAGTCACGCGCCGCGGTGCGCAAGGTGCTCGACGAGTTCAAGGCCGAGGGTCGCGTGGAGCGTCATGTGGGACGGGGCACCTTCCTGGTCCGACCCGCCGTGGACGGCAGCGACAGCATGAGCCCGAGAGACGTCATGACGGTGCGGCGAATGCTGGAGCCGGCGGTGGCGCGGCGGATCGTGGCCGAAGCCACCCCTGCGGACGTAGCGGAGATCCGCCGCTGCATGGAGCGCTGCGAGTCCGCCGAGAACCACCGGGACTTCGAGCACTGG
This sequence comes from bacterium, assembly GCA_026706565.1. Lineage (GTDB taxonomy): Bacteria > Actinomycetota > Acidimicrobiia > Acidimicrobiales > CATQHL01 > VXNF01. The sequence goes on from JAPOYM010000056.1 coordinate 10,875, forward strand.
GACGGCGCAGCCCACAGAGCCATGATCGAAGCGGCTCACAGCCCGCTCCTGGGCCGCATGTACCGGATCGTGGACCAGGCGCGCTCCGGATCGCTGTGGGGGGAGCTGAAGCAGAGGTCGGCCAGCCCGGAGACTGTCGAGAGCTACGTGGAGGACCATCGCCGCATCCTCGGGGCGATCGTCAACCGCGACCCCGAAGGCGCCGAACGCGCCATGCTGGCCCACGTCGAGAACGTCACCGAGCGCCTCTTCGGCTAGCGCCGAGACTCCCTGTACGGTTCCGCGTTCGCACCGGACTCGTTAGGCACACCTAATGTTGGGTACCTTTGCCAGAATGCCCAACAACTCCGGGCCGGACCGGTCCCCGGTTCGTCGCCACGCCCTGGGCCTCGCAGTGGCGGGCGCGATTCTGGTCGCCTTCGGTTTCCTCAGCCTGCGCGTCGGCGCGCTGCAGGTCGACACCGGGACGTTCTGGTCGGCCATTGCCGACTACGACCGCGGTGACACCGGTCAGGTTGTGGTGCGCGAGCTGCGCGTGCCGCGAACCATTGCCGGCGCGCTGGCGGGCGCCTGCCTCGCCGTCGCCGGCGCGTTGACGCAGGGCGTCACCCGCAACCCGCTGGGGGCACCGGAAATTCTGGGCATCAACGCCGGCGCGTCGTTCGCGATCGTGATGGCCGTATTCGTTCTGGGAATCACCGCGCCGGCCGGATACTTGTGGTTCGGGTTCGCGGGCGCTCTGGGAGCAGCCGCGCTCGTCTATGCAGTCGCCTCGGCGGGCCGGGGAGGTGCTACCCCTGTCCGGCTGGCGCTGTCAGGCGCCGTCATCACCGCATTGCTCGGGTCGTGGACGGCTGCGGTGCTGCTGCTGGATCTCGAGACGTTCGACGAGGTCAGATTCTGGTTGGCAGGGTCCATCGCCGGCCGAGGGACCGAGGAGATCACCCTGCTGTTCCCGATCATCGTCGTGGCGCTGGTCGTCGGGTTGGCCATGGGGCGCCAGATCAACGTCATGAGCCTCGGCGAGGAGGTGGCCGCCGGGCTCGGATCCCGTGCGGGACTGGTGCGCGCCGGGGCCTGGGCGTGCATCGTGGCGCTGGCCGGATCCGCCGTGGGCATCGCGGGCCCCGTGGCGTTCGTCGGGTTGGCGATTCCCCACATCGTCCGCTCGCTGGTCGGGCCCGACTACCGCTGGATCCTTCTCTACTCGGCGATCCTCGGCCCCAGCCTGGTTCTGGGCGCTGACGTCGTCGGCCGCGTCATCGTCCGGCCCTCCGAACTGCAGGCCGGCATCGTCAGCGCCGCCGTCGGCGCGCCGTTCCTGGTTCACCTCGTACGCCGGATGAGGCTGGCGGAGCTGTGACCGCCGGCCTTCCCGCCCCGTCCCTGGGCGTGCTCGGGATCGTAGCGGCGGCCTTCGCGGCTCTTGTGCTGGTGCTGCGCCGGAACCGGTCGGCCGGAGTGGCGGCCGGCACGCTGCGCTGGGGCGCGCTGTCGGTCCGCGTGCAGTGGCGGGTGCTCTGGTTGAGCGGCGCGGTCGTCGCCGTCGTCCTCGGACTGGCGATCGTGGGGCTGGTGGTGGGGGACTATCCGGTCCCGGCGGGGCAGGCGCTGGCGACCGCCCTGTGGGATCGCGGCGGTGAGTTCGAATTCGTCGTCAACTCCCTGCGCTTCCCCCGCGTGGTCGTGGCCGTGCTGGCCGGGGCCTGCCTCGCCGTCTCGGGGGCGCTGTTCCAGTCGCTCGTGGACAACCCGCTGGTGTCGCCGGACATCATCGGCATCAACACCGGCGCCGCCGCCTGCGCCATGACGATCCTGCTGGTCGGAGGCCACCCCGGGCTGCTGCCCGTCGCCGCCTTCGCCGGCGCGCTGGCCGCCGCCGCGGTGATCTTCCTGCTTTCGTGGCGGCGCGGCGTCAGCGGCGCCCGCCTAGTGCTGGTGGGAATCGGCGTCAATGCGCTGCTCGCCTCGGTCATCTCGTTCCTGCTGGTGCGATTCCCGATCGATCAGGTGGGCGCCGCCGCCGCCTGGCAGGCCGGCACTCTCGCCGCTGCGTCCTGGTCCAATGCGGCGGTGCTGTCGGCCGGTCTCGTGGTGCTGTTCCCGCCCGCCTTCTTGCTGGCGCGACAGCTGCGCGTCCTCCAGCTTGGCGACGAGATCGCCGGAAACCTCGGACTCAGCCTCGAGCGCTGCCGCGTGCTGGTGGTCGTGGTCGGCTCGGCCCTCGCCGCGGTCGTCGTCGCCGTAGTGGGACCGCTCGGGTTCGTGGCACTCCTGGTCCCGCACGTGGCCCGTTCGCTGGCCGGCACACTGACCGGCGGCGTGCTCGTGCTGACGGCGCTGCTCGGCGCCGTCATGCTGCTCTCGGCCGATCTCATCGCCCAACGCCTCTTCGCTCCGACGGTGCTGCCCGCCGGCATCGTGACCGCCGCGATGGGCGGACCGTTCCTCCTCGCCATCCTGCGGCGGTACAACCGTGCCTTCTGAGGAGCTGGGGCTGAGGGCCGAGGCCCTGGACGTGGGCTACGGCGGCCCACTCGTTCTCGAGGGGCTGACCGTCTTCATCCCGCCGGGGGAGATCACCGCCATCATCGGCGCCAACGCGTCGGGCAAGTCAACGTTGCTGCGCGCCCTCGCCCGCCTGTTGCGGCCGGCCGGCGGCACTGTCTGTCTCGACGGCGCCGACATCGCTCGCCAGTCCACCCGTGCGTTGGCCAAGCGGCTCGGACTCCTGCCGCAGTCGCCGCGCGCGCCCGACGGCATCAGCGTCGGCGATCTCGTCCGGCGCGGGCGCTACCCGCACCAGCGCCTGTTCGACCAGTGGTCGCGCGCCGATGAGCAGGCCGTGCAGCGGGCCCTCGAACGGACCGACATGGTCGACCTGCGTGATCGCGCCGTCGATCAGTTGTCAGGAGGCCAGCGCCAGCGGGCGTGGCTGGCCATGGCGCTGGCGCAGGACGCACCGACGATGCTCCTGGACGAGCCCACCACGTTCCTCGACATCGCCCACCAGATGGAGACCCTCGATCTCCTGGCAGAACTCAACGGAACTGAGAGGAGGACTGTGGTGATGGTGCTCCACGACCTCAACCAGGCGTGCCGCTACGCAGCGCACCTCATCGCCATGGCCGACGGTGGTGTGATTGCAGCCGGCCCGCCGCCGGAGATCGTGACTCCCGAACTCATCCGGCGAGTGTTCGGTCTGACGGCGATGGTCATCGACGATCCCGTGACCGGAACTCCGCTGTGCCTTCCGCACGGACGGGAACAGCGCCGCGACGAGAGACACTGTTAGGAATTCCTAACAGCACGGTTGCAAAGAGATTAGGCACCCCTAATATCGCGTCATGGCCGCCGATCGGCGCGGGTCACGCCGCCAGACGGGAAGGGGCGCCCGCGGGCGTTCGGCAGTCGCCGTCGCGTTGTCACTGGCGGTGCTCGGGTCGGCGGCGGGCTGCGGCAGCGGCGGGGGCGCGGACGCGCCGCCTGCAGAGCCGTCAGCGGCGGTCGCGGCTCCGGGGCCGACCCGAGGCGCATCACCCGATCCGGCCCCAGAACCTGCTCCGGTTCCCGTACCAGCGCCCGCCCCGGCGCCCTCTCGCCCGTCGGCAGCCGATCCGGTGCCCCCGCCGGCATCCGCGGCCCAGCCCGCCGTCGTCGTGCAGCCGGCCCCCGCCCCGGCGACCGTCCCCACCGCGACCCCGGAGATCACCGAGCCCGTGCTTCCGGCGACGGTCACCGACGAAACCGGCACAGCCGTCACCGTGGACTCCATCGAACGGATCATCCCCCTCGACGGCGACGTCGCCGAGGTCGTGTTCGCGCTCGGCCTGGGTCCCAACGTGGTCGCCACCGACCTGTCCGCCACCTACCCGCCCGAGGCCGACGCCCTGCCCGAGATCGGCTACCAGCGGGCCCTGTCGGCGGAGGCGGTGGCCGCCTTCGCTCCCACCGTCCTGCTGGCAACCGACCTCGCCGGTCCGCCGGAGGCTCTCGACGACATGCGGCGCCTGGGGTTCCCGCTCGTCGTCGTGCCCAACGACGCCACCTCCACCGGCGCCGGGCGGAAGATCAGGGCTGTCGCCGCCGCCCTCGGCGTGCCGCGCCGAGGCGAGAGCCTGGCCCAGGGGTTGGACGACGCCATCGCCGCGGCCGCCGTGGCGCCCGGCGCCGTCGAGGCGCCGCTGCGGGTGATCGCCCTGTACGTGCGAGGCACGGCGGCGCAACTCGTGCTGGGGGCGTCCTCCAGCACGCGCTGGCTCATCGAGGCTGCCGGCGGGATCGACGTGTCGGCCTCCATGAGCATCACCGACCCGGCGCCGATATCCGCCGAGGCGATCCTGGCGGCGGCGCCGGAGGTGGTGCTGGTACCCGAAGCCGGCCTGGTGTCGGTGGACGGCATCGACGGTCTCCTCAAGATCGGCGGTATCGGGGAGACGCCCGCGGGACGCAACCGGCGCGTGCTGGTTTACGACGACCAACTCCTGCTGGGCAACGGACCCCGCACGGCCGAGATGCTCGCCCGGCTCCGGGACGACCTGCAGCAGTTCGCCACGACTCCGCAAGGAGCGGCCCGCGAGTGACGAAGAGCACTCTGATCGATCACGGCGGCTACAGCAAGGAGGGATACCGATGAGCATCGTGAGAATCAACGCGATCACCGTCCCCGAAGGGGCGGGCGAAGAGCGGTCACTGCGCTGGCCGGCGGTTCTTCTGGCCGTCGGACTCGTGGCCGCCGCCTGCGGCGGGGACGGCGGCGGAACTGCGCCGGTCGTCGAGCCGGCGCCACAGGCCTCGCCCGCGCCTGCACCGGCGGAACCAGCGGGGCCCCCTCCGCCGCCCGGGCCCGCCCCAGAGACTCCGGAGCCAGCTCCGCCGCCTCCAGAGCCCGCACCGCAGCCATCGCCGCCCCCCGAGCCGGAACCGCCGCCCGAGCCGGCACCTCCGGAACCTCAGCCGCCGCCCGGGCCCGCCCCAGAGACTCCGGAGCCAGCTCCGCCGCCTCCAGAGCCCGCACCGCAGCCATCGCCGCCTCCGCAGCCATCGCCGCCTCCGCAGCCGCCGCCCGAGCCGGAACCGACGGATGCGGACCAGGAGACCCGACCCTCCGCCTCGGATTCCGGTCCGGAGGCTCCGGCAGCGGAGCAGGACGCGGAGCCTCCGACCGCCGAGGAGGCCGCAGCGATGGCTGCGTGGGCGGTGGTCTTCGATTCGCGCGCCGACTTCGCGGCCAAGGCGCCCCACCTGCAGGACGCCGCGGAACTCGAGGCCAGCAACACCGCCTACGCCGAGACCGGCGAGCGGATGAACGGCATCAGCCTCGAGCCGACGAGCGCTGCTGTCGACGGCGACGCGGCCGTCGTGACCTACAACGTGCTGTTCGCCGGCAACGCCGCCTACGAGGACCTCACCGGCGAGGTCGTGCTGGTCAATGGAACCTGGATGGTCACCCCGGAGACCTACTGCGGCTTCCTCGCCACCGCTCGGACGCCCTGCCGGCAGCGAGCCGTGAACTGAGACGTCGAAGCGACAGATCGACGCCGGACTGGCGCTGCTGGCCGGCCTTTGCTCGGGCGCAACACGGTCCCGAACAGCAGAACTCCAGGCCGGAGCGATGCTCTGACCTGAGGGTTCGTAGTGGCGGGGGGAGGATTTGAACCTCCGACCTTCGGGTTATGAGCCCGACGAGCT
>JAPOYM010000161.1 GCA_026706565.1 bacterium
CGAGAGCATGTACCCCCCCATGGAGCTGGACGGGGCCGCCTACTACCCCAAGCCGATGAACTGCCCGTTCCATGTGATGATCTACCGCTCCGCCCAGCGCTCCTACCGGGATCTGCCGCTGCGGCTGTTCGAGTTGGGGGCCGTCTACCGCTACGAACTGTCGGGGGCGGTCCACGGTCTGCTGCGGTCCCGGGGTTTCACACAGGACGACAGCCACATCTTCGCCACGCCCGAACAAGTGCCGGCCGAGATGGCCTCGCTGCTGGACTTCGTGCTGTCGGTGCTGCGGGCCTTCGGCTTCGAGGACTTCCAGGCCAAGCTCTCGACGCGCCCGGCGACCAAGGCGGTGGGCCCCGTCGAGATGTGGGACCTGGCCGTCGAGGGGCTGCGTGCCGCCCTGGAGTCTGCCGGCTTGGACTACGTCACCGATCCCGGCGGCGGCGCCTTCTACGGCCCCAAGATCGACGTGGACGTACACGACGCCATCGGGCGGGCCTGGCAGCTCTCCACACTGCAGGTGGACTTCAACCTGCCGGAGCGGTTCGACCTGCACTACACCGCCTCCGACGGCCGGCGCCTGCGCCCGGTGATGATCCACCGCGCCTTGTTCGGTTCGGTGGAGCGGTTCTTCGGGGTCCTGCTGGAGCACTACGCGGGCGCGTTCCCCACCTGGCTGGCGCCCGTGCAGGCGACCGTGCTGCCGGTGGCGTCCGACCACGCTGTCTACGCCTCCGAGGTGGCCGGGGAACTGCGCGCCGCGGGGCTGCGCGTCGAGGTGACGGCCAGCGACGAGCCGCTGGGGCGACGGGTCCGCGCCGCCAAACTCCAGAAGGTCCCCTACGTGCTGGTGGTCGGCGCCAGCGACGTGGCGGCGGGAACCGTGGGCGTCAACCCGCGCGGCGGCGAGACCGAACGGGACGTCCCGCTGGCCGCGCTGGCGGACCGGATGCTGGCCGATGCGGCGCCGCGCGGTGAGACGGCACCGATCGCCGCACCGGTGAGCGAGTCGGGATGAGCGATCTGGGCCGGCTCTGGGCCGGATGGCGAGCCGACTACGTGGCCGCGGTGAGCGCCGGGGGAGACGAGGAGGGCGCGGGGTTCGCCTCACCCTTCGAGGCGATCGGCCGGGGCGAGCGCCCCGACAGCGAGACCTTCGTGCTGTGGCGCGGCGAGAACACCTATGCCGTGATGAACGCCTACCCCTACACCACCGGGCACCTGCTGGTGGTGCCTTATGTGGCCGCCGCCTCCCCGGACGATCTCGCGGACGCCGTCTGGGGCGAGCTCTGGGCTGCGGTGCGCACCGCGGTGCGGGTGCTGCAGGCCGTCTATGAGCCCGACGGCGTGAACGTCGGGCTCAACCTGGGCCGGGCGGCCGGCGCCGGCGTGCCGGGCCACCTGCACGTCCACTGCCTGCCCCGCTGGGCGGGCGACACCAACTTCATGACCACCGTGGGGGGCACCCGCGTGCTGCCCGAGACGCTCGAGGACACCTGGCGCAAGCTGCGGGGCGCCTGGCCGCAGACTGCCGGGTAGCGTCGGATCATGGCTCCCGAGACCGAGACCGAGACCGAGACCGAGACTGACGCCGAGGCCACCGACGACCGACAGCCCGGCGCCTCCGGCGGCACCGACCGCACGGACATCGGCGACGAGCTGCCCCCGGAGTTGGACGTCAGCGGCTACGTCGGGCCCTACGTCTTCCCCAACAACAGCCGCCGGCGCGTGCCCGGCGCCCTCTACGCCTTCTTGGGCGTCGTGGCCATCGCCACTTGGGCGCTGACGATCGGCAGCGATCCGAACATCGTCAACGGGGGCTTCCTGGCGGCGGGGATCGCCCTGCTGGTGCTGGCCGCGTACCACTTCCGGGCAGGCTGGGATCTGCGTGTCGAGGAGACCGACGCCCTGCTGGAGGCGGTGCGGGCCGTGGGCTTCCCGGTGGGTCACGCCTCGGCGCAGATGGGCTGGCGCGGCTGGTTCTCCCGGCCGACCTGGCGGATCCTGGTCTTCTCGAACGAGATACGGCCCCTGCGGCGCGGTCTGGTGCTCGTCGACGGTGTGGAACCGAAGGTTCTCGACGTCATCGTCGAAGACAACCCCGAGGACTGGTCGGACCTAGCGACATCCAATGGCCCGCCGGACTAGCGCTTGGAGGCGGGGCGCGGGGAGGTCGGCCTCATGTCGAGCCGAGGTAGGGGGCGGGGGGCAGGAGCCTCCGCGCGCAGTTTCTCTGTTTGAGCACGGAGGTTCCTGCCCCCAGCCCCCTCGAACCGGGGAAAACCTCCCCGGTTGTCACGGCTAGGGATCTGAGCGGGACCGTGTTCGACGGACGCTGGCGGGTGGGCGTCGACCGCGTCGTCGTGCCGATCGGCAAGGTGCTCAACCGCCTCGGGGCGCGCGCCGACCACGTGACGCTGTTCGGCGTGGCGGCCGCGGCGGCCACGGCCGCCATGGTGGTGATCGACCGGTTCGGGTTGGCGTTCACCTTCATCGTGCTCACCGGACTCGGCGACCTGCTGGACGGCCCCGTGGCCAAGGCCGCCGGCACCGTCAGCACCCGCGGCGCCTTCCTGGACTCGGTCTCCGACCGGGTATCGGACACGCTGATCCTCGGAGCGCTCACCTATCACCTGCTCGACGACGGCGTCTTGGCCCTGCTGCCGGTGGCGGTGCTGGCCTCGGGGCAGTTCGTCTCCTATCTGCGCGCCAAGGCCGAGTCGCTGGGGCTCGACGCCCGCGGCGGCCTGGCAGAGCGAGCCGAGCGGTTCGTGGTGCTGTGCTTCGGGCTGCTGGTGCCGGCCTGGTTGCCGTACGTGCTGTGGGCGCTGCTGGGGCTCACCCTGGCCACTGTGGTGCAGCGGTTCGCCAAGATCTGGCGGCAGTTCTGAGCGGGCGCTCCCGGCGCGGCCCGGACCTGGGGGCCCGGCTTCGCCGGCGCTTGGTGCTGGAGCAGTACCGGCTCGGCGCCCGGTTCCTGCCGCACCTGCCGGACCGGCTGGTGAACGGTGGGACACGCCTGGTCGCCGTCGCCTTGGCGCTGCGCCGCCGCGAGCAGCGTCTCATCGTGGAGCGCAACTTGCGCCGGGCCGCCTTCGGCGGCGAGGGAGCGCCGAAGCGCGAGATGCGGCGGGCGGTGCGCGAGGCGTTCGTCGCCTACGGCCGCTACTACATCGACTGCGCCAGGCTCGCCGCCTGCGGGGCGGCCGAGGTGGACGCCGGCTTCACGTTCAACAATTACCAGCACATCTCCGATGCCCGGCGGACGGGCCCCGGCGCAATCCTCGTGCTGCCGCACGTCGGGAGTTGGGAGTGGGCGGGCGTCTGGCTGGCCCAGCGACCCGGGGTGAAGGTGACCGCCGTCGTCGAGCCGATCGACCACCCCGAGCTGTTCGAGTGGATGGGCAGGTTCCGGCGGCGGATCGGCATGGACATCGTGGCGGCCGGCCCGGACGCTCTCGGCGTGCTCACGAGAGCCCTCCTCGACGGCGGTGTGGTGTGCCTGCTCAGCGACCGCGACATCGGCGGCGGCGGCGTGGAGGTGGAGTTCTTCGGCGAGCGCACGAGTCTGCCCGGCGGCGCCGCGGTGTTGGCGCGGCGCACCGGATCGCCGATCGTCGGGGTCGTCACCTCTAGGCGGAACGGGAAGTGCCACGCCGAGTGCATGCCCCCGATGGTGGTCGGCCGCGAGGGCCGCCTCCGCGACGTCGTGACGCAGACCACGCAACTCTTGGCCTACCGGCTCGAGGAGATGATCCGCACCGCCCCCACGCAATGGCACCTGATGCAGCCCAACTGGCCGAGCGACCGCGAGGCTCTGGCGGCGTTCGGCAACGGTTCGGCGGCCACCGTCCCGGCGCGCTCCCGCTAGCGTGAGCTCCGTGCGCGTGGGGATGATCAGCCCCTACAGCTTCACCCTGCCGGGCGGCGTGCAGATGCAGGCCCTCTATCTGGCACGGGCCTTGCGGCGCCGCGGCGTCTCGGTGAGCCTGCTCGGCCCGTGCGACGGTCCGCCGCCGGAGCCGGGCATCATCCCCATCGGGAACTCGCTGTTCATCGCCGCCAACGGCTCCTTCGCCCCGATCGCCTTCGACATCCCGGCGTTCCAGCGCAGCTACGCCGTGCTGCGCGATCAGCGATTCGATCTCCTGCACGTCCACGAGCCGCTGGTTCCGGCGGCCTGTTTGGCGGCCCTGGTGTCCAAGCGGGCGCCCCTCGTCGCCACGTTCCACGCGGCGGGGGGTTCAGCCGCCTACGACAACGTGTCGCCGGTGCTGCGCTGGGTCTGCAACCGCCTCGACTGGCGCGGCGCGGTGTCCGGCGACGCGGCCGAATTGGCGCGCCGCTTCCTCGGCGGCACCTACGAGGTGCTGTTCAACGGCGTTCCCATCGAGCGATTCCGGGAGGCCAAGCCGCATCCCACCGAGGGCCCCACGATCTTCTTCGTCGGCCGTCACGAGCCGCGCAAGGGCCTCACCGTGCTGCTCGCGGCGATGCGCCGGTTGCCGGACGAAGTCGTGCTGTGGGTCGCCGGCGAGGGACCGCAGACCGAGTCGCTCAAGCGTCGCACGGCCGGGGACGCCCGGGTCCGGTGGCTGGGGCGCCTCACCGAGGAGGAGAAGATCAGCCGGCTCTGCGGCGCCGACGTGTTCTGCGCCCCGTCGCTGCGGGGGGAGTCCTTCGGTGTCGTGCTGCTCGAGGCGATGGCGGCGGAGACCCCGATCGTGGCCAGCGACATCCCCGGCTACGCCCGCGTGGCGCGTCCGGGAGTCGAAGCGCTCCTCGTGCCGCCCGGTGAGGAGGCGCGCCTCGCCGAGGCGCTCAGGCAGGTGCTTCGGACGCCCGGCGATCTGGTGGCTCGCGGCATCGAGCGGGCAGAGCAGTTCTCGATGGACCGTCTCGCCGAGCGCTACGAGGCCGTCTACCGGCAGGTCCTGGCGTGACGGTCGTTGTCGTCGTGGCTGCCGCCGGGGCCGCCCTGGCCCTCGTCGCGGCCTTCGGCGTGCTGGCCTCCGGCTGGATCGTGGGTCGCCTCGCCGGCGCCCGTCCCCCCGAGGGCGTCGAGTCCGAGAGGCTTGAAGTCTGCGTCGAGGCGCTGTGTCTGGCCGCCGGCCTGCCGGTGCCGCGGCTGGCGGTGATCGACGACGAAGCCGCCAGCGCGCTCGCCTACGGGCGGGGCCCGCGCACTGCGACCGTCGCCGTGACGACGGGGCTGCTGCGTTCCCTGTCGCCGGTCGAACTGGAGGGAACGCTGGCGCACCTGTTGGCGCGCGTGGCCGACGGCACGGCGCGCCGTGACACGCGTCTCGCATCGGCGGCGCTGCTCGGCGGACCGCCGGGGACCGCTTGGGTGTCGCGGCGCCTCGACGGGTCCCGGGTCGTGGCAGCCGACGTCGCCGCGGCGCGGCTGACCCGCTTCCCGCCGGGCATCTCGGGCGCCCTGGGGCACATGGGCGAGGCCGCGGCACCGCTGCGTCGGCGCTCGCCGGCTATCCGGCACCTCTGGATGCACGAGGCCCGCGGGCCGGGCGGCGAGAGGATCGGCCTCGAGGACCGCGTCACGGTGCTCGGCGAACTGTGATCTTCCCGCCCGGCGCCGAGCGGACAGACCGAGGCCCACGGGCCGGCCCCGACGGCGAGCCGGCCGCGCCGCCGTACACTGGTGGGATGCCTTCCGGTGCCAGCGAGTCCGCCCGAGGCGCCCCGCCTGCTCCCCTGGGGCGGGCGCAGGGCACGATGAGGGTCAAGAGCGGCCTAGCCGAGATGCTCAAGCGCGGCGTCATCATGGACGTCGTCTCTGCCGAACATGCCCGCATCGCCGAGGACGCCGGCGCGGTGGCCGTCATGGCGCTGGAGCGGGTGCCCGCCGACATCCGCCGCGACGGCGGTGTGGCCCGCATGAGCCCTCCCGAGACCGTTCAGTCCATCGTCGAGGCGGTCACGATCCCGGTGATGGCCAAGGTGCGCATCGGCCACTTCGCCGAGGCGCAGATACTCGAGGCGCTCGGCGTGGACTACATCGACGAGAGCGAGGTCCTGACGCCCGCCGATGAGGCGCACCACATCGACAAGTGGCAGTTCACGGTGCCATTCGTGTGCGGTGCCACCAATCTCGGCGAGGCCCTGCGGCGGATCTCGGAGGGCGCGGCCATGATCCGCTCCAAGGGCGAGGCCGGAACCGGCAACATCGTCGAAGCGGTGCGGCATCTGCGTTCCATCACCGGCGACATCCGCCGCATCACCGTCGCCGACAGCGCCGAGCTGTACGACTGGGCCAAGCGGCTGCAGGCGCCGGTGGCGCTGGTGCGCGAGGTCGCCGAGGGGGGCCGCCTGCCGGTTCCGCTGTTCTGCGCCGGAGGTGTGGCCATCCCCGCCGACGCCTCCCTGGTGATGCAGCTCGGCGCCGAGGCGGTGTTCGTGGGCTCGGGGATCTTCAAGAGCGACAACCCGTCGGCGCGCGCCAAGGCCGTCGTGGAGGCGACCTCCAACTTCGACGATCCGGCCATCCTGGCGAAGGTGAGCCGCGGGCTGGGCGAGGCGATGCCCGGTCTCGAAGTCGGCGGTCTGGAGACCCGGCTGGCTGAGCGGGGTTGGTGAGAGGCGGGCGGTGAAGGTCGGTGTCCTGGCGCTGCAGGGCGCCGCGGGGTTGCACCTAGCGGCGCTGGCGAGCGTCGGGGCGGCGGCGCTGGCGGTGCGGCGGCCCGATGAACTGGCCGACGTCGACCGGCTGATCCTGCCGGGCGGGGAGTCCACGACGATCTCGATGCTGCTCGAGGCCAACGGGCTCGTTCAGCCGCTGGCCGAGCGCATCGCCGGAGGCATGGCAGTGCTCGGCACGTGCGCCGGCCTGCTGCTGCTCGCCACCGACGTGGCCGACGGGCGGGACGACCAGCGCTGCTTCGGCGCCCTCGACATCAGCGCGCGCCGCAACGCCTACGGCCCCCAGAGCGAGTCCTTCGAGGCCCCGTTGCAGGTCGCGGCCCTGGGCCCGGCGCCGCTGACGGCGATCTTCATCCGCTCGCCGGTCGTGGAGCGGACCGGCCCGGACGTGGAGGTTCTGGCCCGCCTCGACGGCCGCCCTGTGCTGTGCCGCCAAGGGCGAGTCTGGGGCTGTACCTTCCACCCCGAGTTGTCAGGCGACCTGCGCCTGCACCGCCTGTTCTGCGAGGAGGCCCCGTAAGTGCCGGGTCGTCCCGAACGGCGCTGGGCCGCGACCGGGCACCGCCGCAGCGCTGCCGGTGCGCGCCGCGGGCTGCTCTTCACCCGTCCCGTCGGGTAGGGGACGCGGAGATGTCGGGTCACTCGAAATGGGCCACGATCAAGCACCGCAAGGGGGCCGCGGACGCGCGCCGCGGCAAGCTCTTCGCCCGCCTCATCCGGCAGGTCGAGGTGGCGGCCCGCAACGGCGGGGGCGACCTCGACGCCAACCCCACGCTGCGCACCATGTACCAGAAGGCGCGCGACAACTCCGTGCCCCTCGACACCATCGAGCGGGCCATCAAGCGCGGCACCGGCGAGCTGGAGGGGGTGGCCTACGAGTCGTTCACCTACGAGGGCTACGCGCCGGCGGGTGTGGCGGTCTACGTCGAGGTGCTGACCGACAACCGCAACCGCACATCCTCGGCGATCCGCGCGCTCTTCAAGGTCCACGGAGGTTCGCTGGCCGAGCCGGGCGCGGTGGCCTGGCAGTTCCGCCGCAGCGGCGTGGTGTCGGTCCCCCGCTCGGTCGATGAGGATGACCTGATGCTGGCCGCCCTCGACGCCGGGGCGAACGACATCATCGACGAGGGCGAGGTGTGGCGGGTCACGTGCGCTCCCTCGGACCTCCCGGAGGTCGCCGGAGCGCTGGAGGCCGCCGGTGTCGGCATCGAAGGCACCGAGACCACGATGCTCCCGACGCAGGCAGTGCCAGTGGCGTCGCCCGAGCGGGCCCGGGCGGTCCTGCGCCTCGTGGGCGAGCTGGACGATCACGACGACGTGCAGGGCGTGTACTCGAACTTCGACATCCCCGACGAAATCCTTCAGTCGCTGGCGGCGTCCGTCTAGCCTCGTACGAGTGTTCGTCCTCGGTATCGATCCGGGCCTCTCGCGTTGCGGCTACAGCATCCTGTCGGGCCGCGGCGCATCGACCCGGGCGGTAGCGGCGGGGGTCATCACCACCGAGCCGCACGAGCCGGTGCCGCAGCGCCTAGTGGCGCTTCAGCAGGAGATCCGCCGTCTCCTCGACGAGTTCGCGCCGTCGGTGCTGGCCATCGAGCGGGTGCTGTTCCAGATCAACGTCCGCACGGCCATGGGGGTGGGCCAGGCCGCCGGCGTCGTGATGGCGGAGGCGGCCGCGACGGGCTGCGAGGTGGTGGAGTACTCCCCGAACCAGGTCAAGCAGGCTGTCTGCGGGGACGGCGCCGCCACCAAGCAGCAGGTGGGGGAGATGGTGCGGATGCTGCTCGGGCTGTCCGAGCAGCTGCGCCCCGCGGACGTCTCCGACGCTGCGGCGGTGGCGTTGTGCCACATGGCGCAGTCGCCCGCCCCGGCGGTAGCCCGGCGCTGACGGTGACACGGTGATCGGATCGCTGCGCGGGCGGGTGCTGGACCGCCTTCTCGACGAGTTGCTAGTGGAGGTGGGCGGCGTCGGCTACCGGGTCACGGTGGGCGACTCCGCGTTGCGCGCCGCGGGCTCGGTGGGGACCGAAGTCCTGCTCTACGTCCACCACCACGTGCGCGAGGACGCCGAGACGCTCTACGGCTTCGGCTCGCTGGTCGAGCTGCGCTGCTTCGAGGCCATGCTGGGGGCCAACCGCGTGGGGCCCTCGCTGGCCCTCGCCATCCTCGGCGTGCACGACCCCGCGGCGCTCCAGCGGCTCTTGGCGGCCGGCGACATCGACGCGCTGTGCTTGGTGCCAGGGGTCGGGGCCAAGACGGCGCAGCGCCTCTTGGTGGAGCTGCAGGCGCGCCTCGGCGTAGCGGACTTCGCCGCGACAGCCGCTGGCGTGGGCCCGTCGGGCGACGGGGTCCACAGCGACCTGCGGGCCGCTCTCGGCCAGCTGGGGTACCGCGACGACGAGGTCAGCCGGGCAGTGGCCGGGATGCCCGCCGACGGAGACGTCTCGGAACTGCTGCGCGAGGCGCTGCGGCAACTGACGGGTACCCGCCAGCGGTGAGGCATTTCATGGCCGGGCTGAGTCCGCACCGTCATTACCGGTCGGGCTGGCAGGGCTCGGGGGAGGGCCGATGCGGTCCGAGGTGCTAGTGGCGGCCGCCGACGGCGGCGAGCAGAGCGAGGAGCGCGCCGACCGCCTGGGGATCCGCCCGGCGCGGCTGGCGGACTTCATCGGGCAGACCGAACTGAAGCGTCACCTCGGCATCGTCTGCGGCGCCGCACGGGAGCGCGCCCAGCCTGTCGAGCACCTGCTGTTCGCCGGGCCGCCGGGACTGGGCAAGACCACGCTGGCGGGGATCGTGGCCGCCGAGATGGGGGTGGCGCAGCAGACCACCTCCGGCCCGGCGCTGGAGCGGGCGGGCGACCTCGCGGCGATCCTCACGAAGCTCGGCGAGGGCGACGTGCTGTTCATCGACGAGATCCACCGCTTGAGCCGAGCCGTCGAGGAGGTGCTGTACCCCGCTATGGAGGACTTCCGGGTGGACATCGTGCTGGGCAAGGGACCGGCGGCCCGCTCGATCCCCTTGGAGTTGCCTAGCTTCACCCTCGTCGGCGCCACGACGCGGATCTCGATGATCACCGGCCCGCTGCGCGACCGGTTCGGCTTCACCGCCCGATTGGACTTCTACCCGGCCGCCGAACTCGAGCAGATCGTGGAGCGCACCGCGGGGATCCTGGCCGCTGAGATCGAGCCGGCCGCCATTTCGGAGATCGCCCGGCGGGCGCGGGGCACCCCGCGTATCGCCAACCGGCTGCTGCGCCTCGTGCGGGACTTCGCCCAGGTCGAGGGCGACGGGCGGATCGACGAGGCCACCGCCATCGAGGCCTTGGCCGTCTTCGGGGTGGACCAGCGCGGGCTCGACCGCCAAGACCGCGCCGTGCTGGACGCGCTGTGCCGAGGGTTCGGCGGGGGGCCGGTGGGCCTGTCCACCCTGGCCATCAGCGTCAGCGAGCCGCCCGAGACCGTGGAGGAGGTGTACGAGCCGTTCCTGATCACCCAGGGACTGCTCATGCGCACCCCGCGGGGGCGAGTGGCCATGCCGGCGGCTTGGCGGCATCTGGGACTCGAGCCGCCCGAGACCCCGCCGGGCGAGGCCCCCGACCCCGAGAGCCCCACAAGCCTGTTCGACTGATGACGGGCTAGCCTTGAGCGCCGCGACGAGTTCGACCCGGCCTCGACGCGACCAGTAACCGACTCAGGAGGCGGGTGACGTGCGCATCTCCCTACTTCTCCTCATTATGTTCGTCGCAGGGGCCTGCGCGACCAGCAGCGAGGAGGGCGGTGGCGGGTTCGGCAGTTTCCTGCCGCTCATCATCATCATGGCGCTGCTCTGGCTGGTGCTGCTGCGGCCGCAGCAGCGGCGGGCCAAGAACCGCCGGGAGATGCTCTCGAAGCTCGAGGAGGGCGACGAGGTGCTGATGTCCAGCGGCGTCTACGGCCGCATCGTCTCCTTCGACGAGCAGACGGTCTTCGTCGACATCGCCGACAACGTCCGCGTCAAGGTGACGCGCGACTCCATCGCCGAGCGGATCACCTACCACGAGGAGTGGGAGAGCGAGTCGGACTGAGTCCGGCGCGGCTGCGGTTCGCGATGGCCTTCGAGCCCGCTCAGCGCCCTAGCCCGCCCACGGACCGTTCGGGGTCGTCGAGATGATGAAGCGTCTGGTGTCGGGGTTGCGCCGGAACCGTTCCCTGGTCGGCATCATCGCAGCGACCGTGGGCCTGTTGGTCGGGAATCTCGTGACCGGCCAAGGGCCGCTGTTGGGGCTCGACCTGCAGGGTGGCGTGGAGGTGGTGTTGCGCCCGGTCGCCGACGAGTCCGAGGTGAGCGCCGAGGAGCTGAACCAGGCCCTAGAGATCGTCCGCAACCGGGTAGACGCCCTCGGCGTGGCCGAGCCCGACATCACCGTGCAGGGCGGCAACATCGTGGTGCAGTTGCCCGGCGTGGACGACCAGGAGCGGGCGATCGCGCTCGTGGGGCAGACCGCCGAGCTGCGTTTCCGGCCCCTGCTGGCCCGTGCCGTGTCCCGCGCCGAGATCGAGGCCTACGGGGCCTCCCTCGAGGAATCGGACGAGTCCGCCACAGCCGACGCGGCCGACGATGCCAGCGGCGCCGACGAGCCCGGCGAACTGACCGTCGAGGACCTGCTCGAGGGCGCCCTCACCGGCGCCGCGGACGACGACGCCGACTCGGTGGTGATCCTGCCCGGTCGGCCGGACGCCGGCGGGCAGGTCTTCCACTTCCTGCTGGGTCCGGCGCTGGTCACCGGCGCCGCCCTCGAGAGCGCCACGCCGGTCCTGGAGTTCGCCCAGTGGAACGTGCAGGTCACCGCCCTCGAAGGCGCCGAGGGCATCGACAGGTTCAACGCCGCCGCCCGCGCCTGCTACTACGAGGGCCCCGATCCCCTGCTGTGCCCCACCGGCCAGCTCGGCATCGTGCTGGACGGCGTCGTCGAGTCGGCGCCGGTCGTCAACGCCCGGGCGTTCGAGCGCGACCGCATCAACATCACCGGCGCCTTCAATGAGGCCGAGGCGCGCGACCTGGCGCTTGTGCTGGACTACGGCGCCCTGCCGCTGGTGTTCGAGGACCCCGCCGAGAGCGGCCTGGTGCGCACCGTCTCGGCCACGCTGGGCCGCGACGCCCTGCAGGCCGGGCTCATCGCCGGCATCGTGGGTCTGGGGTTGGTGGCGCTGTACATGCTGGCCTACTACCGGTTCCTGGGCGCCGCCGCGCTCGGCAGCCTGATGGTGTCGGGCGTGCTGCTGTGGGTGATCCTGTCGTTCCTGTCCGAGACCCGGGGGCTGGCGCTGACGCTGGCCGGCGTGACCGGCCTGATCGTGGCGATCGGCGTGTCGCTGGACTCCAACGTGGTCTACTTCGAGCACCTCAAGGAGGACGTGCTCGGCGGCCGAACCCTGCGCAGTTCGGTCGACCAGGCGTTCCCGGTGGCGTTCCGGACGATCTTCTGGGCGAACCTGGCGACGCTCATCGGCGCCGGTATCCTCTGGCTGCTCACCATCGGCTCGGTGCGGGGATTCGCGGCCATGCTGGCCATCGCCTCGATCCTGGACCTGGTGGCCACCTACTTCTTCCTGCGCCCGGTCGTGCGGGGCCTGGCCCGCTGGAGCGCGCACCGCCCGGCGCTGGTGGGGATGGCGACGGTCGTGGCGGCGGCCGCGGCGGATCCGGCGGCGCCGCCCGACGCCACCCCGGCCACCGGCAAGGCCCGATCATGAACCAGCGACCCACGACGCTGCGAGGCGGCCTGCGGCGCATGTACGCCAACCAGGTCAACCTGGACTTCGAGCGCCTCTGGCGCCGGTCGGTGGTGCTGTCGGTCGTCGTGCTCCTCATCGCCGGGGGCGCCTGGATCTTCCGGGGCCTGAACTTGGGCATCGAGTTCGAGGGCGGCACGTTCTGGGAGGCGCCGCTGGGCAACCACTCGATCGCCGAGGTCCGCGAGGCCCTGGCGACGGTGGGGCAGGCCGACGCCCGCATCCAGGAGCTCGGCGGAGGCGTCGTGCGCGTGCGCGCCGAGGTCGCCGCCACCAACACCGCCGAGGTCGCCGCCGTCTCAGCCGCGCTGGCCGAACTGGGCGGCATCAGCCCCAACGACATCTCCTTCTCGGCGGTCGGCCCGTCCTGGGGCGCCGAGATCACCAGCAAGGCGCGCCTGGCGCTCATCGTGTTCTTCATCGTCATCGCCGTCTACATCTGGCTGCGGATGGAGTGGAAGATGGCGGTGTCGGCCCTCGTGGCGGTCGGCCACGACATCCTCGTCACCGTCGGGTTCTATGCGCTGTTCGGCTTCGAGGTGACGCCGGCGACTGTCATTGCCTTCCTCACGATTCTGGGGTACTCCCTGTACGACACGCTGGTCGTCTTCGACAAGATCCGCGGCAACGCCCGCACCCGCAAGGACCCGTACTTCGAGATCGTCACCCGCTCGGTCAACGAAGTGTTCATGCGGTCGATCAACACCACCGTCACGTCGGTCATGCCGGTGCTGTCGCTGCTGATCATCGGCCGTTTCGCGCTCGGCGCGGTGACGCTGCAGGAGTTCTCGATAGCGCTCTTGGTGGGTCTGCTGGCCGGCACCTACTCGTCGCTGTTCGTGGCTTCGCCGCTGGTGGCCTGGCTGCACGTCTGGGTCACCGGGGAGAGGCCGGGGGAGCGGCCGGCTGCCGGCGAGCGCCGCCCCGCGGCTGCCGCGCCGCGGGCCAAGCGGCCGGGCAGCGGACCGGTGGGGCGGTCAGGGGTGACCACGACCCGCACCCATCCGGCGCGGCCGGCCAAGAAGCGCCGCAAGTAGGGACGGGCGCTCGGACATGGACAGCGTCACGGGATGAGCGACGCAGAGGCGCTGTGGCGGCAGTTGGTCCGGGAGATACCGGACTTCCCCGTCGCCGGGGTCGGCTTCAAGGACATCACGCCCGTGCTGGCGCACCCCGGCGCCTTCAGGGCCTGCGCCGACGCGTTGGCGGAGCGCTTCGCCGGCGCCGGTGTCGAGGCGGTGGCCGCGGCGGAGGCGCGCGGCTTCATCTTCGGCATCCCGGTGGCCGAGCGCCTCGGCGTGGGGTTCGCCGCGGTGCGCAAGCCGGGGAAGCTGCCGGCGGAAACCGTGGGCGTGACCTACGAGCTGGAATACGGCACCGACCGGCTCGAGATGCACCTGGACTCCTTCGCGCCGGGCGCACGCGTGCTCGTCGTGGACGACGTGCTGGCCACCGGCGGCACCGCCCGGGCGACCTGCGACCTCGTCGAAGAGGCCGGGGGGCAAGTTGCGGGCTGCGCCTTCTTCGTCGAGCTGGCGTTCCTGGCCGGCCGGGGCCGCCTCGAGGGCCGGCGCGTGGAGTCGCTGGTCGTCTACTCGTAGGAGACCGCCTGTCGGCGGTGCTTTCAGCTATTCCGAGATGCGTTGACGGTGCTGATGATGTCTTCGGCCACTTCTTCGATGGGTTCGTGTTCCCAGTAGCGAAGCACGGTCCATCCCGCGTCCCGCAGTCGCTGGTCGGTGTCAGAGTCCCGCCCCTTGTTCCGCGCGATCTTCGCTGACCAGTAGTCGGCGTTCGTCCTCGGCTCGACGTAGTGCTCGGGGCAGCCGTGCCAGAAGCAGCCGTCGATGAACACCGCGACCTTCGCCGGGCGGAAGACCATGTCCGCCGTTCGCGGCAGCTCCGCGATCGGCCGGACTGACACCCGGAACCTCAGGCCGCGCCGGTGGACGGCGGACCGCACATGCAACTCCGGCTTGGTGTCTCTGCTGCGATTCGCGACCATCGACCGCCGAACCGCCTCGTCCAAGGCCCAGGAGCCGGCGTGCGCCGGCGCCCGCCGCGAAGACTCCGGTACCGCCTCGTCAGCCATCCGGGTCAGTATTCCACGCCCGAGCGGCCAGGAGACTGCTGAGCAGGTGGGGGTGCGAGCGAGGCGACGGGCGCTCGTCAGGTCGAAGCCGATGCTGCCGTGCCTCGCCGTGAGTTCTGTGTAGATCTCCTCTACGGCCGCGCCGTCGAGCCGCGTGCCCGCCGCGGCATCGTCGCGGCACGCCAGAAGCAGACGAGCGACACCTGTCCGGCTGCCGACAGCGCCGGGCCCTAGGGCCCGTCAGCGGTGTGGCGGGGCGTGGCCGCGGGGAGATCGCAAATTGAGGGTTCGGGGAATTTTGGACGTACTGGTGTTGGCTTTTGTGAGGAACATCTATATAATAGGGTCTATGCAGTCCGGATTGGGTACACTCGTCGGTGCCGATGAGGTCTTGGAGGCTCTTGGCGGGGGTCCTGTGGTCGCGGCGCCCGCGGTCGGGGAGTGTCGGGCTGTTGATCCGGCGGGTTCGGAGTTGCGGCAGCGGGCTCGGGCGGCGGGGGCGGGTTGGGTGGATCCGCGGATGCGGACGGTGGCGGAATCTGAGGCGTGCGGCGAGTTGGGCGTTGTGGGCTCGTCGGCGTCGGTGGGCGGCAGCGGCTATGTGGGTTGCGGCGATTGTGGCTGCGGCCGCCCGGTGTGTGTGGGGTCGCTGGACGTGGGCTCGGTGCGGGTGGGGGAGTTGGTGGATCTGATGGTGGATCTGGGCGAGGCCCGTGCCCGCTTGGAGGGGATGTTGATGAGCGTCGCCGGCGAGGTGGCGCGCCGCAACGGCTGGGAGTCCGCTGCGTGGTTGATGCGGGAGTACAACCGGGTGCCGGCCGTGCAGGCCCGCGCCGAGGCGGGCCTTGCGCACACGCTGGCAGCCGAGGGGCTGAGTGGCACCTTGGCGGCGCTGTGCGAGGGGGAGATCACCCTGTCGCACGCCCGGGTGGTCGCCCGCGCCGCTTATAAGGAGCACGCGCGCCCCGAGGCGGATCTGTTGGAGTTGGGCCGTGTGCATCCCTCCGATGTGGTCGCGCGCCACATGGTGGTCCACGACACGCCGGCGGGTTCCGCCGAGGGCGCCGACGGCGAGGACGACAAGTACGGCACAGGCCCCGCCGCGGAGGAACTGCGCGCCCAGCGCGACGAGCGGCGGGCCCGCATGTTCCGGGGCGAGGACGGCATGTGGCGCCTGTCGGCGCAGTTCGACTCGATCACCGGCAAGCGCCTGCACCAGATCTTCCAGTCCGCGATGCGCGCCATGCGCAACCGATCGGGCTCCGCCGAGCACAGCTACGCCCAGCGGGCAGCGGACGCGGTGGCCGAGCTGCTCGGCGCCGACAGCGACTGCAGCCGCCAGCAGACCACCCTGCTGGTGCTGACCGACTACGACCACGCCGGCGGGCGCCTGTTGGACCCGCGGCTCGACGACGGCACCCCGATCCCCGTCGAGGTGGCCGCGGAGTCAGCGGTCACCGCGCGGGTGATGCCGGTGCTGTTCGACGCCGACTGGCAGAACATCGCCATCGGCGCCAGCCGCAACCCCAACGAAGCCCAACGCATGCTGCTAGCGGCCCGCGACGGCGGCTGCATCGGCTGCCGGGCGACGGTGGAGGAGTCCGAAGGGCATCACATCCGCTTCTGGCGCGACGGCGGCCCCACCCTCGTCGAGAACCTGGCCTCGCTGTGCCACCCCTGCCACGACCTCGTCCACGAACGCGACTACCAAGTCCACACCCCGCCGGGCGGGAGACCCGAACTCCGCCCGCCCGAACACCTCCGCCGGGCGAACCCCCCGCCCGCCACCAACCCCATCCAACGGAACTGAGCGAACGAACGCGAGCACCCAGAACCGGATTGCTCAGCAGTCTCTTAGGCAGGCAGCGAGCGTGTGGCGAGCAGGAGGGTTCCGCTCGGGGCCGCAGGTCCTATCCGCGTGTCACACCCCTGTGCTGCTATAGGGTCGTGAGGCACGAGGCGCGTAGCGCTGGCCACGTTCGAGGATCGCCCCCCGCTCGACGGTTC
>JAPOYM010000107.1 GCA_026706565.1 bacterium
TCTTTCAATACCCCCAAACCCCGAGTTTAGGCTCATCTTCTTATTGGAATATGCTGCGTCCAAGAAGACAATTAGCGTCCGCGAAGGCAAGGGCAAGGCAGCGCCGGATATGGGCGCCCGAGCGGCGTGCATTCGGGGCGGAGCTGCGGTTCCGGCGCCGGAAGCGCCCGCGTCACGGAGTCGGGACGAAATGATCGCGCCCGGGATCGGCGGGCGATGACGAAACGCGCCGGGGACTCCGCGCCGGCGTACGCGGCAGACGCTCCCGGTCGAGGCCGGTGCGCAGCTACCAGGCAAAACTGAACCCGAGGCTGGCCCCGTACTCCGTCGCCGGCGCATCGTCGCGCTCGTAGAAATGGCCCGCGCCGTCTTGCAGGGTCAACTCCAGCTCCAGCGCGAGCGGGCGCCGCGCCGACTCGCGACTGGAAATCTGCCAGGCAAGGCCGTAGCGGCGCGCGGCCTCGGAGACGGCGAACAGCAGTTTCGGGTGGGCCAGGATGCGTTTGCGGAACAGGGAGTGGCCCCAGCCCGCCTCCAGTTCCAGGCCGCCGCCATGGGCGCCGAAGCCCGAGCCCGCGCCGCCGAGACCCGCAGGGGCGAGGGCAATGGCGCCGAAGCCCGCCGCGTCGGGGCCGCCGAACAGCGACTCGATGCCGCTGCGGGTGTCGATGCCCCAGCCCTGTCGAAGCGAGAGAGTGGGGCCGAGGGGCGTATTCGGCGTCGGATCCCAGGAGGCGGAGGCGGACAGGCCGAACTGATCGAGTCCGGACGCTTCGTGCGCCACGAGGCGGCGTCCCTCGAGGCCCAGCGCCAGGACACCGCCCTCCCAGAATATTCCCGCGGAGGCTTCGGCGCCGAGGCCCTCGACCGCGTCGCCGGCGTCGCGACGCAGGCCCGCCTCCGCCTGCGCCCTCAGGCTGCGCCCGCCGGCCATTTCGCGCCGCCAGGAACCCTCCATCGCCAGGCGCAGGCGGCGGGCGGACGCCGCCCCGCCGGAGCGCCGTCCGTCCGTTTCGGCACGGGTCGACACCACCAGGGCGTCGCCCTTGGCGGCCAGGGCGAAGCCGGAGTCGCCGCCGAGGAGATCGCCGCGCCCGCCGACGGCCACCAGGCGGATGCCCGTCCCCAGGCGCAGCGGCTCGCCGCCGCCGGTCGCAGCGATGCGCGTCTCCCCCGCGCCGACGCCTGCGAGTCCCCACACGCGCATGCGCGCGGACACCTCGTAGCCCGCGTAGGGCGCGACGGTCGTCAGGCCCGATGAAAGCGCGAGCGATCCGCCGTCCCCGCCCGTCCGTTCGCCGCGCGCCTCGCTCTGCGACACGAGCACGCCCGCGAGCAGCCTGTCGCCGACCAGCCAGTCCGCGCCCAGCGCTCCGGTCGCCACGCCGCCGGAAAGCGACCGGCCGTCCCGCGAAGCGTTGAAGTCGGTCCAGGCACCGCCGCCCCACAGCGCTCGGCGCCCGTCCTTGCCGACCATTGCGAACGAAGTTCCCTCCAGCACGCTGGCCAGGGTGGGGGACGCCAGCGGCGAGCCGCAATTGCCGCCCATGCCGGATTGGCGCGGACCGATCAGCGCACCCGGCGCGCCGGTCGGCGATCCGCCGGGAGTGGCTTGAGGCCCCAGCATGGGCATCCGGGCCCCGCCGCCGGACATGTCCGTGGTCGCCATGCCGCCGGTCGCGGCAATGCCGCAATCCGGTTGGCCGAAGGGACCATCATCGAACGGGTCCTCGAACGGAACGAAGGCGTCGAAACCGGCCGGGGCATCGTCCGCCACGCCCGCCCGCCCGCGCGGGGTTTGCCTGGCGCCGAGGTCCGTCCCCGTGCCGTTCTCCGCGGTGTCCGCAGCCCGGCCAGCGGATTCGGGGCCGCTCCGGTCCCCGCCGTTGTCGCTCTCCGGATCGGCTGGCGGCACGGGGAGCAGGGAGCGCAGCGCATCCAGTCCGCCCAGCGCGCCGCTGCGTCCGGGGGCGCGGTCGGCGGCGAGCCGGTCGCCCACATCCTCCACAAGCTGCTCGGCGACCACGCGGCCGAAGTGTCCGAGCCAGGCATCCGCCCGAGGCGCCGGCGCTCCGTCCGCGATCAGGAGCGTCGCCGCGACGACGCGAACACCCTCCAGCTCGCCGGCCACCGTCAGCGCCTCGTCTCCCTCGTCCGCGCCGTCGGCGGCGGGCGCGAAGAGGAATGCCGCCCCGCCCAGGTCCGCGCCCGCCGGTATCGTCACCGAGAACGCCGGAACCGGCGCGTAGTCCGCTCCCGGCTCGGCGCGGTCGCCCGCCATGCCGACGACGACGCGCACATCGCGGGCCGCGCCGAAGCGGGTGGCGCCCTGGACCGTCGCCGTCACGCGGACCGTCGCGGGGCCACCGTCCTCCGGTGTCGACCGCGGCTCTACGGCGAGGGCCACGGCTTCGGGCGGCTCGTCGTTGTCCTCCAGCGTGAACCGGATTTCCCGGGGCGTCCCGGGAACGATGTCGTCGGGCAGCGCCCCAAGCAGGACCCGCAGGGTCTCGTCGGGTTCGTCCAGCACATCGTCGGTGATCGGAATGCGAACCTCGCCCGCCGTCTCGCCCGTTGCGATCCGCACCTCGGCGGAATCAGCGCCCAGATCGTAGTCGGACGCGTCGGCGCTCCCGCCCGCGACCGCCAGCGGTATGCGCGCGTCGCGGTCGAGGGGCCGGCTCAGCCGCGCGACCACGGTCAGGCTCTCGCCCTCCGCGACGCGGACCGACGGCGCGGACAGGCTCACCGCGGACAGTCCGGCGGCGGCAGCCTCCGACGCCGCCAGCCGGGCCCCCGAGCCTGCGGACTTCGCATCGTTGTCGAGCACCCGCACCTCGGCCTCGCTGGGCGAACCCACGCGGTACGCCGGATCTTCGTCCAAGCGCACCTTCACCGGCCTGTTCTCCCCCGCGTAGTCGTCGTCCCTGGTGGCGATGCGCAGTTCCACTGAAGACGCGCCGGCAGGCCCGGCCACCCGGCGCCACCCAAAATGCTCGTCTTGCGACAGCGAACCGCTCACATGGATTTCGATGTCGACCCGGGACGGGAACGGCGGCGACGCGTGGATGGTGAATTCGGCGTCGCCGCCTTCGGTCACCGCCGGTCCCGCGGTGATGGTCACTTCCGAGATGTCGTTGTCGCGGATCGCCACCTGGATCCGGTCCTCCCCGTCGGCCGGCTCGTAGGCCCTGTCCTCGGACGACGTGACCAAGACATGAATCTCCCCGTCACCCTCCTGCGCGTCGTCGTCCGCGGTGGCGATGGCGAGCGTCGCCGAGGTCTCCCCGGCACCGACGGTCACGCCGTAGTAATTCGAGCCGTCCTCCTCGACTCCCTCCAGGAACGCGCCGATCTGGGAAACGAAGAGGTTCACCTCATAGTCGCTGTCGGACGCCATGTCCGTCTTGAGGGTCAACACCATATCCTCGCCCTCCACGATCTCGTCCGGGCCGGAAAGGGCGACGACCGGCACCTGCGGCAACTCGTCGATGATGGTGAAGTCGGCGCGGTCCCCGTCCGTGGCGCCACCGTCCACCTCCGTCCCATCCGTCAGGCCGTGGATGCCGATCCAGCCGTTCTCCTTGCCGTCCGGCCTTCCATGGCCGCGGCCGGTGCTGTCCTCTTCCACGAGATCGGAGAGCGCCGAGAGCAGGAACGGCGCTGCGGCGGGCGCGCCCCCGTCGCCGCTGAAGCGCACGGTCGGCCGGTCCTCGGCGGCGTCGTCGCTGTCGAAGCTCAGGTAGCTGACGCCGTCCGGCGGTCTGTCGGGCACCTTGAGGATGTAATCCACGCCGAATTGGGCGTCGCCGCCGAATTTGAGCGCCACCTCGATGGTCTCGCCGGCGCCGAGCGCGCGGCCAAGCTCCACCGTGACCTTCGCAGCGGCACCGGCCTCGTCCACCTCCTTCTGGGTCATGCGGACGGAGACTTCAGTGGCGTCGTCATCCACGATCACCAGGGTGCATTCGGGGATGTCGCCGACCGCTCCCTCATCGCCGGCGGTCAGCATCATCCTGAAGGACTCGCGCGGCTCGTCGAGCTCGTCGTCGGTGAGCGCCACCGCAAGGGTCTTTTGCGTCTCGTCGGAAGCGAACACAAGACTTCCGCTCAGCGAGGCGTAGTCGCTGCCCGCCTCGGCATCGCCATCGACGGTGCGGTAGTCGATCCCGGTGTCGAACGCCGCCTCGCCAGCGCGCGTCACAGTCAGGGTGGCGGTGCCGGCGGCCTCATCGACGTCGCCCGTGTGCTCGGTGAAGGCGAACACCGGCACATCCGCCCGGTCGTCGATCAGGCCGACGGCGGTGCCACCACCCGTGCTCAGCGCGAAGCTCGACGCGCTCGTCAGGCGCACCCTCATATAGTGGTCGTCCTCGTATACGGCGTCCTCCAAGGTGGCGACGGCGATGGTGCCCGAGGTCGCGCCTTCGGCGATGGTTATGCTGGCGTCCGCTGCCGCCGAGGCGTAATCCACGCCGCCGACGGCCACCCTATGGGTTGCATCATTTTCTTCGCCGCGGCCGTCGAGGGTTTCGTAATCCACGGTCACGCCGCCTGTCGGCGCGGGTTCCGGCAGGGTCACGTTGAACTGGAGTTCGCCGCCTTCGGCCACTTGGGCCGATGCCACCGTGATCTCGGCTTCGTCGTCGGCGATCGGCAGGCTCAGGGGACCACCCCGGAGCGCGATGCCGCCGGAGAGGCCGCTCGTGACCGACGGCGCGCGACTGCCGGAGGCGAAGGCCAGACTGACAGTGCGCGACTCGGTGTCGGTGTTCGGCAGCGCGGTCAGGCGCAGGGTCGCCGAACGCGCGCCCGCGCCGGAGAAGACCAGCGCCGGATTCTGTGCGCTGTGCGGATTGCCGGTGTCGAGCGAGACGCCGCTGCCGCCGGGGGCGAGCGCCAGGGTGAAGTGATCCGACTCGGTCGCGCCCGACACGTCGAGCGGCACGGTGACCGCTTCGCCCGCCACCAGCGCACGACCGAGCGAGACGTGAATGTCGGCGACGCCGCCGTTCTCGGCGATGGCGCCGCCGCCTGAGCGCCGCAGTTCGATTCGGGTGGCATCGTCGTCGCGCACCGGAACCGATGCCATGTAGTCGCTAGACAGGCTGTAGCCCTCGCCGGAGGAGAGCGCCAGCACCACCGCGCCATCGGCTTCGTCCTCGCTGTCCGGCAAGGTGTCGATTTCCACGGTCTTCGTCGCGCTCCCGGCCGCGAAGGTCACAAAGCGCCCGTTGAGATCGCCCGCCGCCACGAAGTCGCCCTCCTCGGAGACAAGAAGATTGATGTCGAGATCGGCCTCGGGGGCCGGGTCCGCCGTCAGGGTGAAGGCGGCCTTCGCGCCCTCTGTCACGGCGGCGCCGGCACTCATGCTTATCTCCGGTCCCGGCGGCGGCTCGACCGGCGGCAGGTCGTCGTTGGTCTGTACCCACACCGCCCGGTCGGCGTGCTCCTCGGCCATGCGGTAGCCGCGGCCGTCGCGCAGAATCACCTCAATGAAGTCCGTGGGCTCATCGACGTGGTCCACCACCGTGGTGATGTGGACCGTCGCCCGGTCGGCGCCCTCCCGCAGCATGACCGTGCGCATGCCCTCGTCCGAAGGATCCAGGAAGTCCGCCGCCTCGTCCCGCACCTCGAAGTGGATCTGCACATCCCTTTCGGCGGTTTCGCTGGCGATGAAGCGGAACTCGTGGGTCGTGCCTTCGGGGAAGATGCCGTAGTCGGTCTCGAGACGAATCGTCGGCCCTTCGATGACGGCCGTCGTCACCGAGGCGGCGGTCACCTGGCTGTAGCTCGCAGCGCTGGTGTCCAGCGTGTGGCTGATCGACACATCGGCCTGGTTCTCGGCCTCGGCCAGGCCATGCACGGTGACGGTTCGCGGGGTTTGCCAGTTGCCGCTGTTGAAGTCGAGATCGACGGCCGCCGCGGGCGTGCCGCCGCCAACGCTCAGGGTGGCGGCGGCGGGGACACTGCTCTGGGCGGTGACCCTGACCTGGGATTCCGGCTCGGAGGTGAGCCGCACCTGATAGGTCGCCGTCTCATCGGGCCGCACCTCCAGCGCGCTGGCGGAAAGGTGCACGCCGGCGGTGTCGTCGTCCTCGATGGCGCCGCCGCCGTCGAGGGTCGTGGCGGTTCCCCCGAAGGTCGCGTTGGTCGCCGACGACAGCCGCAGGGTGACGGTCTCGTCGGCCTCGTCGATGGCGTCGCCGGTGACGCTCACGTCGACGGTCTTGCGCGTCTCGCCGGGCGCGAAGGCGAGGGTGCCGCTCACCGCCGTGTAGTCGCTGCCGGCGGTCGCTTGGGCGGCGCCCGCGGCCACGTCCGCATAGGCGACCGTCACCCGCTTGCCGCTGGCCGGGCTCAGGTCCACCGTGAAGCCGAGGGTCGCCGTGCCGCTGTCGCCCTCGTCCACCGAGCCGCCGGTGATGGACAGCACCGGCTCGCCGTCGTCGCTTACGAGCTCGAGCTCGGTGCCGGTGAGCGTCGCCACCCCGCTTGCCGAACCCGTCACGCTGATGGTTTCGGCATCCTCGTTGAGCGAGTCGTCGGTCGGGGTCAGCGTGAAGCTGCCGGTGGCGCTCTCCGCACCCACGCCGATCTTGATGCTGAAGTCGGCGACGGTGGCGTAGTCGGTGCCCTCGGCGGCGCTGTCGTCCGCGTCGCCGACGGTGACGGTGACCGTCTTTTCTTCGCCGTAGGTGGTGCCGCCGGTGACGCTGGCGGTGACCGTGACCTTCGGCGCGGTGGCGACATCCTCGGCCACGCTCGACGGATTCACCGACAGCGTGATGCCGGTCGGCGCCTTGTCGTTGTCGGTGAGGGTGATGCTGGCCGGGGCGATGGTGACGCCGCTGAGCGTGCCCGTCACGCTGAGGCTCTCGTCGCCCTCGTGGATCACGTCGTTGGTCGGGGTCAGGGTGAAGCTCGCGCTGCCTTCGCGCTGGCCGGCATTGATGACCAGGTCGAAGTCCGCGACAGCGGCGTAGTCGCCGGCGCCCGCGCTGTCGCCGGTCGCGCCGACGGAGACGCTGATGGTCTTCGCCTCGGCGAAGCGCGCGTCGCCGGAAAGCGCTGCCTTGACGGCCACGGTGGTGGCGGCGGCGTTCTCGGCGATGCTTGACTGGCTGCCGTTCGTCACCGAGTCGGTGTCCACGCTCAGGGTGATGTCCATGGGCGCGTCGTCGTCGTCGGTCACCTCGACACCGACGTCGTCCGCGCTTTCGCCGCTGTAGTCGGTGCCGGAGGCGCTCACCGTGTGGGTGATGGAGAGGGAGCGCTTGTCGCCGGTGTTGTCGTAGGCGTCTGGCACGGCGGTCACGGTCACCGTCTGCGCATCGTTCCAGTCGCCGTCGTCGAAAGTGAGGCTCGACTTGTTCACCGTCCCCGCGTCCGTGTCGTCGCTGGCAACGCTGATGGTCACCGTGCCGGTGGGCTCGCTGGTCAGCACCACGTCGTAGCTGCCCTGGTGCTCCTTGATGTCGGCGGTGTTCGTATTGTCCGCCTCGGCGAGCGTCAGCGAGGTCGGCGAAACGTCGATGCCGCGGGTGTCGTCGTCGGTGATGGTCAGCGTCTTGACGGCCGGCGCCGCCACCTCGTGACCGCCCATGACGGTCGCCGACACGGCGATGGACTTGTTGGTGGTGTCGATGTCGTTATCGACGGCGGTGATGGTCACGGTGCCCGTACTCGCCCGCGACCCCGCGGCGATGGTCAGCTTCTTGTTCGTGCCGAGGGTGAAATCGCCCGTCGCGGCCGGGATCACCGATGTTCCCGATGCCCCCGGCGCCGCCGCCACCATGAGTTCAAGAGCCTCGCTCGAATCGGCGCTCAGGGTGGCGGTGACGGTGGCCGAGTTGCCGGCGCCCCGCTCGTCGATGGCCGTGCGCGACAGCACCAGCGATACGGTCGGCGTGCCCTCGTCGTCCGTGATGGTGCCCTCGCCGTCGAGCGTGGCGCCGCCGCCCGATAGCGTCGCGTTGACCGCCGAGGACAGGCGCAGCTTGACGGTCTCGTTGGCCTCGTCCAGGGCGTCGCCGCGCACCGTCACGTCGACGGTCTTGCTCGTCTGGCCGGCGGCGAAGCTCAGCGTGGCGCCGGCGATCGCCGTGTAGTCCGTGCCCGAGGTCGCCGTGCCGGTGCCCGCGTCCGCGTAGGCGACGCGCACCTCGCGCCCGCTCGCGGGAGTCAGCGTCACGGTGAAGGTCAGGGTCGCCGTGGTGTTCGCCGCGCCCTCGGTGACGCTCGGCGCGTCGATCGTGACCACCGGCAGCGGGTCGTCGTCGGTGATGGTGCCGGTGCCGTCGAGCGCGGTGCCGCCGCCGGACAGCGCCGCGTTCACCGGCGAGGACAGGCGCAGCTTGACGGTCTCGTTGCCCTCGTTCAGGGCGTCGCCGCGCACGGTGACGTCGACGGTCTTGCCGGTCTGGCCGGCGGCGAAGCTCAGCGTGGCGCCGGCGATCGCCGTGTAGTCCGTGCCCGAGGTCGCCGTGCCGGTGCCCGCGTCCGCGTAGGCGACCGTCACCGCGCGGTCGCTGGCGGGCGCGAGCGTCACGGTGAAGGCCAGGGTGGCGGTGGCGCCCGCCGCGCCCTCCGCCACGCTCGGCGCATTGATCGTGAGCGTCGGCGTGCCCTCGTCGTCGTTGACGGTGACCGTGAGGCCGTCCGCGCTCTCGCCGTGGTAGTTGGTGCCGGCGGCGGCGAAGCTGTGCGCGATGGTGCCGGTGCGCTTGTCACCGTCGTTGTCGAGTTGGTCGTCGATGGCCGTGACGCGCACGTTCTGGGCGGTCTTCCAGGTCGCGGCGGTGAAGTCGAGGTGGGTCGGGCTGACCGAGGCCACGCCGGCGGGCGCGGCGATGTTGACGCGCACGTTGCCCGTGCCGCCCACCGGCTGGCTGGCGAGCCGGATGCCGTAGGTCTTCGAGTTCTCGGTGGTGCCGACCGTGCCGTCGTTGTCCACCTCGTCGATGGTGAGACTCTTGGGCGACAGCACGATGCCGACCTTGTCGTCGTCGGTCAGGGTGATCGAGGTGTTGGTGACGGACAGGTTCGGGGAGGCGCCCTCGATGCTGATGGTCTCGTCGCCCTCGGCGAAGTCGTCGTCCGTCGGCGTCAGGGTGAAGCTCCCGTCGGCGCTGCGGTCGCCCGCGGCGATGGTGATGTCGAAGGCCGTCACCGCCGCGTAGTCGATGCCGGAGGTCGCGCTGTCGCCGCTCGCGCCGACCGTCACCCGGACCGTCTTGTCCTCGCCGTAGGCGGAGCCGCCGGTCACGGTGGCCTTGACGCTCACGCTCGGCGCCTGGCTCACGTCCTCGGCCACCTTCGACGGCGACGCGGTCAACGTGATGCCGGTGGGCGGGCCGTCGTCGTCGTTGACCGTGACCGCGACGTTCGAGGCGCTCACGCCGCTGGCGTAGTCGGTGCCGCCGGCGCTGAGCGTGTGGACGATGTTGGCGCTGCGGGCGTTGCCCGGGTTGTCGGTGCTGTCGTCGATCGCGGTGACGGTGACCGTCTGCGCGGTGTTCCAGGTGCTGCCGGTGAACGACAGGTTCGCCGGATTGAAGCGGAACGGCGGGTTCTCCCCGGTCGAGAGGCCGATGCCCACGTTGCCACCGCCGGTCGGGCGGCTGTTCAGCTTGACCGTGTAGGTGCCCTCGTTCTCCTTGGCTGTCGCGGTGCCGGCATCGTCGGCCTCGGCGAGCGCGAGGCTGGTCGGCGCGACGGTCACGCCCCGGGTGTCGTCGTCCTCGAGGGTGACGCTCGCGCCCGTCACCGTCACGCCCGCCACGGCGCCGTCGATGCTGATGGACTCGTCGTTCTCGTCGAAGTCGTCGTCGGTCGGGGTGAGCGTGAAGTCCACGTGGCCGCTGGCCGCGCCCTTGGCGAGGGTGATGGTCTTGCCGGTGACCGCGGCGTAGTCGGTGCCGGAGGTCGCGCCGTCGCTGCTCTTGCCGATGGTCAGGGTGACCGTCTTGGCGGCGTCGAAGCGCGCGCCGGCCGGCGTCGCCGTCACCCGCACCGTCTTCGCGCCGCCGCCCTCGTCGATGCCGGTCTGCCGCCCGTTCGTGCCCGTGTCGGCATCGACCGAGAGGACGATGCCGGTGGGCGCGCCGTCGTCGTCGTTGACCGTGACCGTGACCGAGGTGGCGGTCTCGGTCGCGTAGTCGGTGCCGGCGGCGCTCACGCCATGGGTGATGACGGCGCTGCGGGCGTTGCCGGCGTTGTCGATGTCGTCGTTCCTGGCGGTGACGGTGACTTCCTGCGCGTCGTCCCAGTTGTCCTCGTCGAAGGCGAGCGAGGTCTGGTCGGCCGTGAAGGGCGCGCCGTTCGGCACGTTCACGGTGATCGTGACGTCGCCGCTCGGCTCGCTCGCGAGCACCACCTCGTAGGTGTCCTGGTGGTCCATCACGTTCCGGGTCGAGCCGTCGTCGGTCTCGCGGATGGAGAGCGCGGCGGTGGAGACCGACACGCGGCGCGCGTCGTCGTCGCGGATGGTCAGCGTTTGCGCGGCGGGGTTCGCCACCCCGTTGCCGCCGGTGGCCGCCGCCGAGACGGTGACGGTCTTGTCGGGGGTGTCGACCTTGTTGTCCACGGCGGCGATGGTCACCGCGCCGGTGCTCGCGGTCTCCCCGGCGGAGATGGTCAGGTCCGTGTTCGCGCTGACGCTGACGTCGCCCGCCGCCGCCGGCGAGACCGGGGTGGCGCTGACCGCCAGGGTGACGGCCTGGCTCGAGGCGCCCGTCAGGCTGGCGGTCACGGTGGTCGAGTTGCCGTTGCCGCTCTCGTTGATGGCGGCCGGCGTCAGGGTGAGGCTGGCGGTGGGCAGGGCCTCGTCGTCCTCGATCGTGACGGTGTGCGTGGCGGTGGCGCCGAGCTTGGCGTGGTCGGTGACGGTGAGCGTGGCGGTGAAGGTCTCGTCGGGCTCGTGGGTGCTGTCGTCGGTGATGCTGACGGTGAAGGTCTTGCTGGTGTCGGCCGCGGCGAAGGCGAGATTCGTGGCGGCGATGGCGGTGTAGTCGTCGCCGCCGGTGGCGGTGCCGTCGGCGGTCTTGTAGCTGATGGTGGCCGGCACCAGGGTCGCGCCGGTGCGGTTCACGGTCAGCGTGTGCGTGCCGCCGGTGACGTCCTCGTCCACGTCGGAGGACGCCGCCGAGAACCCGAAGGCCGGCTTGTCGGCCGCGTCGGTGATGGTGCCCACGGCGATGTTCGAGGCGCCGTTGACGTTGAACTTGCTGGGATTGCTCAGGGTCAGCCGGAAGTGGTGGTCGCCCTCGTAGGTGCTGTCCCCGCGCGTCGTCACGCTGACCGTGCCGGTGTTCCTGGTGGCGGCGATGGTGAGTGTGCCGGTCTTTTCGGTGTAGTCGCCGGACGTGCCCGCCGTCGCCACCTGGTAGGCCGCGTCGGTGTTGATGCCGCGGCCGTCGCTGGTGGCGTAGTCGACGGTCACGCCGCCCGCCGGCGCCGCCTCGGGCAGGGTCACGGTGAACTCGACCGCGCTGCCCTCCGCCGCGCTCGCCGCCGCCACCGTCACCATCGCGTCGTCGTCGGCGATGGCCACGCTCGCCGAGCCGGACGCGCTGATGCCGCCGGAGAGGTTGGTCGAGGTCGGCGCCCGCGCGCCGGTGCCCAGGGCGATGGCGACGCTGCGCTCCACCGTGTCGTTGTTCGAACTCGCCGTGAGCGCCAGCGTCGCCTTCAGCGCGTCGGCGCCCGAAAGCCGCACGGCCGGGTTGGCCGCGCTGTGCGGCGTGGCCGTCAGCAGCGACACGCCGGTGCCGCCGTCGCCCTTGCGTCCCAGCGTGAAATGCGTGCCGTGGGTCGCGCCGGTCACCGTGAGCGGCACCGTCACCGTTTCCCCGGCCACCAGCTTGCGGCCCAGCGTCACGGTGATGTCGGCCGTGCCGCCGTCCTCGGCGATGGGGCCGCTGCCCGAGCGCGCCAGCGTCACCGAGGTCTTGTCGTCGTCGTTGACCGCGGCCTTGCCCGAGTTGTCGGTCGCGTGCACGGTGTAGCCCGTGCCGGCGGAGAGGCTCACCGTCACCGCGCCGTCCGCCTCGTCGACCGTGTCGGCGATGGTGTCGACGCTGTAGTCGGCGCTCGTCGCTCCCTTCGCCAGGGTGACCGTCTTGTTGCCGAGCTTGCCCGCCGCCACGAACGCGCCCGACTGGGCCACCGCGAGGTTCACCGTCAGCGCCGCCGCCGGCGCGATGTCCGCCGTCACCTCGAACTCCGCCGCCGTGCCCTCGGTCACCGCCGCGCCGTTGCCGATCGACAGCACCGGCACGTCGTCGTCGGTGACGGTGACGGTGACGCCGCCGGCCGTCTCGTCCTCGTAGTCGGTGCCGTCGGCGTCGACGTCGTGGCCGATGATGGCCGTGCGCCCGCCGCCGGCGTTGTCGAGGTCGTCGTCCCTGGCCGTCACCGTCACGGTCTGCGGGCTGTTCCAGTCGTCGTCGTCGAAGTCGAGCGAGGTCGGGTTCACGGTGAACGGCGCGCCGTCCGGCACGTCGAGATCGATGGTGACCGCGCCGGTGGGCTCGCTCGCGAGCTTGACGGTGTACGTGCCCTTGTGCTCCGCCGCGTCGCGGGTGGCGCCGTTGTCCGCCTCGGCGATGCTGAACGAGGCCGGCGTCAGCACGACGCCGCGCTCGTCGTTGTCGGTGATCGTGATGCTGTCGCCGTTGACCGTCAGGGTGCCGGAACTGCCCGTGATACTGAAGCTCTCGCTGCCCTCGGCGAGGCGGTCGTCGGTGGGGTTGAGGCTGAACTCGCCGGTCGCGCTCGATTTCTCCGCCGCGATGACGATGTCGAAGCCGTTGACCCGGGCGTAGTCGGTGCCCTCGGTGGCGCTGTCCGCGGTCGCGCCGACGGTCACCGCCACGGTGGTCGCGTCGGGGTAGGTGGTGGCGCCGCCGATGGTGGCGGTCACGGTCACCGTCTTCGTGGCGGCGTTCTCGGCGATGCTCTCGATGTCCGCGGTCAGGGCGATGGCGCCCGGCGCCGCGTCGTCGTCGGCGATGGTCAGGCTGACGTTCGCCGGGTTCCCCACCCCGTTGCCGCCGCTCGCCGCGGCGGAGACGGTGACCGACTTGTTGTCGGCGTCGACGCTGTTGTCCACGGCGGTGATGGTCACCGTGCCGGTGCTCGCGGTCCGCCCGGCGGCGATGGTCAGTTCCTTGTTCGCGCTCAGGGTGAAGTCGCCCGCCTGGGCGGGGGAGACGGCGGCGGCCGACACGGTGAGGGTCAGCGCCTTGCTGGTCGCCCCGGTCAGGTCCGCGGTCACGGTGGCGCTGTTGCCGCTGCCGCTCTCGTTGATGCTCGACCGCGACAGGTTGAGGGTGACGGTCGGCGTCGCCTCGTCGTCGGTGATGATCCCCGAGCCGGCGCCGGCGCCCGCGGTGCTCGAAATCGTGGCGTTGGTCGGCGCGCCCAGGGTGACCGTCACCGTCTCGTCGGGCTCGTGCAGCTCGTCGCCGATCACCTCGATCTCGATGTCGGCGCTGGCCGAGCCCGCGTCGATGGTGAGCGAGCGGGGATTGGGCGTCGCGTAGTCGGTGCCGGCGGTGGCGGTGCCGCCCAGGGTGTAGGGCACGGTCACGTCCTTGCCGCTGGCCGCCGAGAGATCCACGGTGAAGGCGAGCGTCGCCGGGCTGGCGGCGTCCGGGTCGTCGCCCTCATCGACGGCGGTGGCGTCGCCGACCGACAGGGTGGGCGCGGCGTCGTCGTCGGTGATGGTGACGGTGTGCGTGGCGGTCGCGCCGAGCTTGGCGTGGGCGGTGGCGGCGAGCGTGACGGTGAAGGTCTCGCTCGGCTCGTCGGTCGTGTCGTTGTCGAGGCTCACCGTGAAGGTGGCGCTGGTGGCGTTCGCGGCGTAGGTGAGCGCGGTGGCGGCGATGGCCGTGTAGTCGTCGCCGGCGGTGGCCGTGACGTCGGCGGTCTGGTAGCTGAGCGTCGCCGGCACTTCGGTCGCGCCGGTGCGGTTCACCGTCAGGGTCACCGTGCCGGCCGAGACGTTCTCGGCCACCGTGGACGACGCCGCCGAGAAGTTGAACGCCGGGGTGTCGTCCGCGTCGGTGATGGTGCCGACGGCGACGCTCGACGCGGTGCTGACGTTGAACCTGCTCGGGCGGCTCAGGGTCAGGGTGAAGTGGTGGTCGCCCTCGTAGGTGCTGTCCTGGCGCGTCGGCACGCTGACGGTGCCCGTGGTCTTGGTCGCGGCGATGGTCAGGGTGCCGCGAGTTCGGGTGTAGTCGCCGGACGCGCCCGCCGTCGCCACCTCGTAGGCCTTGTCGGTGTTGTCGCCGCGCCCGTCGCTGGTGGCGTAGTTCACCGTCACGCCGCCCGCCGGCGCCGCCTCGGGCAGGGTGACGGTGAACGCCACGCTGCCGCCCTCCGCCGCGCTCGCCGCCCGCACCGTGATCATGGCGTCGTCGTCGGCGATGACCACGCTCGCCGAGCCGGACGCGGTGACGCCCCCGGCGGAGAGGCCGTCCGCGTCCGGCGCCCGTTGACCGCTGCCGAAGGCGATGGCGACGGTGCGCTCGTCGGTGTCCTTGTTCGGCTTGGCGGTCAGCAGCAGGGTCGCCACCCGCGCCGCCGCGCCCGACAGCTCGACCGCCGGATTGGCCGCGCTGTGCGGGGTCTTCGTCAGCAGCGACACGCCGGTGCCGCCGTTGCCCTTGAGGCCGAGCGTGAAGTGCGTGCCGTGGACGCCGCCGGACACCGTCAGCGGCACCGTCACCGTCTCGCCCGCGGCGAGCGCGCGGCCGAGGGTCACGGTGATGTCCGCCGTGCCGCCGGCCTCGGCGATGGCGCCGGTGCCCGAGCGCGCCAGCGTGATCCTGGTGGCGTCGTTGTCGTTGACGTCGGCGCGGCCCACGTTGTCGGACGCATGCACGGTGTAGTCCGTGCCGGCGCGCAGGGTCACGGTCACCGCGCCGTCCGCCTCGTCCGTGTTGTCGGCGGCCGTGTCCACGTCGTAGTCGGCGTGCGTCGCGCCCCTCGGGAAGGTGAGCGTCTTGTTGCCGAGGTCGGCCGACCCCGCGAACGCGCCCGTCTGGGTCACCGCCAGGTTCACCGTCAGCGCCGCCGCCGGGGCGATGTCCGAGGTCACGCGGAAGGTCGCCGCGGTGCCCTCGGTCACCGCCGCGCCGTCGGCGATCGACAGCACCGGCACGTCGTCGTCGGTGAGGGTGATGGCGGCGTGCGTGACCGTCACGCCCGTCAGCGTGCCGCGCACGCTGATGGTCTCGTCGAGTTCGTCGGCCGCGTCGTCCACCGGCGTCAGGGTGAAGTCGACATGGGCCTTGGTGTCGCCCGCTTCGAGCTCGATCTCGAGGTCCGCCACCGTCTGGTAGTCGCCGGACGCCCCCTCGGTGGCGGTGTCGGCGGACCGGCCCACCGCGACGGCGATCGTCTTGTCCTCGTCGAAGCCGACCGTGCCGGCGAGCTTCGCCGTCACCCGCACCGTGACCGCCCCGCCGTCCTCCGCGACCTCGGCCTGCGCGCCCTGCTCGGTCGTGTCCGTGTCCACGGTCAGGGTCAGGCCGGTCGGCGCGGCGTCGTCGTCGGTGAGGGTGATCTGGTCCTTGCTGATGGTGAGCGTCCCCGAAACGCCGGTGACGTCGATGGTTTCGCTGCCTTCGTACAGGCCGTCGTCCGCCGGGGTCAGGGTGAAGGTCTTCTCCGCGCTCGCGGCGCCGGCGGCGATGGTGATGTCGAACGCGGGCACGGCGGCGTAGTCGTCCGTCACCGTGGCGGTGCCGCCGCCGACGCTGACGCGCACCGTCTTGGCGTCCGTGTAGCGGGTGTCGCCGTTCACGGTCGCGGTCACCTTCACGGTGGTGGCCTTGGCGTTCTCGGCCACGGAGAAGGGGTCCGCCTCCAGGGTGATGCCGCTCGGCGCGGCGTCGTCGTCGTCGATGGTGATGCTGGTGCCGGTGATGCTGATGCTGCCCGACGTGCCGCCGATGCTCAAGTCTTCGTCGCCCTCGGCGAGCACGTCGTCGGTCGGGTCGAGGCTGAAGTCCACGTGGCCGCTGGCGGCGCCGGCCTTGATGGTGATGGTCTTGCCGGCGACCTCGACGTAGTCGGTGCCCTCGGTGGCGGTGTCGTCGCTGTCGCCCACCGTCACCGCCACCGTCGTCGCCGCGTTGTAGGTGGTGCCGCCGTTGACGCTGGCGGTGACGCGCACGGTGGCGGTGGCGGCGTCCTCGTCGATGCTGGTGATGCTGGCCTTCAGGGTGATGCCCTCGGGCGCTTCGTCGTCGTCGGCGACGGTGACCGTCACCGACCCGGCGGCCTCGCTGGCGTAGT
>JAPOYM010000082.1:0-507 GCA_026706565.1 bacterium
TGAAGCAGGAGCAGTTGCATGGTTTGGGGGCGCCAGACGCGGAATCGGCGGCGTGCGCACGCCGCCCTCCATTGAAGCGTCGATTCTCTGAGCATCCCTGGGCCGCTCCGGGGAATCGGCGGCGTGCGCACGCCGCCCTCCATTGAAGCGTGAACGAGGGCGGCGAGGTGCGGGCCGACCTGACCGAATCGGCGGCGTGCGCACGCCGCCCTCCATTGAAGCGCAGACTAGAGCTGCGATTCTAGGCTTTCTGGCTTAATCGGCGGCGTGCGCACGCCGCCCTCCATTGAAGCGTTGAATGGCGGCGATGCGGTCGCTAGCGATGGCAGAATCGGCGGCGTGCGCACGCCGCCCTCCATTGAAGCGGGTGCGCTGCACCGCCGCCCCGGAAGCGGTGGCGGTAATCGGCGGCGTGCGCACGCCGCCCTCCATTGAAGCACGGACCTCGGGATCGGGAGAGGCGAGTGGAGGGGGAAAGGGTAGCGGGAGGAGGAGGTCTCCGATGGA
>JAPOYM010000082.1:517-16287 GCA_026706565.1 bacterium
CCTCCATTGAAGCGGGGGCGGTGCACCGCCGCGCCGGACGCGCTGGCGCTACTCGGCGGCGTCCGCACCCCGCCCTCCATTGAAGCTGGTCGTAGACGGGAGGAAAGCAATAGGCGATCCTCAATCGGCGGCGTGCGCACGCCGCCCTCCATTGAAGCAATGCCCGGAATGTCGAGCTCCAAACATTCGTCCCGAATCGGCGGCGTGCGCACGCCGCCCTCCATTGAAGCCTGATCGACAGCGCCGAGGCCGTCTTGTCGATGCTCAATCGGCGGCGTGCGCACGCCGCCCTCCATTGAAGCTCGTCGTTCGGCTCCGTGTGGGGCGAGCAGATGCGGAATCGGCGGCGTGCGCACGCCGCCCTCCATTGAAGCAAGATCCTCGCCAACGACGGCAACTACCACGAAGCGTAATCGGCGGCGTGCGCACGCCGCCCTCCATTGAAGCGCGGTGTGCGCGTGCCAGTCACACGCGGGGATACTGAATCGGCGGCGTGCGCACGCCGCCCTCCATTGAAGCGCGGTGGCGAGCCTGAGGAAGGCCTAGGCAGGGCATAATCGGCGGCGTGCGCACGCCACCCTCCATTGAAGCGCCAGTCGCCCGGGCAGAAGTCGCCCAAGTCCGTGTAATCGGCGGCGTGCGCACGCCGCCCTCCATTGAAGCCACGGGTACACCTGCTTGCTGGCTTGGACGCCGCCCTCCATTGAAGCGCGGTGCGCCGACGAGGCCCCGGTCCGGGGCGCGCTAATCGGCGGCGTGCGCACGCCGCCCTCCATTGAAGCGGTGCGATACGTGTAGCGCAAGTAGCCGCACTATCGAATCGGCGGCGTGCGCACGCCGCCCTCCATTGAAGCGCCATATGCGACATACCATCGGCACTGCTCGGGCACGCCGTAGATTCCCCAGTGTCCGCGGGATGTCAACCGTCGGTGTCTGCCCGCGTCTCCGCAAGTGGGACGAGTCGGGTCAGGTGTGCCCAGCCGATGATTCGCCGATCTGTCGTGGCGAGGCGCATCCCCGCCAGCATGGCCGTGGCGACGATCAGCTGGTCCGCGGGTCGTTGTGGAATCCGGTGCTCATCAGCAGGACCGACTCGACGGCGATGTCGCCGCTGACGGGGACCTGCCGGAGGCCCGACTGCAGCCTCTCGCGGCGCCAAACGGCGGGATGGCGTCCCAAGTCGATCCACCCGTGATGATGTAGGCGAGCGGTCTCCACGAACGTCACAGTGGAAACGGCGACGCCGCCTTCCGCGAGAGCGGCTTCCACCTCCTCTTCGAAGAGTGCGCCGATCTCGCCGGCGTCAGCGGTGAGCCGCAACAGGACGTTCGCGTCCAGCGGGATGCTCACGGGCGGGCGGGTCGGTCAGCTGTCGGGTCTGTCGATCGTCCCCTGATCGGCGAGCATGTCCCAGTCGTCGGCCGGAATGGCCGGCTCGCTGTCGATGTCGGCGAGGATGCGCAGTTGACCCACGCAGGATCCCACCAGCTTGGGCCGCTCCGGTCGGAACGGGCTGACCCGCACGACCGGCCGCCGGTGCTTGGTCACGATGATCTCCTCGGCGCCCGATCAGGGGGACGGATCGTGGCCGAGTCGTCGGCGCAGGGCGGCCAGTTCGGCCTCGGCTGCTCGGGCGCGTTCCTCGGCTGCTCGGGCGCCTTCCTCGGCTGTCTGCCGGGCTTGGCGTTCGTCGTGGTGGTCGTGGAGCCATGCATGGGCGGCGGGGTCGTAGAGGCGGAGTCTGGGAGGCTGCCAGCGCAGTTCGAGGCCGAGGGCTCCGCTGCGGCCAGTGAGGGTGCCGTCGCGGCGGGTGACGGCGATGGGTTCCCAGCGGCCCCGCCGGCGGGCCTCGCCCTGAAGCGGGGCCCCGAGCAGGTCCCCGCCGGTGGGGTCGAATCGCCAGTATTCGGCCACGCCGAGTTCGGCGTAGCGGGCGGGCTTGTCGTGCAGGTCCGCGTCGGCGGTGCTGGGCGAGGCGACCTCGAGCACGAAAGCCGGCGGGGCGCCGGCATCCCAGACCCGGTAGCGGGGCTGGCCGCGCACCGCGGCGGGGTCGATGCCGAAGGCGACTACCACGTCGGGGCACACGACGGCTGCGGGGTCGCCGCGCCGGTAGTAGACGTTGATGTTGCTGCCGACCCAGGAACTGTGACGGCGGGGGTGTTCGGCCATCCATTCGCGCAGTGCGCTGTACAGTTCGCAGCGGCGGAGGGTGTGAAGGTCGCCTTCGGGCACTTGGGGCCCCTCCGGGTACTCGATGTCGGTTCCCTCGGGGCGAGTCAGCACGTCGCTCATAACTGCTTACACCCTAACACCACCCCACACTACCCCCACTCCGGCAAGGAAACAACTCTACAACTATCTAAATTGCGCTAACAGTATTCAAATATATCGAATCGTTGAAACCGTCGAGGTACCTTCGGACACCCCTCCCGCCGCCCGGATGACGCGCCTCGCCTGGGAGCCGTCGGGGATGACGTGCGCTCTGCCTCCAGGGTGTCGCCTGGGGTGGCGGGGTTGTGGGGTGGCGGATCGTGTCGGCGCCGGCCCTCGGACCATCTCCCCGGAGCGGTACGAGTCCAGCCCTATGGTGGGGTGGCGGATCGTGTCGGCGCCGGCCCTCGGCCGGTAGCGCTCAGGTGCCGTAGCGGCGGGTTCCCGGCGCCACCAGGCTTGCCAGCGAGCCCGCTAGCTCTCCCGGCTCGGGGAAGCGGTCGGCGCAGGCGTGCTTGGAGAAGACCACGGTGCCGTCCACGGTGACGTCGAAGATGCCGCCCCCGCCGCCGACGATCCGCACCTCGCTGATGACGTGCTGGTAGGCGCCGAGCAGTTCCTTCACCGCGCTCACGGCGCGGTCGGAATAGTCTCAAGCCACGCAGTAGGTGACGGTGATGCTGTGGGCCATGGTTCCTCCCGGATGGGGACTCTGGCAGCAGGCTAGCCGGGGCGTAGGCTCTGCGGCATGAGCGAAGACCTGAAGATCCGCAGCCACGATGTGACCTCCGGGGCGGAACGGGCGCCGGCCCGCGCCATGCTCCGAGCCGTCGGGATGACCGACGACGACTGGTCCAAGCCGCAGGTGGGGGTGGCCTCGTCCTGGAACGAGGTGACGCCCTGCAACCTGCCGCTGGCCCGCTTGGCCCGTGCCTCCAAGGAGGGGGTGCGCGCCGCCGGCGGCTTCCCGATCGAGTTCAACACCATCGCCGTCAGCGACGCCATCTCCATGGGTCACGAGGGCATGCGGGCCTCGCTGGTAAGCCGCGAGATCATCGCCGACTCGGTGGAGGCGGTCATGCACGCCGAGCGGCTCGACGCCTTGGTCAGCTTCGCCGGCTGCGACAAGTCGCTGCCGGGCATGCTCATGGCCGCCGCCAGGCTGAACCTGCCCAGCGTCTTCGTCTATGGCGGCTCCATCCGGCCGGGCACGCACCGCGGCCGTGCCATCGACATCGTCAGCGTGTTCGAGGCGGTGGGCGCCCACGCCGTGGGCACCATCGACGCCGACGAGCTGGCGACCGTCGAGCGCAACGCCTGCCCCAGCGAGGGTTCCTGCGCCGGCATGTTCAC
Organism: bacterium; assembly: GCA_026706565.1. Classification (GTDB taxonomy): domain Bacteria; phylum Actinomycetota; class Acidimicrobiia; order Acidimicrobiales; family CATQHL01; genus VXNF01. The sequence goes on from JAPOYM010000082.1 coordinate 4,085, forward strand.
CGCCAACACCATGGCGGCGGTGGGGGAGGGCCTCGGCATGTCGCTGCCGGGCAGCGCCTCCCCGGCGGCGCCCGACAGCCGCCGCGACGACATCGCCCGCGCCAGCGGAGAGGCGGTCATCGGTCTGCTGCGCGCCGGCATCCGGCCCCGCCACATCCTGACCAAGGGGGCCTTCGAGAACGCCATCGCCCTGGTGATGGCCCTCGGCGGCTCCACCAATGCCGTGCTGCACCTGCTCGCCATCGCCTATGAGGCGCGGGTGGAGTTGGAGCTGGACGACTTCAACAAGGTGGCGGCGCGCGTGCCGCATCTCGCCGACACCAAGCCGCACGGCCGCTACCACATGGCCGACATCGACCGGATCGGCGGCATACCGGTGGTGATGCGCCTGCTGCTGGAAGAGGGTCTGTTTCACGGCGACGAGGTCACCGTCACCGGGCGCACGATGGCCGAGAACCTGGCGGATCTGGATCCGCCCGGCGCCGACGGCGAGGTGGTGCACCGCTTCGACGACCCCATTCACGACATCGGCGGCATCGCCGTGCTGACCGGCAGCCTGGCGCCCTCGGGGGCGGTGGTGAAGGTGGCCGGCATCGACACCGACAGCTTCGAGGGGCCGGCGCGGGTCTTCGACGGCGAGGACGCCGCCATGGAGATGGTGCTGTCGGGCCGCATCAACCCCGGCGACGTCGTCGTGATCCGCTACGAGGGTCCCAAGGGCGGTCCCGGCATGCGCGAGATGCTGGCCATCACCGGCGCCATGAAGGGCGCCGGGAGGGGCGCCGATGCCGCCCTGGTGACCGACGGCCGCTTCTCGGGCGGCACCCACGGGTTCTGCGTGGGCCACGTGGCGCCCGAGGGCTCCGACGGCGGATCCATCGGCCTGGTGGCCGAAGGCGACCGCATCCGCATCGACGTGCGCAGCCACCGCATCGACCTGCTGGTTTCCGAGGAGGAGCTGGCCGCCCGGCGCGCCGACTGGAAGGCCCCGGCACCCCGCTACACGTCGGGCTTCCTGGCGAAGTACGCCCGGCTCGCCCAGGGAGCCGAGAAGGGCGCCATCACCGAAGCCTGAAATGGGGGCCTGCCGGGGGCCTGACGGGGGCCCGAGGGGGTTGGGAAGCGGCCCCGGGGCTATACTCGACGGCGTGACGCGGCGACACCGGGTTCTCGTATCGCACTGAGCGGGCGGCTCTGCTGCGCGCTCCCCCGACCTCCCGCCCGGGAGGTCGTTGACATTTTGCAGACGGTACGGCGGCCCCGCGGGCATTGGGGGCATCGACCGGGAGAAGGCGAACCATGAAGCTGAACGGCGGGCAGGCCCTCATGCGCAGTCTCGAGCGCCAAGGGGTCGAGATCGTATTCGGGCTGCCCGGCGGGGCGATCCTGCCGGCCTACGACCCGCTCATCGACTCCACCATCCGCCACGTGCTGGTGCGCCACGAGCAGGGTGCCGGCCATATGGCGCAGGGCTACGCCCAGGCCACCGGCCGGCCCGGCGTGGCCATCGTGACCAGCGGTCCCGGTGCCACCAACATCGTGACGCCGCTGTGCGACGCCTACATGGACTCGGTGCCGCTCGTTGTCATCACCGGGCAGGTGCCCTACGCCGCCATCGGCACCGACGCCTTCCAGGAGTGCGACACCACCGGCATCACCATGTCGGTCACCAAGCACAACTTCCTGGTCTCCGATGCGCAGGACCTGCCGCAGGTGATCCACGACGCCTTCCACATCGCCACCAGCGGGCGCCCCGGCCCGGTGCTGGTGGACATCCCGAAGTGCATCGTGGACCCGCGCAACCCGCGCTCGGCCCTGGAGTGGTACGAGCCCGACGGCCACGACCTGCCGGGCTACCGGCCCCGCACCGAACCCGACCCGGCTGCGGTGGCCACCGCCGCCGAGCTGATCTGCTCGGCGCAACGGCCGGTCATCTACTCCGGCGGGGGGATCCTCAAGTCCCGCGCCGCCGATGCCCTGCTGCGCTTCGCCGAGTTGGTCCGGATCCCCGTGGTCACGACCCTCATGAACCGGGGCGGGTTCCCCGACGACCACCCGCTGTGCCTGGGGATGCCCGGCATGCACGGCAACTACACCGCCGTCACCTCCATGCAGCGGGCCGACCTGCTGATCACCCTCGGCGCCCGCTTCGACGACCGCGTCACCGGCAAGGTGGGCGCCTTCGCCCCCGAGGCCAAGGTCATCCACATGGACATCGACCCTGCCGAGTTGGGCAAGGTGCGTCAGGCGGACGTGGCCATCGCCGCCGACTGCCGCCCGGGCATCGAGGCGCTGACCGAGGCGGTGACCGCCCTCGGCGGGGCCGAGGCTCAGGCGGACCGCCGGCAGTGGCACGACACCATCGCCGACTGGCAGGAGCGCTACCCGCTGGTCTACGAGGCCGGCGACTCGGGTGGGGCGCTGAAGCCGCAGTTCGTGCTGGAGCAGCTGCGCGACGCCACCCCCGACGACACCGTCGTGTGCGCCGGCGTGGGCCAGCACCAGATGTGGGCCAGCCAGTACTGGCGCTTCAACCACCCCTACACGTGGATCAACTCCGGGGGTCTCGGCACCATGGGCTACGCGGTGCCGGCGGCCATCGGCGCCAAGGCCGGGCGGCCCGACCGCATGGTCTGGGCGGTGGACGGCGACGGTTGCTTCCAGATGACCGCCCAGGAGTTGGTCACCGCCAACACCGAGCGCATCCCCATCAAGGTGGCCATCCTGAACAACGCCTACCTGGGCATGGTGCGCCAGTGGCAGGAGATGTTCTACGAGGAGCGCTACTCCGAGGTGTACCTCTCGCCGGACCTGCCCGACTACAAGGGCTGGGCCGAGGCCATGGGCTGCGAGGCCATGCGCATCGAGAACCCCGCCGAGGTGCGCCCCGCCATCGAGAAGGCCAACGAGATCGACGATCGCAGCGTGGTCATCGACTTCCGGATCGACACGCAGGAGAAGGTGTTCCCGATGGTGCCGGCGGGCGCCTCCAACGACGACATCGTGCTGGACCCGTCCCAGCAACCCCCGCCCCGCTAGCCGCGGGACAGCGCGCGCAGACCGATCATGGCCGGGACCAAGCGCCACCACACACTCGTGGTGCTCGTGGAGAACAAGGCGGGCGTGCTGGCCCGGGTGGCGGGCCTGTTCGCCCGGCGGGGCTTCAACATCGAGTCCCTGGCCGTGGCGCCCACCGAGGACGCCCGCCTCAGCCGCATCACCCTGGCGGTGGACGCCGAGTCGGCCCCGCTCGAGCAGGTCATCAACCAGCTCGACAAGCTCATCAACGTGGTCAGCATCCGCGAGCTGGCACCGGAGGAGTCCGTCGAGCGGGAGCTTCTCGTTGTGACGGTCAACGCCGCCGGAGACACCCGCGGCCAGATCATGGATCTGGTGCGCATCTTCGACGGGCGCGTCTTGAACGTCGGCCCCGACAAGCTGATGGTGTCGATGTCGGGCGGCCCGAACCGGGTGGACGACTTCGAGAGCCTGCTGCGCCCCTACGGCATCGTCGAGCTGCAGCGCACCGGCAAGGTGGCCCTGCCCCGGCTCGCCAAGGCCGGCGGGGAGGTCGGAGAGTTCTGAGGGTCCCCCGCCCGGCACGCGAGGATCGAAGAGAGCCCGGAACGCAAAGGATCGAAGAGAGAGGGGTCCCCATGGCCGCCACGATGTACTACTCCGCCGACGCCGACCGCAGCTTCATCGCCGACCGCAAGGTGGCGGTGCTGGGTTACGGCTCGCAGGGCCATGCCCACACCCTGAACCTGAAGGACTCCGGCATCGACGTGCGGGTAGGCCTGCGTGAGGGATCGGCGTCAGCCACCAAGGCCGCCGAGGCCGGGGTTCGCGTGCTGTCGATGGCCGATGCGGTGGCCGAGTCCGACCTGGTCATGATGCTGCTGCCCGACACGCTGCAGGCCGAGATCTATGCCGAGCACGTCGAGCCGAATCAGGATCCCGGCGACGCGCTCTACTTCGCGCACGGCTTCAACATCCGCTTCGACTGCATCGTGCCGCCGGCGGGGATCGACGTGGCCATGGTCGCGCCCAAGGGCCCCGGGCATCTGGTGCGCCGGACCTTCGAGGAGGGTGGCGGCGTGCCCTGCCTCATCGCCGTGGAGCAGGACGCGACGGGTCATGCCCGGGAGACCGCCCTGGCGTACGCCGACGCCATCGGCGGGGCGCAGGCGGGGGTCATCGAGACGACCTTCACCGAGGAGTGCGAGACCGACCTGTTCGGCGAGCAGGTGGTCCTGTGCGGCGGGTTGACCGCCCTCACCCAGGCCGCCTTCGAGACCCTCGTGGAGGCCGGCTACCAGCCCGAGGTGGCCTACTTCGAGTGCCTGCACGAGTTGAAGCTGATCGTGGATCTCATGTACGAGGAGGGGATCGGCGGCATGCGCTATTCCGTCTCGGACACCGCCGAGTACGGCGACCTGACCCGCGGCCCCCGGATGGTGGACGACCATGTGCGGGCCACGATGCGCCAGATCCTGGCCGAGGTGCAGTCGGGCGCCTTCGCCACCGAGTGGATCGCCGAGAGCCGCACGCGGGAACGCTTCCGGGCGCTGGAGGCGGCCGGCCGTGAGCACCAGATCGAGCAGGTGGGCAGGCAGTTGCGGGCCATGATGCCGTGGATCAGCGCCGGCAAGCAGTCGGTGCAGGAGGCCTCGGGCGGCGGGGGCTGAAACCTGCCCCGTCAGTCGGACCCCCCGTCCCGTCGTCCGGCCCCTGTCCAGTCATTCCGGGGGAGAGCCTGCCCCGGACTCGATCCGGGGCCGGAATCCAGAGTTGGAATCCGTTGCGTAGGCTCGCAGGATGGCCCGCCACGGGCACGGGCCGGCAGCGGCCCTCGCGATCATCGCTGCGGCGGCCCTCGTCGCCGCGTGCGCCCAACCCGACCTGACCGTCGGCGTCCCGAACACCACGACCACCGCGCCGCTGCCGTCCAGGGTCACCGAGCCGCCTGAGGCCCTTGATCCGCAGCCGGCACCCGACGGCGGCGAGACGGCCTCGCCGGGGGAGGCGACCCCGGAGCAGACCACCGAGCCGTCCGAGCGGGCGGCACCGCCCCCCGGCGGAGCGCAGCCGCCGCCCGCCGCCCCCGTCGAGCCGCCGCCCGCCGCCCCCGCTCCGCCGTCTGCCGTCGAGGATCAGCCGGCGAGCGGCCAGGACCCGCCCGAGCCGCCGCCCGCCGAGGCGCCTGGGCTGACCGCTACGACCCTGCGTGTGGCCGTCATTGCCGACGTGGAGACCGGGGGCGTGGCCGATGGCCGGTCGCGCTCGGTGCAGACAGCGGTGCGGGCATGGGCCGCGGCGGTGAACGCCTCCGGCGGCCTAGCGGGTCGCACCGTGGACGTCGTGACGCTGGACGCCGGCCTGTTCGGCCACGAGGCCGTGCTGGCGGAGGCCTGCGACGGCGACGTCTTCGCCCTCGTGGGCAGCGACGCGCTCCTCGACGACGAGGGGGTCGAGTTGCTGGCCGACCCCGCATGCGACCTAGTGGACTTCCCGGCCCAGGTTCATTCGCCGCGCCGGGCAGCCTCGCCGCGCACGTTCCAGGCGGTGCCGGTGTCGGCAGGGTCGGCGAACGTGGGCGCCCTGCGGTGGGTGGCCGAGCGCCAGCCGGTGCGGATCCGCTCCACGGCCACGTTCTTCGTGGACTTCCCGGTGACGGTCGTCGCCGCCGAGCGCACCGCCGAGGCCGCCCGCAGCCTCGGATTCGAGGTCGTCTACGACCCGTCGGTCACGATCGGCGAGAGCTTCGACCCCTACGTGGCGGACATGGCAGCCGCCGGCGTCCACCATGTGCTGTGGGACGGCGACGCCCACCGCCTGCTCGACCTGCTGGCGTCGCTGGAGGCCGCGGGCCTGACCGTCGGCGTGAGCTGCGGCGCGGCTTGTCGAAGCGGGTTGTTCATGGACGCCGCCGCCGAGGCGGCCGACGGCGTGCTGATCTGGAGCCCCTACCTGCCGCTGCGGGAGGAGGCTCAGAGCCCCGAGCTGGCCGCCTACCGGCAATGGCTGGCCGTCGTGGATCCCGAGGCGGTGCCCGACCTGCAGGGCCTGGCCGCCTGGGCGGCGGGACGGTTGTTCGAGGAGGCGGTGCGCAGGGCGACCGATGCGGGGACGCCGGCGGAGGACCGCGGCGCGCTCAGCGCCGCGAGCGTCGCCGCCGCAGCGACCCGGATCGTGAACTGGCACGGCCACGGCCTGCACGCTCCCAGCGATCCGGGGACGGGTGATCCCAGCCCGTGCGGCGTGGTGATGGGCGCCTCGGACGGGACGCTCTTCCGGTTCCATCCCTTGCAGCCCGGCAGCTTCGACTGCTCGCCGCAGAACCTCTTCGCCCTCGAGGCCACCGCGCAGTTGGGACTGGAACTCCCCGCGCTGCCTGAGGTACCTGAAACGCCCCCGCTTCCGCCGGAGGGCGGCGAGGCGGGCTAGGGCTGAGCGGGGCCGGCCGGGCACCCCGGCCGAGCCCCCGCGCGATCATCGTTGCACGGTCGCTGCTGTTCGCGTGCCTCAGCCGGTCGCCATGTCCCGCATCGGCTCGTCGTCGCCCGTGTCCGTGTCGCCCGTGTCCGTGTCGCCCGTGTCGCCCGTGTCCGTGTCGCCCGTGTCGCCCATGCCCCGCGGCCGGGGCGTTCAGGCGGAGATGAGGGCTCGGGCTTCCGCGAGTTGCGCAGCGACGGCGCCCTGCAGGGTGGGCACGTCGATGAGGACGGTCATGAGGCGGAACCCCTCGTTCCGGCGCCTCGCCACGAGCTCCACGTTGGTGTGGATGCCGGGTATGACGCCGTGGCGGCGGCAGCTCGCCACGATGGTGGCCAGCGCTTCGCTGAAGTCGGGGTGGTCGTTGTGGAGGCCCGGCCCGCCGACGCCCATGGAGACGGCCAGGTCGGAGGGGCCGACGTAGACGGCGTCGATTCCACCGACACTGAGAATGTCGTCGATGTTGGCGACCGCCTCGGCGGTCTCGATCATGGGGATGCACAGCACGTAGTCGTCGGCGCCGGCGAAGTAGTCGGGCCGGCCGATGCGGATGCGGGTGGGGCCGACGCTGCGGCGCCCGACGGGGGCGTAGCGGCAGGATGCGACGGCGGCCTCGGCGTCGGCGGGGGTGTTGACCATTGGGATGATCACGCCGCCTGCGCCAAGGTCCAGCAGCCGTCCGATGATGCCCGGCTCGTTCCAGGTGACCCGGGCGAACGGCACGCTGCCGCCGAGTTCGATGGCCTGGTACATGGCTAGGGCGTCGGCGTAGTCCACCATGCCGTGCTGGAGGTCGACGCAGGCGTAGTCGAAGCCGGCCCGCCCGATGATCTCGGCGGTGACCGGCGAGGGGATCGACAGCCAGGCCCCGATGGTGTGCTCGTCGTTGTGCCACTTCTCTCGGAGGGGGTTCATTCGCTTTCGCTTTCGGGTCGTTGCTTCTCGGAGATTCGAGCCCGGCCACCTCGGGACGGCGGCGGGCTCGGGGGTTTCGTCGGCCTCACGGTCCTCCCGCTGTCTGGGCGGCCCGCAAGGCGCCGTAGCCGATCCTTGTGACACCGGTGCGATCAAGCAACTTGGGGATCGACACCGCTTTCACCAGCAGGTCGTGCTGGGCCACCCACCCGCCCCAGCCGGGGTGCGCCGCTCGCAACTCGGGCGTCTCGATCCCGGGGTTCACGACGAGTTCGGTGACGCCCGGTTCGATCTCGGCGAGTGCCTGCTCGAGCGCCTCGGCGGTGCGGGGGCGCAGCACCCGGTCGGGGCTCAGCACGCCGTGCTCCTGTGCCCGGCTGCGGAATGGGAACCCGTAGACCGATTCGTTCTGCCCGCTCTGCAAGCGCAGCGGGAGGTTGAACTCGGTGGCCAGTTCCAGGTACACGTCGAAGAACTCGGGGCGGGCGTTGAGAGCGTCGAGGTGAGAGCCGAGGTGGTTGACGTCGAAGCCCCACAGAATCGCCCGCTCGATCTGCGCCCGGCATTCTCGGCGCACTTCCTCGGTGTCGGCGTGGTCCCAGAGGTCGTTGGCGGTGCGGGGAAAGCCGCCGTCGCCGTCGAGCAGCGAGGGCGCCAGGGTGATGGGACCCCAGCGGTAGCGCTCGAACGGGGCGTTGAGCGTGAGGTTGACGCCCACGTCCTCGCCCCGGTAGTCCGCCGCCGCCTCTCGGGCCCACGGGCAGGGAACCATGAGCGAGGCGCTGGTGCCGATGCCCGCCCGGAGCACGTCGTAGGCACCCACGTTGGTAGCGTGCGCGCACCCCAGGTTCTCGCAGGTGATGATGAGGAGCCTGGCGTCGGAGGGATAGCCCAGCCGTTCGACCAGCGTCGCCACAAGTCCGACCCTATCCGCATCGGGCGCGCCACGGTCTGTCACTCGGCCAGCGGGGTGTCCGGTCCGCCGCATGCCCTCCACAGCCCCAGGTTGTCGGCGCGCGCCGCTTCGACGGCGGCGGAGAAATGCGCCGCGTAGTCCGTGTTGGGCCGGATCGAGAGCGCCGCGGCGTACCCCTCCCGTGCCAGCGCCATGTTCACGAGCAGTCCGTCCGCGGCGCGGTGGACGTAGGCCAGGAGGCGGTCGTAGACGTCGCGCGTCTCCTCCCCGCCGGTCAGCAGCACCGGGGTGCCGGGTGGCAGCAGAGCGGCGGTGAAGGCTGTGGCCTCGGCTCCGAAGCACTCGGCGGGGAGCCTGCCGCCGGGTTTCTCCGGCGTGTCGATGCCGATGAGGCGCACGTTCTCGGTGCGGCCGCCGTCGAAGGCGGCGATGACCGTATCGCCGTCGACGACCCGCTGGATCTCGGCGCGGGCCGCGGCGGGCGGGGAGTCGAACAGCGAGGTGGGGTGGCGCGACTTGATGGCAGCGGGGTCTATGCCGGAGAGGACGACGGCGCCGCCGTCCGCCGCGCCGGCGAGTTCGGCGCGGTCCGGTGCAGCGCCGCACGCTACGCAGGCGAGCAACGGCACCGCCCACAGGGCGCTGCGCCGCATGCGGTGCCTAGGCCGCCGGCTGGGCGCCGACGGTGCCCCGGCCGGAGCGATCGGCTGCCCGCCGTCGTGCCCGCAGGATGGCCCTCGCCTCGGCGACGCCTTGCCGCCCGATCGCTCGGGTCTCGTCGTCCAGCATCCAGCCTGCTGAGGCCCCCGCGCCGTCAACCGACGGGGTCGGGGCCGCTGATTCGGGGATGAGCATCATCTGTGTCGTCATGCCTCCAGTCTGATCAGGGGGTGTGACACAGCCACGAACTGCGGAAACGAGGCACCCTCCGGCGATCCCGGCCACCGCCTGGGGCAGCCGTCCGACTGCGAGCCCCAGACAGGAACTCAAAGGAATATTAGATATTATCAGACAATATCAAGATTGATCATTCAAGTCAAGCGTCGGGCGTCCAAGTCGGCAGCCGCTGGAACGAGCTCATCACCCCGTCGCCCGAACAGGTGACGGTGAGAGTCCCGGTGGCTCGGGGCCGGGCGCCCAGCAGGAACCCGGCCAGGGCGTCGAGGCTGTGGCCCTTTGGAGGCCGGTGTCCGTCGATGTCGGCGCTAGCGCTCTTGGCGGCCCGCGGGTACACCAGGTGCGCCAACTCCAGGCTGTCCAGCCGGGTGACCGCCGGCAGGCGCACACCGGTCCGCTCGGCGGTGGCGTCGAGCAGCCGGTAGTCGTAGCCGAAGCCGTTGTGGGCCACCAGCGGCCGACCGGCGGCGAACTCGCAGAAACTCTCCAGCGCGGCGGCCGGACTCGCCGCGCCCGCCAGTGCTGCGTCGTCCAGGCCGGTGAGCTGCCGGGTGGTCTCTCGCAGGGGGCGGGTGGGGCGCACGAGGGTCTCGAAGCGACCGACCTCCCGGCCGTCGAGCACCGCCACGGCCCCGATCTCGATGATCTCATGCGCCGGCGGATCGGCCCGGTCGGCGTTCGCCTCCAAGTCGAAGGCCACGTACCCGCTGTGGGCGCCCGGCCCCGCCGGTGCGCCGCGAGTCGCTGAGTCGGCCATGGTGCCGGACCCTACGCGGTCGATGCGCCAACGCCGGGCGGTCCCCTCCTGTCTCGCGCCACCCGGCATCCAGACGGTCACTTATAATATAGTTTCGATCAATTTAAATACTTGACATTCATTAGCTGCGCGCTATACTTGGAGATCGGATCTCTCAGGGCCGTGCGGCGGCCGCGGCGATTCGAGTCAAGTCTCCCGCAGCGGAGGGGAAGGCACCGGCAAATGGGCGAGACACATGTAGACGTGACGATCAGGAACCCGGCCGAGCCGAATCGGTGCTGGGAAGGACGGTTCCTGGTGGACACAGGCGCCACCGACAGTCAGGTCGCCAGGGGGCATCTGGAGGCCATCGGCCTGCGTCCCGTAGGCAGCCGAGAGTACCTCTTGGCCGACGGTCGGGTGTCCCGCGCCGAGGTTGCGGTTGCCCAGCTCGAGTTCGAAGGCACTGTGACCGGAGGGGCCGTCATCTTCGGAGAGGACGGAGCCGAGCCGCTGCTGGGGCTCACGGCTTTGGAGTCGACCGGCTTCGACGTCGACCCCGTCGACGGCCGACTCAAACAGACCCGCCGCCTGCGCCTCTAGCTGCTGCTGGCGGGGAGTGTCATACCCCCTGCCAGAGTGAAGGCGTGAAAGAGAGACACGTTTGGAGGTTCGTCGAGGCGCGGTGATCCGATCGAGGCTGTGGCGGCCGACCGAAAGAAGCCACAGGAGAGGAACAGATCCATGGGCGAAACCCACGTAGACGTGACGATCAGGAACCCGGCTGAGCGGGATCGCTGCTGGGAGGGACGGTTCCTGGTGGACACGGGTGCCACCGATAGTCAGGTTCCGCGGCGGCATCTGGAGGCCATCGGCCTCCGCCCGTTGGACAGTTGCGACTACATACTGGCCGACGGTCGAGAGTTCAGCGCTGATGTGACCACGGCGGATGTCGAGTTCATGGGCAGGATCGTGGGAAGCACCGTCATATTCGGAGAGGACGATGCCGAGCCGCTGCTGGGGCTCACAGCCTTGGAGTCGGGCGGCTACACCGTCGACCCCGTTGACGGCAAACTGAAACGCCGCCGATTGCGGCTGTAGCCGCCGCGGCGTTCCCGGCCGGTGGCCCGACTCGGCCGCTGGGGGTGTTCCCCGACGTTCGGCCCGGCGCACTGTCGTACCCCCTCGCCACACTGTGGGTATGAGTGAGAGACACGTTTGGCGGTTCGCCGAGGCGGGACGGTGCCTGGCCGCGGCGGCCACCGTGATGGGACTGCACGTTCCGGCGTTCCGCACGCCACCGCGCGTTGCCGGACTGGACCGCACGATCCGGCGTGGGCCCGACGGCTCGGCACTGGTGTCGGTGCGCAGCCGGGGCCGCCGCTGGCCGGCGGTGCTGGCCGACATGATCGAAGGTGTCGTGGCCGCCAACGGGCTGGACCCGCCGGAAGCGGCCCGGGTGCGGGACGAACTCTGGCAGGCCACCGAGGACATCGACGCCCCGGCGACGGCTCTGGCCGAGAGCCTCGAGTTGCCGCTGTCGGGGAACACCGAGGTGCGACAAGCCGCCTGAGCGAGCTGGGCCACTCGGCGGAGTGCCGCGCCCGAGCGCGGCTCGGCCGATCTGTGCCTCGCCGGGTTCGGGTTCGTGGACTACCGGACGGGTAACGTGACTGGGCGGCCCGGATGGCGGAACAGGTAGACGTAGAGGGCTTAAACCCCTCGGCTCGACAAGAGCGTGTGGGTTCAATTCCCACTCCGGGCACAGTCTCGCGTCGGGCCCCCGGGCGGGCTGGCCGCGCGCGATTCCTGATTGCGCCTACGGCGATCTGTGCCAACTCCGGAATAATTGCCGTGTTAGAGGGTGCGCGGATAGGCTCTGAACAGGGGATTTGCTATTCGTCTGGCGAACCTGTTTGTGCTGGTGGCGAGCGGCGAAGCATGCCGGATCGGTGTCTCTGGGGCGGTGCTGATCACCTATCCGCGCACGCTCTTAGCACGGGAGTTATTGCCGTTTTCGCACACTTGGGATGGTTGTGGCCGCGAAGCGACCCCCGAGCGAGGCGATGTGGCCGAGGCTCGGGGGGCAACGGATCCGATTGGGCGACGATGCGATAAAGGCAGACCGACGACGGGGAATCGCCCCGCCTTCAGGGGGCTCGGGTCGGTCATGTCGAGGACCTCATGGTCTCCGTTGGAGGGGCCCCGCCCGCAGGGGGCTCAGAGGGCGGCGAGGGCGGCGTC
>JAPOYM010000022.1 GCA_026706565.1 bacterium
CCGCCGTCACCCCCCGCCGAACCCCGACGACACAGCAACCCGCGGCCCCCGACGGTGACCGCTACTCAGAACCCGGCGCCGCACGGACCGCCAAGCGTCACAACACTGAGAGCGCCTCAACCCGCATCGCCCGCGCTGAGGCGGGCGACGCGCCGGGTCAGGCGGGACTTCTTGCGTGACGCCTGATTCGGGTGGAGGATGCCCTTGGCAGCGGCCATGTCGATCCGCTTGACCGCCATGCGGAGCTTCTCTGCCGCGTCGCCCTCACCGCTCAGGGCGGCGGCTTCGGCGCCGGCGGTGCGGGTGTTGATCTCCGACCGCACGGAACGGTTGCGCGCCCGCCTCTTGGCGTTCTGGCGGTTCCTCTTGATCTGGCTCTTGATGTTGGCCACGGTGCTCCTCGGTGCTCCTCGCGCTGGCTGCCGGGTCTCGCCGGTCCTCCCGGTGAGCGCCCAGCACGCACGCTCGATTCGACCCGTGCATGCTACCGGCGGCTCGCGCCGGCAGCGCCGCAGGCGCCGGCGGAGGAGGGGCGGCGGGTAGAATCTCGGAGTCTTCGGGTCCGTCCGCAAGCGGGCGGCTTCCGGCCCGCCCCGTGCTCGGCCCCCCCTCGCAGGTCATGGATCAGTCCCGCATACGCAACGTGGCGATCATTGCCCACATAGACCACGGGAAGTCGACGCTGGCCGACCGTTTCTTGGAGATGTGCGAGGCGGTCGAGCCCCGAGCCATGCGTGCCCAGTACCTCGACTCGATGGAACTCGAGCGCGAGCGAGGTATCACCATCAAGCTGCAGAGCGTCCGCCTCTCCTACGGGCCCTGGGCGGTGAACCTGATCGACACGCCGGGCCACGTGGACTTCGGCTACGAGGTGTCGCGCTCCCTTGCGGCATGCGAAGGGGCGATCCTGCTGGTGGACGCCGCCCAAGGCATCGAGGCACAGACCCTCGCCAACTGCACGATGGCCCTCGAGCACGACTTGGCGATCGTGGCGGCCCTCAACAAAGTAGACCTGCCGGCGGCCGACCCCGAGCGGGCGGCGGGCGAGATCCAGCGGGTCCTGGGGATCCCGGCGGGCGATGTGCTGCGCGTCTCGGCCAAGACCGGCGACGGCGTGGCCGAACTGCTCGATGCGGTGACCGAGCAGGTGCCGCCGCCTGAGGGGGACCCCGAGGCGGAGCTGCAGGCGCTGGTCTTCGACTCCCATTTCGACCAGTACCGGGGGGTGGTCAGTTCGATTCGGGTGGTGCAGGGCACCCTGCGCTCCTCGTCGCAGGTGCTGTTCATGCAGACCGCGGCGACCCATGAGACCCAGGAGATCGGGGTGCGCACGCCCGCGCCGACCGAGGTGGCGGAACTCGGCCCGGGCGAGGTGGGCTACCTCATCGCCGGCGTGAAGAACACCGCCGAGGCGCGCGCCGGGGAGACGGTCACTGACGCTCGCCGGGCGGCCCCGTCCCCGCTCGTCGGCTACCGCGAGCCCAAGCCGATGGTGTTCTGCGGGCTCTACCCCATCGACGGCGACGAGTACCTCGACCTGCGGGACGCGCTCGACAGGCTCCGGCTCAACGACTCCAGCTTCAGCTACACCCCCGAGACCTCGAACGCTCTGGGATTCGGCTACCGCTGCGGATTCCTCGGGCTGCTGCACATGGAGATCATCACCGAGCGCCTCGAGCGGGAGTTCGATCTGGACATCATCGCCACGACGCCCTCGGTGGAGTACCGGGTGCGGACCACGGCGGGCGCCGAGATGGCCGTGGACAGCCCGAGCAGGTTGCCGCCTGCAGGCCAGGTGGCCGCCATCGCCGAGCCGTTCCTGCTCGCGAGCATCATCGCCCCGGCGCGTCAGGTGGGCACGCTGATGGATCTGTGCCAGAAGCGCCGCGGCAGTCTTCGGGGCATGGACTACCTGTCGCCGGAGCGGGTGGAGATGCGGTACCGGCTTCCGCTGGCGGAGGTCGTGACCGACTTCTACGACCAGCTCAAGAGCCGGACCCAGGGATACGCCAGCCTCGACTACGAGTCCGACGGCTACGAGGACTCCGACCTCGTGAAGGTCGACATCCTCCTGCACCACGATCCTGTGGACGCCTTCAGCGCCATCGTCCACCGAGGCGCCGCCTACTCCTACGGTCGGCAGATGACCTCGAAGTTGCGCGAGCTGATTCCCCGCCAGCAGTTCGACGTGCCGATCCAGGCGGCGATCGGCAGCCGCATCATCGCCCGCGAGACCGTCAAGGCATACCGCAAGGACGTGACCGCGGGACTCTACGGGGGCGACGTCACGCGCAAGCGGAAGCTGCTCGAGCGCCAGAAGGCCGGCAAGAAGCGGATGAAGGCGATCGGCCGGGTGGAGGTGCCGCCCGAGGCGTTCGTCTCGGCGCTGCGGATGCCGTCCGGCTGAGCGGAGCGGCGACGGTATCATCGGACGGCAATGGGATCCCGCAGCGACGCCCTCTCGCCGCGCAAGGAGGAGATCCTGCGCGCCGTCGTGGAGTGCTACATCGCCGGCGCCTCGCCGGTCGGCTCGGGCACGGTCTGCGACTCGCAGGATTTCGGCGTCTCCCCGGCGACGGTCCGCAAGGAGATGCTGTCACTCGAGCAGTCCGGCTATCTGCACCAGCCGCACACGTCCTCGGGCCGCATGCCCACCGAGGCGGGCTACCGCTACTTCGTGGACGCCCTCATGGAGCCCTACTCGCTGGGACCGGTCGAGGACCGCCAGATCAGAGAGTTCTTCGAGCGCGCTCACGGCGAGTTGGGGTCGGTCCTGATGTCGCTGTCCTCGCTGCTATCGGACGTGACCCGATGCGCCGCCGTGGTGGTCGGGCCCCGAGCCGACTCGGCCGTGGTCCGCTCGGTGCAGCTCGTTCCGATCTCCGGCCACGTCCTGCTCGTCGTGGCCGTCCTGTCCACCGGTGCCGTGGAGCAGCGGGCCCTGGAGTTGGACAGCGCCCCGCACCGCGACGACGTCGACTACGCCGCCGATGTGCTGGCGCGGAGCCTCGTCGGCGGACCGATCTACGCCGATGTGCCCCTGGAGGGGCTGGCGGCGCCCGTCGCCCGACTCGTCGCCTCCGCCGCCGACGCTCTGCGCGACGGCGCGGGCGGGCTGGCCGAGCACCTCTTCGTGGGCGGCCACGCCACAGTCGTGCGCTCGTTCGGCGAGGTGCAGGTAGCGCAGCGGATCCTGGGGCTCCTCGAGCGCCACTACGCCGTGGTCTCGCTGCTGGCGGACATAGTGGACCGGGGCATGCGCGTGGCCATCGGCGGGGAGACGGGGCTGGTGCCCCTCAGCGAGTGCTCGGTGGTGGTCTCGCCCTACCTGGTGGAGGGTCGCCGGGCGGGCACTGTCGCCGTGCTGGGTCCCACCCACCTCAACTACCCCCAGGCCATGGCGACCGTGGCGGTGACCAGCCGGCAGCTCGGGCGGATGCTGAGCGGCGGCTAGGCCGAGCTGCGACCCCGACCGCCAATGGCTGACCGCGACCTCTATGAGGTCCTCGGCGTGTCCCCGGGGGCCACCGCGGAGGAGATCAAGCAGGCGTACCGGCGGCTGGCGCGGGACTCCCATCCCGACCGCAACCCCGACGACCCGTCCGCCGAGGATCGCTTCAAGGAGGTGGCCGCCGCCTACGAGGTGCTGAGCGATCCCGAGAGGCGGGGCAACTACGACCGTTTCGGGACCGCAGAGGCGCCGTCCAACCCCTTCGACATCTTCTCGGCGTTCTTCGGCGACAGCGGGTTCGGGGGCTTCGGAGCGCCGAGCCGCAGCGCAGCCGCCGCCGGCGCCGACGTGGAGTCTGTGCTGCAGCTGGATCTGGCCGACGCCGTCTTCGGCGGCCCTCAAGAGGTGACGGTGACCTTGGCGGTGCCCTGCGAGGACTGCGAGGCCTCCGGCGCCGCCGAGGGCACCGAGCCGGCGACTTGCACCGACTGCGGGGGCACCGGCCAGATCCGCCAGGTGCGCCAGACCCTGCTGGGCCAGATGGTGACGGCGGGCACCTGCCGCAGGTGTTCGGGACTCGGGCAGTACGTCGAGAAGCCCTGCCGGGCCTGCCGGGGCCAAGGGCGGATCCGGGGCGCGCGGACCTACACGCTCGACGTGCCGCCCGGCGTGGACACCGGCACCGTGCTGCGGCTGTCGGGCCGCGGCGGCGTCGGGCTGCGCGGCGGGCCGCACGGCGATCTCTACGTCCAGGTGCGCACCCGCCCGCATCCGAGCCTGCAACGCCGCGGCGACGACCTCCTGGCTCGCCTCGAGGTCCCGATGACGAAGGCCGCGCTGGGTGGTCGGGTGAGCCTCGACACGCTCGACGGCCCCCAAGAGCTGCGGATCGCCCCCGGGACGCAGTCGGGCCAGACGATGGTGCTGCGCTACAAGGGCGTGCCGCGGGGCCGGGGCCGGGGCCGGGGCAACCTGCTCGTGGAGATTGCCGTCGAGACGCCGGAGAACCTCGACAGCCAGCAGACCGAGCTGTTGGGGGAGTTGGCGCGGCTCCGGGGCGAGGAAGTGGAGTCCGGCGGGTTCCGCAGCAGGCTCCGCTCCACGTTCAGCTCCTGACCGGCAGGCAGCTCCCGAGCGGCGGGCTGCTCCTGAGCGGCGTTCACTCGGGGCCGTCGCGTGTCTCGCCGTTACTCCGAGGGGACCGGCAGCGGCAGGTACCAGGTGCCCTCGGCGTAGCGCACGAGCAGTTCGTTGCACCTGCCGCGGGGCACGTCCGCTAGCTGCACGGGAGGCGGGAGGTCGGCGACGAGCCGGCCGCGGAGGGACGACTCCGAGGGCCAGGAGTCGAAGACGTACACCCGCCCGTCCGTTCGCACGAGCGCCACGGTGGCGATGCCGTCGCAGTCCCAGTCGCCCACCGCCACCTGATCGCCGGCCTCACCGACGGGGTAGCGGGTGCCGTTGACCGACACGAACCCGGAAGTGATGCGGATCTCCGCCGCGCAGCCGTCCCCGGTCACGTCGCGGAACCCGGCGACGACGGGAAGGCAGCGGACGCCTTCGTCGTCCGACGTCGCTGGCGAGTCCCCGGCGTCCGCCGAGCGGGGAGCTTCGGAGGTCTCCACGCCCGCCGCCTGCGGCAGGCGCGCGGCAGGCTCCTGTCCCGACAGCGCGCCGGCGGTCTCGCCGGCAGCTGTCACCGGGACGGCGAAGATGTCCGACCGCAGCGGCGGCGGCGTGTCCGCCCCGGCGAGCCGCATGATCATGAGCGTCCCGAGGGCGCAGCCGGCGCCCACCGCTGCGACTGCCAGCAGCGTCGCCCTCCTCGGCCGCGAGCGGGGCTGCGGCAGCCGCCGAGGTTCCGACCTGCGCCGGCGGTCCGGGGGGTTCGGGCCCGCCGTCTGCGGCCTGCCCGGGGCACCGCCGAGCGCTCCGATCTGTCCGGCCAGGGCCTTGGCGCTGGGCACGCGCCCGCTCGCAGCCGCCTGAGCCACAGCCTCGAGCCGCTCCCGCAGCCTCGGGTCGTCCCTCTTGGGGCCGCCGCGGGTCTTCTGTCCTTCGAGCCGCCGGAGGGCAGCGAGCGCGGTCTCGCCCAACGCTGCGACGTCGGCTAGTTGTCCGGCGGCGAACTCGCTGGACTCCCCGGCCGAGGCGGGAGGCGCGGGCCGCTCAGCGGCGTCGTCGGGCCCGCGAGGCGGCCCCCCTAGCCGGTCCGCGGCCGCGGCGCCGAAGCGGCGCGCCGAGGAGAAGCCGCAAAGCAGCGGCCGCCGCAGCGCGTCGACCACGACGTGGCTCGGGTGGATCGAGCGATGGACCACGCCGCGCTCGTGGAGATGGCCGACGGTGCCGGCGAGGTCCTCGAACACTCTCCGGAGCTCCTCGAGCCGCTGCGGCTGCCATGTCGCCAAGGTCTCCCGACCCGCGTAGCGGGTCAGCAGCCGCAGTCCCCGCTCGTCCTCGGTGAGGGCCACGAAGCGGACGATTCCCGGGTGGCTGAGTTCGGCGAGGAGCTCGGCCTCGTGCCGGAGGGCCTCCGCCGGCCCCCCGTCCTTGACCGCTACCAACTCCTGCCCGTGGAGATCGGACCGCAGAGCCATACATGCAAGTCTAACAGCATATCTCAAAGAATATTACTATGTTCTCTGAAGTCACATATCAGCAGGTCTTGTTGCGACAGCAGAGCGGACCGGGGCAGTCTTCCTAGCCGCCACCCACCGCCTCGGCCGGCGCCTACGGCGGTTCGCGGCGAGACGGGTCCCGGGCGACCCCTAGGATCGACGGGGCGGAGTCGATCCCCGAGAACACGAGGTAGGCCTGTGCGGTCATGTGACGCGGTCGTGATCGGAGGCGGCATCGCCGGTGTGTCCGCCGCCTACTCGCTGTCGCTTCGAGGCGCCGACGTCGTGCTCGTCGAGCGGGAGGACTCCTTGACAGCCCACAGCACGGGACGCTCCGCCGCCCAGTACATCGAGACCTACGGCGGTCCGGTGAATCAGGCTCTCACGGTCGCCTCGCGGGAGTTCCTGATGAACGACGCGGCGGGCATGGCGGACGGCCCCCTGCTGCGGCCGCGCCCGGTGCTGTGGGTGAGTCCCCCCGGGCGGCGCCACGAACTGGAGCGGCTTCGGGAGGAGATGTCGCCGCTGTCGCCGCAGCTCCTGCTCCAGACCGCTGCCGAGGCGCGCCGGTGCTGCCCGGTGCTCGCCCCGGCCTGGGTGGCCGGAGGGCTCCTCGAGCCCGACAGCTACGACATCGACGTGGCGGGCCTGCACGCGGCGTTCCTACGCGGCGCCCGCCGTTGCCGCACGACGGTCGTGCGCTCCCGCGCGGTGTGCTCCATGGACCGTGCGGGCGGGATCTGGCGGGTACGGACCGCGGCAGAGCCGTTCGCGGCGCCGGTCGTGGTGGACGCGGCAGGCGCCTGGGCCGACGAGGTCGCCCGCTCGGGCGGTGTCGCGCCGCTGGGGTTGGCGCCGCTGCGGCGGACCCTCTTCACGTTCGCGCCGCCCGCTGGCGTGCCGGCGGAGGAGGTGTCACGCTGGCCGCTGGTGGCCGACATCGCCGGCAGCTTCTACTTCAAGCCCGAGGGCCTCTCGCAGCTTCTCGGGTCGCCGTCGGACGAGACGCCGGACGTGCCCCGCGACGTCGGGCCCACCGAACTGGACGTGGCCCGCGGCATCGACGCCATCAACACCGCCACGACTCTGGGAGTGCGCGCTGTCGGTTCGGTCTGGGCGGGGCTGCGCACGTTCGCGCCGGACCGCTGCCCGGTCGTGGGTTTCGACGCCGCCGCCGAGGGCTTCGTGTGGTGCGCCGGGCAGGGCGGCACCGGCATCCAGACGTCCCCGGCGATGGGCGAGGTGGTCGCAGCGACCGTCTGCGGAGCGCCGCTGCCTGCCGCACTCGCAGATCTCACCGGCCGTCTCTCGCCGCTTCGGCTGAAGGAGCCCGCATAGGCCGTACACCGCGCCCGGCCTCGATGAGCGACGCCGCCCGCATCGGCTCCGGCGGAGCGGTGAGCCTCAGGCCCCTCGGCTCCGCGTCGGCGCGCCTCGAAGGCCGCGGACCGTAGCCTGTCGGTGCTGTCCGAGGCGGGCGGCGCACGAACTTTCGACGGCTTTGAGGTCGCCCATGAGACGGTTCCTGGTCCTGATGGTCAGCGTCGCCCTGGCCGCGGCGGCGTGCGGCGGCGATGCGCCCGAGTCGCCGAGCGCCTCGCCGCCGGCGCCGACGACTGCCGCCGAGCCCCCTCCGGCGCCCGCCGCCGAGCCTTCCCCTTCCGCCGAGCCCGCGGGAGGGCCCCCGCCCGAGCCAGCACCAGCAGCCGAGTCAGCTGGAGAACCTCCGCCCGAGCCGGCCCCTTCCGCCGAGCCCCTGTCCGAGCCGGCTGAAGAGCCCCCGCCCGAGCCGGCTGAAGAGCCCCCGCCCGAGCCGGCCCCTTCAGCCGAGCCCCCTCCGGCCCCGACCGCAGAGCCGCCGCCGCCAGCCGACGAGCCGCCGCCCGAGCCGGCGCCAGCCGACGAGCCGCCGGCCCCTTCCGCCGAGCCCGCTTCCGAGCCCCCGCCTGTCGAGGCGCCCGCCGAGGACCCGGCGGTGACCTATGCGCCCCCGGAGGTCGATCCGACACCGCTGCCGGCGGATCCTGCTGTGTACGTCGGCACGCTCGACAACGGTCTGACCTACTACCTCCGGAACAACGAGAAGCCCGGCAGCAACCTCTCGCTCCGTCTCGCCGTCAAGGCCGGGTCCCTCCACGAGGCCGAGGCGGGCCTAGGGGTCGCCCACTTCCTTGAGCACATGATGTTCAACGGCACCGAGGAGTACCCGCGGAACGAGGTCGTCGAGGCGCTGCGCACCCTCGGCGTGGAGTTCGGCCCAGACCTCAACGCCTACACGTGGTACGACATGACGGTCTACAAGCTCGACGTCGTAACCACCCAGGCCGGCGCCGTTCAGACCGCCTTCAAGATCCTCTCGCAATGGGGGCACGCGGCCACGATCGCCGAGACCGACGTCGTCGAGGAGCGCGGCATCGTCCGCGACGAGCTCCGGCTGCGCTACGAGACCGGGGCGGGGATCATCAACCGCATCTTCGATCACGCCTACGTAGTCGGCACCCCCTACGAGGGGCGCCAGGCCATCGGCACGGCGGAGTCGATCGAGTCGATGACACCCGAGACGCTGCGCGCCTTCTACGAGACCTGGTACGTGCCGTCCAACATGGCCCTCGTCGTCGTCGGCGACCTGCCCGTCGAAGAGCTCGAGGCGCTTGTGGAGGAGCACTTCGGCGCCATCCCCGCAGGCGAGGCGCCGCCCGCCCCCGACACCTTCTCGCCGATCGGCGCCGAACCCGCCTACCTGACTGCCACCTCGCCTAGCCAGGGGTACTCGTACATGTCCCTGGACCTGAAGATCCCGCCCTGGAACGGCGGGACCGTCGGCGGGGAGCGCCTGGGCCTGATGGAGGGCCTCATCGCCCTCATGCTGGACGCCCGTCTGAAGGATGCTTACGAGCAGGGGTTCCTCTCGCAGTTCGACCCGGCGAAATGGGACCCGTTCAGCTACACCGAAGGCATCCGCTTCTACGGTACGAACCTGCGCGCCGAGGATCTCGCCGCCGCCCTGGGCGACTACTGGTCGATGGTGCTGAGCCTCGAGGCCGACGGCTTCAGCGACGCCGACCTCGAGCTTGCCGCCGAGGTGGTGCGGACCGATCTGGAGTTCGAGCTGCAGAGCGTCGGGACGAAGCAGGACCACGAGTGGGCCGAGTTGTACGTGGCGCACTTCTTGGAGGGCGCCGACATCGGTCCCGTGGCCGAGCGGGCAGCGCGGATCGACGCGCTGCTCGAGGAGATGCAGTCCGAGGAGCTCACCGAGCATTTCCGCTGGATGATGCGCGAGGCCGCCCCGATCGTGATAGCGGTCGGCGCCGACCGGTCCGAGGTCCCCACCGTCGAGGAGATGCGGGCCGCCACCGAGGGTGCCCGAGCGGGACCCGTTCCGGAGCGCACTGTCGAGATCAGCACTCTGATGGAGGCCCCCGAGCCGGTGGCCGCCGTCTCCGAGGGCCCCGTGGAGTCCATTGAGGACGCCTACGAGTGGACCTTCGCCAACGGCGCCACCGTCGTGTTCGTTCCCTCGGACATCTCCGAGGCGCAGGTCGACATGCGGGCGGTCTCCCAGGGGGGGTGGTCGGCAATGGAGGCCGGCGAGCGCCCGCTGACGGGGAGGCTGGCCGTGCGGGCCGTCAGCCGCAGCGGCGTCGCGGGCCTCGGCCCGTCACAGGTGCAGCGCCTGCTCGAGGAGCGAAACGTGGAGATCGCGCCGTTCATCGCCGAGACCGAGGAGGGCTTCGCCGGCTCGGCGGCGTCCGACGGCATCGAGAGCATGTTCCAGATGCTGCACCTCCTAGTCACCGCTCCGCAGGTCGACGCGCAGGCCTTCTCCGAGGCCGTCCAGATCGGCGAGATCATCCTCTCCTTGGCCGAGGTGGATCTTGACTGGCGGACCTGGATCGCCGCCATCGAGGCCCGGCACCCCGACAGCTTCGAGTGGTTCGATCCTGTGGCGCCCCAGGAGGTGCTCGACGCCCTCAGCGCCGAGTCACTGCTGGATCGCTACCTGCGGCGACTCGGCGACGTGGACGACCTGATCGTCGCCGTGGCGGGCGACATCGACCGCGACACAGTGCAGCGGATGGCGCGCACGTACGTGGGCACGCTGCCGGCCGGCGAGGCCGACACGTTCGTGGACCGCCGGTCCGCGGTGCCGGCCGGCGTAGTGCGACGGGAGGTCGTGCTGCCGCCCGACGCTATGAACACCGGTGTGGAGATCCGCTTCGAGACGCCGTATGAAGTGGACGTGGCGACCGGAGTGGCCGCGCACGCGCTGGCGACGATCCTGGACGCCAGGCTGGTCGCCGAAGTCCGGGAGGAACTCGCCGCCAGCTACAGCACCGGATCTATCGTGACGACGTTCCTGACCCCCTCCCACGGCGTGGAGGCGCAGGTCTTGGCGTCGGGCGACCCGGAGTTCATCGACCGGATACACAGCCGGATCATCGAAATCCTGGCCGACCTCACCGCCGACGGGCCGAGCCCCGAAGAGTGGGCGGAGGCTCGTGCGGTGCTCAACGCCGAGTACACCCACGACGGCAATGCCGACCACCTCGCCGCTGTGCTGCGCCGTGCCCACGCCCCCGAGGGGGAGATCCCGACCACGAAGCGGCAGATCGAGGAGCTCGAAGCCCTCGAGCCCGCCGACGTGCAGGCCCTGGCAGCGGCGCTCTTCGACCTCGACCAGCGCATCGAGATCATCGCCGTCCTGGGCTGAGAGCCTCAAACCCTCCCCGGCTCGGCCCTCGGCAGCCCGAGCGGTCCTCAGCCGCGCTCGGCCCGCGGGACGTAGTCGCGCTCGGGGTGGCCCACGTAGAGTTGGCGGGGCCGGGAGATGCGGGAGCTCTTCTCCAGCATCTCGCTCCAGTGGGCGAGCCAGCCGGCGGTGCGCGGGATGGCGAACAGCACCGTGAACATGTTGGTGGGGAACTTCAGCGCCTCGTAGATCAACCCCGAGTAGAAGTCCACGTTGGGGTACAGGCGCCGGCTGACGAAGTACTCGTCGGCCAGCGCCACCTCCTCGAGCTTGAGGGCGATGTCCAGCAGCGGGCTGCGGCCCGCCAGCTTGAACACGTCGTCGGCGGCCTCCTTGATGATCCTGGCCCGCGGGTCGTAGTTCTTGTAGACGCGGTGGCCGAAGCCCATGAGCCGGCACTTGCCGGCCTTCACGTCGGCGATGAACGGGTCTACGTTCTCGTAGCTCCCGATGTCCCGCAGCATCGCCAGCACGGCCTCGTTGGCGCCCCCGTGGCGCGGCCCGTAGAGGGCGGCGCAGGCGGCGGCCACCACCGAGTAGGGGTCGGCGTGGGCGCTGCCCACCACGCGGGCCGTGGTCGTGGAGCAGTTCTGGCTGTGGTCGGCGTGCAGGATGAAGAGGATCTCCAGCGCCCTGCGCACCGACGGGTGGCAGTGGTAGCGGGGCTCGGCCACGCGGAACATCATCGACAGGAAGTTGGAGGTGAAGTCCAGGTCGTTGTCCGGATAGACGAACGGCATGCCGATGGAGAAGCGGTGCGCGGCGGCGGCCATGGTCGGAACCTTGGCGATGAGGCGCACGATCTGGCGCATCCGCACCTCGGGATCCTCGATGTCCTTGGCCTCGGGGTAGTAGGTCGAGAGCGCGGCGAGCGACGAGACGAGAACTCCCATCGGGTGGGCGTCGTAGCGGAACGATTCCATGAAGCGCTTGCGGAAGTTCTCGTGGATGTAGGTGTGGTGGGTTATCTCGTCCCGCCAGTCGTCGAACTGCTCCGGCGTGGGCAGTTCGCCGAAGAGGAGCAGGTAGGCCACCTCGAGGTACGTGGACTGCCGCGCCAACTGCTCGATGGGGTAGCCCCGGTAACGCAGGATTCCCTCGGCGCCCACGATCTGCGTGATCGAACTCTCGCCGATGGCGGTGTGGCTGAACGCATCGTCGGAGAACCAGATGTTGCCGAGGAGCTTGGCCCAACCGCCGGAGTCCACACCGCCGTTGAGGATGGGGATCTCGACCGATTCGCCGGTGCGGTTGTCAGTGATGGTGATGGACTCTGTCAAGACTCGCCCGCCTTTCCGGCGAGATGATACCGACAAACCCCCGGTCCGGTAAAGCCGCTGGCAGGCGGGCTACAGCGGCGTGTTGCCGTGGCGGTTGCCGGGAATCTCCTCCCGCTTGGAGGACAGCAGGGCCAGTGCCTCAGCCACCTCCCTGCGGGTGTCGGCGGGATCGATGACCGCGTCCACCGAGCCCCGCTCGGCGGCGCGGTAGGGGTTCAGCAGCCGCTCGGCGTACTCGTCCTCCAGCGCGGCCCGCTCGGAGGGGTCCGCCTCGCGGTGCAGGATCTCGGTGGCCCCCTTGGCCCCCATCACGGCGATCTCCGCGGACGGCCAGGCGAAGGCCATGTCGTTGCCCATGCAGCGGGAGTCCATCACGATGTAGGCCCCGCCGTAGGACTTGCGCAGCGTCACGCAGATCCGGGGGACGGTGGCGGCGGCGTAGGCGAAGGCCAGCTGCGCGCCGTGGCGGATCATGCCCCGCCATTCGAGGTCCTTGCCGGGCTGGAAGCCGGGGGTGTCCACGAAAGTCACGATGGGCAGGTTGAAGGCGTCGCAGAACGACACGAACCGCGCCCCCTTCTGGGATGCGGCGATGTCGAGGGTGCCGGCGAGATGCTGCGGCTGGTTGGCCACCATCCCCACCGGGTGGCCGTCCACGGCGGCCAGGGCGGTCACCAGGTTGGGCGCCCAGCCGGCCCGCAGCTCGGTCACCGCGCCGTCGTCGGCCACCGACTCCAGCACGGCGCGCACGTCGTAGCCGCCGGCGGCCGAGGCCGGGATGACCTCGGCCAGCTCGGGCGTGGCGCGGTCGGGGGGGTCGTCGGTCGGCAGGCGTTCGGGGATCTCGTCCACATGGGGGGGCAGGAACCGCAGCAGCTCGCCGACCGCGGCGCCGCCGGCGCCATGGTCGGCCACGACGAGCGAGGCCACGCCGCTGCGGGCCGCATGCACCGCCGAGCCCCCCAGGTCCTCCGCGGCCACCGGAACGCCGGTGAACTGCTCCACCATGGCCGGTCCGCTCACGAATGCGTAGCCGTCGTCGACCATGACTACGAGGTCGGCGATGCCGAGCAGCAGCGCAGGCCCCGAGAGCATGGGTCCCGTCACGCACAGCAGGATCGGCACGACCCCCGAAGCCGACACCAGGGCGCGCGCCGCGATCCCCCAGCCGTGGACCGAAGTAACGCCGCCGGCGACGTCGGGGCCGGTTGCCGACACGAACCCCACGATCGGCAGCCGCTTCTCCAGAGCCGTCCGGACGGCCGCCTCGAGCAACTCCCCGACGTCCGCGGTGATCTCCCGGTTGGACTCGTCTGCGCCGAGATGCGCCACGACCGCCGCGCGGCCGCCGATGCCCCCAACGGCGGCCGAGACGTGCGAGCGGGCGCCGGCGCGGGCGCGCAGATCCACCGGTGGCATAGGCTAGCGCCGAGGCTACCGGACACCGGCGTCCCTGCCCGCGGCGCCTGCCGCGCGGTGAGCCCGCCGGGTACCTACAGTGTGGGCCGGCAACGGGACGAGCAGGGGCGGTGGCCGGAGCAGTGTCGGCAGATACTCGCATCAGCGACTGGGTGGTCCAGCGCGTCGTGCGGCGCGTCATGGGGCCCGCGGTCCCCCTGGCGGCGACGGTGGCGGCGCTGTTGGTGGGAGCGGCCATGGTCTGGGGATTCGGCGGCGACCCCGTCGAGGGCTACCGCGCCATGTTCACCGGCGCGTTCGGCGGCATCAAGGAGTTCGCCGACACCACCGTGAAGGCGACGCCGCTGCTGCTGGTGGGGGTGGGCATCTGCATTGCCTTCCGGGCCTCGGTCATCAACATCGGCGGGGAGGGCCAGATCATCGCCGGCGCGCTGCTGTCCACGGTCGTGGTTCTGGCGGTCCCAGACCTGCCCCGCGGGGTGCTCCTGCCGCTGGCCCTGATCGCAGGGGCGGTCGGCGGCGCCTGCATGGGCTTCATTCCGGGCGTGCTGAAGGCCTACGCCAACGTGAACGAGATCCTCTCCACCATCATGTTGAACATCGTGGCGGGGTACATGATGCAGTACCTGCTGCTGGGGCCGATGATCGACAAGGCGGCCGTGGAGGCCGGCAACCACATCGCGCAGACCAAACGTCTCTCGCCCAACTCAGACCTGCCGATCCTGCTCGGGGACACGCAGATGAACCTGGGCATCGTCATCGGCGCCGCCGTCGCCGTGGCCGTCTTCTTCCTGCTGTGGCGCACGTCGCTCGGCTATGAGATCCGGGCAGTCGGCGGCAGCCGCGACGCCTCCCGCTACGCCGGCATGAGGGTGGAGCGCAGGATCGTGCAGGCGCTGACGCTCAGCGGCATGATGTCGGGCCTCGGCGGCGCGGTGCTGGTGTTCTCCTCTGTCGCCCACCGGCTGAGCGTCGAGAGCGGCCCGGCAGGGTTCACGCAGCTGGCCGGGTTCAACGGCATCGTGGCGGCCCTGTTCGGGGGCCTGCATCCGCTGTGGACCGTCCCCGCCGCCATCCTCTTCGGGGGCCTGCTGGTGGGCGCCAACGCGCTGCAGCGGGCGGTGCAGGTGGCCACGCCGTTAGTCGTGGCGCTCAGCGGGCTCGTGGTGGTGTTCGTCGTCAGCAGCGACCGGGCCGTTCGCTGGGCGCGCAGCGTGGTGGAGCGGTTCGACGCCGCCGCAGGTTCCGACGATGATCGAACCGACCGCGCCGCCGAGGCGACCGGCGCCGCCGGCGGCGCCGAAGAGGGGGGCCCGTGATCTCGGCCCTCGCCTCCCTCGACGTCGGCGCCGTGGAGGTGTTCGCTCAGGCCCGCAGCGGCTGGAGCGGCTTCTTCACGCTCGCCACGCTCGTGGCGACTGTGGCCGCCGCCATCCGCCTCGCCACCCCGTACCTCGTCGCGGCCGTGGGCGAGAGCGTCGGTCAGCGCAGCGGCGTGCTGAACCTCGGCGTCGACGGCGTGATGCTGCTGGGGGCCTTCGGCGCCTACTACACCACCGTGCAGACCGGCCAACCGTGGTACGGCCTGCTGGTGGGGCTGGGCATCGGCATGGTCATGGGGCTCCTCTACGCCTTCATCACGGTGACGCTCCACGCCGAGCAGGGCATCAGCGGCATCGGCATCTACCTCTTCGGCCTGGGTTTCAGCGACCTGCTGTTCCGCCAGCTCGTGGGCGCCCCGCGCCCGATCCTGGGCTTCGACGGGCTCTTCGACTTCACAGTCCCCGAGGGCCGCCTCGAGATCGCCTACCCGGACCTGTACAACCACAGCCTCGTCATCTACCTGGCGTTCCTGCTGGTCCCGGCGGTCACCCTGCTCGTCAACCGCACCACGTTCGGGCTCAACATCCGGGCGGTCGGCGAGACGCCCCAAGCGGCCGACAGCCTGGGCGTCAGCGTGGCCCGCACGCGCTACGGCACCATCATCATCGGCAACACCCTCGCCGGCGCCGCGGGGGCCGTGCTGGCGCTCGAGAAGGGCATCTTCATCCAGAACATGACCAACGGCATGGGGTTCATCGCCGTGGCGCTGGTCTACTTCGGGGCGTGGCGCCCGCTGGGGGTCCTGGCCGGGTCGCTGCTGTTCAGCCTGGTGACCGCGGCGGTGCTGCAATGGAAGACGCTCGGCATTCTCAGCGGGGCGGCGGCACAGCTCACCGAGATGGCGCCCGCGGCGGTGACGATCATCGCGCTGGTGGTCGTGACCCACCGCATCGGCGCGCCCGCGGCGCTCACGCGGCCGTTCCGGCGCGGCGCCGAGCACTAGGCCGCGGCGCCGCACCGGTCAGCCCCGGAACCGACCGCCCACGGCGAAGATATTGGCGTAGTCTCTGCGGCGTACCGGCGGGCGCAACGGAGCGCACCGCGCGATCTAGGAGGAAAGAATCGTGAGGAGGACCACGAGAACGTGCAGGCTCTTCGGGTTGGTCGCAGCGCTGCTGGCGACAGTGCTGCTAGCCGCAGCCTGCGGCGGTGACGACGAGGCGGCCGAGGCGCCGCCGGCGGCCCCGACAGCCCCAGACGCGCCGCCCGAGGCGCCGGCAGCGCCCGACGCGGCGCCGCCGGCTGAGGACCCGTCCCCCGATCCCGCCCCGGTGCCGTCGGGGCCGTTGCGGGTGGCGATTGTGGCGCCGTCGGCGT
>JAPOYM010000047.1 GCA_026706565.1 bacterium
GTGGATCTCCATCTGCGTGTCGCGGTAGTGCAGCGTGGGCCGGGCGTCGGCGGCCCGCCTCTCGATCCTGTGCTTCGGCCAGCAGTAATGGTCGATGCCGGCCCTGTCGGCGTGTGCGGCTGTCTCGCTCATCTGCGTTCCTCCCCGGCTGCCGGACCTTCCGGCCGTCCGTTGTTGCCCACGATGTATAACCGTTCCCGCCGCCCGCCGCACCCGAGCCTCTGTCCGAAGTGGATCGGTCCATCGGATCCGTTCCCGGCTCAGCAGGCCGACCGAAGGGCACGACCGACCGTGCGAGGTCATCCCATTGAAGTCATCTGATGGTACAATCAGTGTATGGATGGGACACATACGGTGACAGTGGGAGATCGGGGAAGAATCGTCGTGCCTGCGGCGGTGCGAGAGCAAGGGGGATTCTCCGAGGGCACCAAACTGGTTCTTCTGGAGACTTCCGGGGGTGTCTTGCTGATGACCCGCGAGAAGTTGCTTGCCCGGGTTCGCGGCGATTTGCATGGCCTCGATCTCGTGGGCGAGTTGCTGGCGGAGCGGAGGCGGGCCGCCGAGACCGAGGACGCCGAGGCAGGCGGCGCGCGGTGACCGTCGTGCTCGACGCCTCGGCAGTGCTGGCGTTCCTGGGGGACGAGGCCGGTGCCGACCGGGTTGCGGGGGCGCTGGAGGGCGAGACATGTTGCAGTGCCGCAAGCTGGTCAGAGGTGGCGCAGAGGATACTCGCCTGGGGTTATGACCTCGACCTGGTGAGGTCGCTTCTGGCGGGCTACGGACTCCGGATCGAACCGGTCACCGTCAACGACGCCGAGTGGGCGGCCCGTCGTTGGCGCCGCGGCGAGAGTCTTTCGCTGGCGGATCGCCTCTGCATGGCGCTCGCCGAGCGCCTCGACACCGATGTCCTCACCGCCGACACCGCGTGGGGCGCGACGGGTCGGGTACGGCAGATCAGGTGATCCGCAATGATCTGGGTGTTCGTCGCCGTTGCAGCGGCAGTAGTGGCCGCGGTCGCCGGATACACCGTCACGAGGGTGAGCGCCCGGCTGGCCAACACCGAGGCCGTGGCCACCTACGACCTGAGCGCGGCCACAGAGTCCGTATACAGCGGCCTCCCCGCCGAGGTGGCGGCTCGGCTCGGCTCCGACACGGTGGCGCTGCTGCTGGCCTGGAACCTCGATCATCTGCGCCGCAAGGGCGTGGCCGCCTTCGGGGAGGCTGATTCCATGGCGAGCGGCTTCGCGCGCACCCCCAGCCTCAGCGAGCCCGACGAGGCCCTCGACGAACTCCTGCGCAGCGCCGCGGCCGACGGCGTCGCCGTCGAAGCGCTCGATGCCGTAATCGTGCTGGAGCTGAACGCGCAGTACCTCGCATCGATCGGCGCCGTCGGCGAGCAGGCGGACGAGGTCTAGCCGGTCGCCGGCTGAGGCGCTCCTGAGCGCAGCGTGGCCTCGAGTTCGCGGAGGTAGCCGGCGAACGCCTCCATCTCGCCGGGGCGCAGCCAGCCCAGACGGCTCAGCCAGCGGTCGAGATGCTTCGCCATCAGCCCGTCGATCAGGTCGTGGCCCTCCCCGCTGAGCCGGGCGAGCATCACCCGGCGGTCCTCGGGGTCGGGCACCCGCACCACCAACCCGAGCTGCTCCAGGTGGTCGAGCCGCCCGGTCATGCCGCCAGAGGTCAGCATGACCGTCTCGGCGAGGTCGCTGGGCCGGGCCTGGAACGGTTCGCCTAGCCGGCGCAGGGCCGCCAGCACGTCGAACAGTCCCAGCGTGAGCCCGTGAGGCCGAAGGAACTCGGCCATCGCCTGCTGGAACAGGCGGTCGATGCGCGAGATGCGCCCGAAGATGCCGATGGACGAGGCGTCGAGGTCGGGGCGCTCGCGCGCCCACTGAGCCAGGATCACCTCGACGTGGTCGGTGCTCATACGAGCCCCGCGAGAACATTGTCCACCACCTCGATGACGGTGTCGATCTCGGTGGCGCTGAACGTGAGCGGCGGGTAGATCCCCAGATGGTCCTCCTGTGCCCGCACCAGCACGCCGGCCTTCTGAATCCGTCGCTGGGCCTCGGCCACCGTTGTATGCGGGTCCTCGGTGCCCAACTCGACCGCGGCCAGCATGCCCTCGCCGCGAACCTCCGAGACCAACGGGTGCGCGGCCAGGCTGCGCACCCGTTGTTGCAGGTGCGCGCCGACCTCGCGGCTGTTCTCCACCACCCCTTCGCGTTCGATGATCTCGATCACCTTGAGTCCGGCAACGCAGGCGGCGGGATGGCCGCTGTAGGTATAGCCGTGCATGAACTCGATGGCGCCTGCGGGATCCACGAACGCCTCGTGTACCCGGGCCCCGGCTATGGCGGCCCCCATCGGGATGTAGGCTGACGTGAGGCCCTTGGCCACGGTCATAATGTCAGCCACGACGCCGTAGCGGTGCCCGCCGAACCAGTGTCCGAGCCGCCCGAAGCCGCAGACCACCTCGTCGAGGATGAGCAGCACGTCGTGGCGGTCGCACACGGTGCGCACGTCCGCCAGGTAGCCCTCCGGGGGCGGGAACACGCCGCCGGCTGCTTGGGCTGGCTCCATGATGACCGCAGCGATCGTCGTCGGGTCCCGGTAGGTCAACTCGCGCTCGAGCGCCGCGATGTCGTGTGCGGGGACCTGGGTACACCCGGGAAGCAGGGGCCCGAACCCCGACCGGTTCTCGGTGAGCCCGCCGACGGAGATGCCTCCGAAGTTCATGCCGTGGTAGCCGCGGCGCAGTGACACGAACCCCGTCTTGGCGCCCTGCCCGACCCGGCGCCAGTAGGCGCGGGCAATCTTCAGAGCGGTCTCCACCGCCTCGGAGCCGGAGTTGCCGAAGAACACATGGTTCAGATCACCCGGCGTGCGGGCGGCCACGGCCTCGGCCAGCTCCATCGCCCGCGGGTGGGCGTAGCCGAACAGGCAGTGGTACTCCAACTCGCCGAGCTGTGCCGCCACGGCGTCGGCGATCTCGGTGCGTCCGTGGCCCAAGATGACGCACGCCACGCCGCCGGCGGTGGCGTCGAGCAACCGGGCGCCTTCGCTGTCGATGAGGCAGTGGCCCTCGCCGGCCACGATCACCGGCGAGGGACGCCCGCCGGCGGAGGTGAAGGGCATCCACAGGGCGCCCGTTTCGTTGCTCATGAGTCCCTCCGAGCGTCGCGCCACGCCAGCAGCGAATCCAGCTCGTCGATGCGGTAGTCGGGGCCGGAGCGCACCAGGATGAGGTGCTCGGCGCCGGCGGCCGCGAAGTCGTCGTAGGTGGCGTCGCCGGCGGGCTCGAAGACGGCGACCGTCCTCTCCAGCTCAGCCGGGTCGCGGCCGGCGCGGTCGCAATGACCGTCCAGGACCCGGTTCAGGCGGGCGATCTCCGCCGGCGTCCCCCAGCCGTTCCAGGCGTCGGCGAGGCGGGCGCACACGTCGAGGGTCATGCGCTCGCCCAGCCCGCCGACGAGGATCGGCAGCCGCCCCGCCGGGCCGGGTCTCAGGTCCGCCAAGCGTCGGCGGATCCGCACGATGGCGGCCTCCATCTGGCGGATCCGCTCGGCGTCGCCGCTCATCGCGAAGCCGTAGGACTCGTAGTCGCGCACCAGCCAGCCCGAACCCACTCCGAGGGTGAGCCGGCCTCCCGAGGCGTGGTCGGCGGTGCGCGCCATGTCCGCAAGCAGGTCGGGGTTGCGGAACCCCGTGCAGGTCACGAGGGGGCCGATGCGGGCGCGGCTCGTCACGGCGGCCATGGCGGCGAGCGTCGTCCAGCACTCGAACGTCGTCCCGTGGGGATCGCCGTCGATGGGGAAGAAATGATCGAAGGTCCAGATGCTGTCGGCGCCCGCTTCGTCGGCGTGCCGCCAGGCCGCCGTCATCTCGCGCCACGTGACGTGGTTGGGTCGAATCTGCACACCGACCTGAACGGACATCTCATGCCTCCCGTGAGCCGGCCAGCCCGGTGATGAGCGAGACGAGTTGCTGGGCGTCGGTCCTGTCGGCTTCCAGCAGTTCGATGAGCTGGCCGCGCCGCATCACCGCGATCCGGTCGGCGAGCCGGAACACCTGGTCCAGGTTGTGGCTCACCACCACGATGGTCAACCGGCGCTCCCGCAGCGTTCCGATCAGATCCTCCACGCGTGCGGTCTCGGCGATCCCGAGCGCCGCGGTGGGCTCGTCCATGATGATGACCTCGTGTCCCCAGTTCATGGCCCGGGCGATGGCGACGCCTTGGCGCTGGCCGCCGGAGAAGTGCTCCACCGGTATGCGCACCGACGGGATCTTGATGTTCAGCCGGCGGATGATGTCGGCGGTGTTCCGGCGCATCCGGCGGCTCCGGAGGAATGTGAACGCTCCCCACCCCAGGGTCATCTCCCGACCCATGAACAGGTTCTGGGCGGCGTCCAGATTGTCCGCCAGCGCCAAGTCCTGGTAGACGGTCTCGATGCCCGCCGCCCGGGCGTCTTCGGGGGATCTGAAGCGCCGCGGCTCGCCGCGCAGGATCACGCTGCCGGCGTCGGGTTGCTCGGCGCCGGAGATGATCTTCAACAGTGTGCTCTTGCCCGCGCCGTTGTCGCCGACGATCGCCGTCAGGGTCCCGGTGGGGAAGTCCAGCGACACGTCGCGCAATGCCACGACGCCGCCGTAGCGCTTGCGGATCCCTTGGACGCTGAGCATGGCGCCGGTCATGTCCGGCGCCCCTCGGGGGGTGTGGCGGTACGGCCGGACGAGCCGACGCCGGCGGCGCCTCGAGCGGGGACCAGCTGTTCGAACAGCCGTCGGGGAGACAGCGGCACCCGGTCGACGCAGGCGCCGAGGCCCGCCAGGGCGTCCTCGACCGCGTTGGCGATGGCTGCCGGAGGGGAGATGGCGCCGGCTTCGCCGACTCCCTTGATGCCCAGCGGGTTGAGCGGCGACGGGGTTTCGAGATGAGCGACGGCGAGGCTGGGGACGCCGGCGGCATCGGGGACGAGGTAGTCGAGCAAGGTCGGGTTGAGGGGTTGTCCGTCGGCGTCGTAGAGCGCTTCCTCGAACAGGGCCGCGCCGATCCCCTGAGCGACACCGCCGGAGATCTGGCCGTCCACGATCACCGGTGACAGGAGCGGGCCGCAGTCGTGCACCACCACGTAATCGAGAACCTCCACGGCGCCCGTCGCCACTTCGACGGCCACCCGGGCGACGTGGGCACCGCTGGCGAACGTGACCGTGGAGGGCTCGAAGCAGACGAGCTCCTCGAGGTCTGCGGGGTCGTGGCCGACGAAGACGCCCCCGGGGCCGAAACCTGCCGCGACGTCGGCCAGATCCATCTGCCGCGACGGCGTCCCGGCGACCTCCACCGCGCCGTTGCGGATCTGCAGGTCGGCGGGCGAGACCTCCCAGCGGTCGGCCACCGCCGCCAGGATGCGGTCGCGCACGGCGCCGGTCGCGGTGGCGATGGCGCTGCCGGCCACGACCGCGCTGCGGCTCGCCAGCGTCCCCCAGCCGTAAGGGACGGCGGCCGTGTCGCCACCGGTGACGGTGACCCGGGCGGGGTCGGTGCCCAGGGCGCGGGCGCACACCTCAGCGAAGACGGTCTCGTGTCCTTGGCCCTGCGAGCACGCTCCGGTGGCCACCTCCACGCAGCCGGTCTCGTCCATGCGCACCAGCGCGCTCTCGAACGGGCCCACGCCTGTCCCCTCGACGTAGGTCGAGACGCCGACGCCGATCCTGCGGCCCTCGCCGTCGGAGACGCCGCCCCGTGGGCCCGAGCCCACGTCGGCCATCGCCAGGGCGGTCTCGAAGCAGGCGGGGAAATCGCCGCTGTCGTAGCGCATCGGCGTGCCGTCCCGATAGTTGATGCCGACCGCGTACGGCATCTCGTCGCCGCCGATGAGGTTCGCACGGCGGACCTCGCAGGGGTCGAGACCCGCCTCCCGGGCGGTGACGTCGATGATGCGGTCCATGGCGAAGACCGCCTCGGGGCGCCCGGCGCCCCGGTACGGCGACAGCGGCGCCTTGTTGGTGACCACCGCCGTCGCTTCGACGTCGAGGGCCGGCACCCGGTAGCAGCCGCAGAGATGCGCCATCGTGTTGTAGGGCTGCACCACGCCCAGCGGGTTGGCGGCGCCGCAGTCCACGATGATGCGGTCGCGGAGCCCGAGGATCCGCCCGTCGGCGGCCAGGGCCAACTCGATGTCGTGAGTCTGGTCGCGCGACTGGATGGCGGCACTGCCGTGCTCGCGTCGCTGCTCCACCCACTTCAGCGGCACGCCGAGTTCGAGCGCCAGGAAAGCCACCACGAACTCCTCCGCGTAGGGCAGGGCCTTCACGCCGAAACCGCCGCCGACGTCGGGGGCCACGACCCGCAGGCGGTGGGCCGGCCGGCCGAGCGCCGCGGCCAGCGCGGAGCGCAGCGGGTGGGGGATCTGCGTGCTGCTCCACATAGTCAGGAGGTCTGTGCGGGAGTCGTGGGAGGCCACCACACCGCGCGGCTCCATGGGATGGCAGGCGAGCCTCCCGGAGTGCAGCCGTCGCCGCCCCACGTGGGCGGCCGCTGCGAACGCCGCCTCGACGTCGCCGAAACCAGCGGCGATACGAAGCGAGCGGTTGTCGGGCCAGTGCTCGTACAGGAGCGGGGCGCCCGATGCCAGGGCCGACTCGGGGTCGGACACCGCGGGCAGCGGTCCGATATCGGCGATGACGCGCTCGGCGGCGTCGGCGGCGGCGTAGGTGTCCCCGGCTACCACGACGGCGAGCGGATCGCCCACGTGGCGGACCCGGTCGGTGGCGAGCAACGGCCGATCCTCGTGCCGCACGAAGACCCGGTCGTCGCCTAGGGCGCGCATCAGCTTCTCCTCGAAGACCCCCCCGTCGGCCTCGTTGGGCGCCATCGCGGCGAGCCGTAGGTCGGCGCCCGTGAAGCCCTGCACGTCCCGGGGGATATCCACCCCGAGGACGTGCCCGTGGGCCAGGTGGCTGCGCACGAACGCCACATGGCGCATGCGCGGCAGGTCGATGTCGGCCACGAAGCGCCCGTCGCCCCGCAGCAGGCGGGCGTCCTCGCGCCGTCCGGCGCCGGCGGTCACCGGCGTCATCACGTCACTTCCATGGCCCAGTAGTCCCACTGGGTGTGGGTGTACTCCTCGAGGCTCAGCCCGTCGGTGAGCAGATCGCTGTTGAGTTCGCCGCGGTCGATCGCCGAGAGCGCGCCGAGTCCCTCCGCCATGATCTGCAGCCGGGCCGAGCGCTCCAGGTTCACGGCGCTCACGGTGGCTTCCTCGATGGAGGCGCCCACGACCGCCAGCCCGTGGCCCTGGAGCAGAACGCCCTTGTGCGAGCCGAGCGTGGCGGCGACGGCTCGGCCGCGTTCGGGATTGTCGATCTGCACGGCGGACCGATGCACGGGAACGCCGTCGGCGAACAGCGTGCACAGGTGCCAGATCGGTTCCAGAGGCACGTCGGTCATCGAGAAAGCGATGCAGTGCATCGGGTGGGCGTGGACGACAGAGCCCACGTCGGGGCGGGCGCGGTAGATCTCGGTGTGCATGAACCGCTCGCCGGGGGCCTCCATCGTGCCCTCGACGACCTCACCGTCCAGATCCATGATCACGACGTCGTCCGGGTCGGTGAGGGCGAGGTCCTTGACGTCGTCGTGCGTGTGGCCGAGCACCGCCACGAGGTCGGTCCCGGCCAGGCGCGCCGAAGAGTGCCCGAAGGGCCCTATCAGGCGCTCCCGCACCAGGATCCGCGTGGAGACGGCGATCTTCGACTTGAGGGCGTCGACTCCGTCGCCTGACCCGCTGCCGCTGTCGATGTGCATGTGCATCAGTTCGCTCCGATGTCGAGGATGTGGACCACCTTGGTCCGCGTGTAGCTGATTAGGGACTCCATCGATCCTTCCGATCCGAGGCCCGAGTCCTTGTACCCGCCGAAGGGTGTCTCCAGGAAGTGCTGGCCCCTCCCGTTGATCCACACGCAGCCGGCCTGCACACGGCGAGCCGCATCGACGGCCCAGTCCAGGTCGTT
Organism: bacterium; assembly: GCA_026706565.1. Classification (GTDB taxonomy): domain Bacteria; phylum Actinomycetota; class Acidimicrobiia; order Acidimicrobiales; family CATQHL01; genus VXNF01. Next base: position 8,011 of record JAPOYM010000047.1, read on the forward strand.
CGTGATGATGTTGGCGGTCAGCCCGTAGCGGGTGGCGTTCGCCGCTGCGATGAGATCGTCACGGTCGCTCCAGCGCAGCACCGACAGCACCGGCCCGAAGATCTCCTCGGCGGCGATGGTGTGCGCGGCCTCGACGGCGTCGAAGAGGGTCGGGGCCAGGTAGAAGCCGACGGGGTGGGCGCCCTCGGGTCGCGAGCCGCCGCAGACCAGCCGGGCGCCCTCGGCGCGGCCCGCCGCCACGTAGCCCGCCACGAGCTCGAGCTGGGCGGCGGACACCAGCGGCCCCATGGTGGTGGCTTCGTCGAGCGGGTCACCCACCCTGATGCGCCCGAGACGATCGGCGAGCGCCTCCACGACGGCGTCGTGCATACCGTCCGGCACGTAGAGGCGGGAGGTGGATCCGCAGGACTGGCCCTGGGACGATTCGAAGTTCATGCCCCGCACCGCCTGCTCGGCCACGTAGGCCGGGTCGGCGTCGGGGCCCACGAGCAACGGGTTCTTGCCGCCGAGTTCCACCGTGACCGCCTTGACGCGTCCCGAGGCCGCTGCGGCCTCCATGACCCGCAGGCCGGTGGCGCCGCGGCCCGTGAAGCCGATGCGGCCGATCCCCGGGTGCGCGACCAGAGCCTCGCCGGTGGTGGCGCCGTCGCCGGTGAGCACGGTGAGCACGCCGGGCGGGAGTGTCTCGGCTGCCAAGTAGGCGATCTCGAGAGGTGAGATCGGGGTCTGGTCGGGGGCCTTGACGATGACGGTGTTGCCGGCCGCCAGCGGAGCGGCGGCATGGAAGAGGGTGAACATCAGCGGGTGGTTGAACGGCAGGATGCGCGCCACCACGCCGTAGGGCTCCCGCAACGTCATGTGCAGCCCGCCGGGGGACGCCGGCAGGGTCTTGCCGTGCAGTTCCCGGGCGATGCCGGCGAAGTAGTCCAGCGCGTCGGCGCCGTAGGTCAGGTCGTTGCGCATGGCGGCGAGCGGGTTGCCGCTGTCGAGGGAGTCGATCCGGGCGAGCCGCTCGGCGTCGGCCCGCACAGCGTCGGCCAGGCGGCGCAGCCGGCGGCCGCGCTCGGCCGCTCCGAGGGCGGCCCACGTCGGCGCCGCTGCCTCGGCGGCAGCGACGGCGGCGTCCACCACGTCGGCGCCCGCCAGCGGCACCTCGGCCACCTGCTCGCCGGTGCCGGGGGCGACGGCCGCCATCGCGCCCGCACCGGCGCCGACCCGGCGGTCGCCCACGATCAGCGGGTAGGAGTCGCGCAGGGCCGCGGTGACAGTGCTCACGGCAGGATGACCGGTTTCATCTCCGCGCCGGCGCGCATAGCGGCCAGTGCATCGCCGACGGAGTCCAGTGTGTAGGTCTCCGAGCACACGACGGACTCGAGGTCGAGGCGGGCGGCGTGGCGCTCGCAGAACCGCAGGGCGTCGTGGAAGTGCGAGATGTCGGCCGACAGCGACGTGAGCACCGAGAGCTGGCGTACCTTCATGCCTGTCGTGTCCACCGGCACGGTCCGCCCGTGGGCCTGGCCGATGACCATGAGCGTGCCGCCGCGGCGGACCATCTGGATTCCTTCGGTGAATGCGTCGGGCGGCCCGGCGCACTCCAGCACGAGGTCGGCGCCCCGGCCGCCGGTCAGATCCCGCACCTTCTCGATCCGCTCGTCGGGCAGCGTCGCCGAGATGTCGATGCGGGCGGCCAGCTCCCAGCGCACCGTGGCGGCCAGGCGGGACGCGGGGGCCCCGATGAGGATCACCCGGTGCGCGCCGGCGGCGACCGCGGCGGCCGCCGCCAGGACGCCCACCGGGCCGGCGCCGAGCACCACGACGTCGTCGCTGAAACGGATCCGCCCGGTGCGGTCCAAGGCGTGCATGACGGTGCGCAGCGCGCAGGTCGTTGCCGATGCCAGGGGCGCCGACACGCTCTCGGGCACCCTCAGCACGCGGGAGTCCGCCGAAACGTGCAGGTGCTCGGAGAAGGTTCCGTTGATGGCGTCGCCCGTGTACGGGCCCCAGCCGTACCCCATTGTGTTCTCGCAGAGCGTCGGCTGCTTGGCCACCGCGCAGAAGTAGCAGCGACCGCACCAGTTGTGGGCCCAGACGATGCGGTCGCCGGGTCGCAGCGGGTCGCCGAGGGCGTCCCGCTCGAGTCCGGCGCCCAGCTCCAGGACGGTGCCGGCGCCCTCGTGGCCCATGACCAAGGGGAGCCGTGCGAGGTGGTCGAAGGTGCCGTCGGCGATGTGTACGTCGGTCCCGCAGACCGTGGCTGCGTCGACGCGCACGAGCGCTCCGCCCGCCGGCGCCGGGCCCACCGCGAGGTCCTCGACGACCGGGCCGCCGTCGTAGCCGGTCAGCGTCACCGCCCGGCTCACGGCGCCTCCCGGTAGATGGGGCCGCGCTCCATGACGGGGTCGAGGAGACCCTCGGCGACCCAGGCGGTGTAGGCGAAGGCGTCGTAGGTCTTCGCCACCTGTCCGGGGTAGCCGATGCGCTCGCGAACCACCGGGCTCAGGTAGTAGCACGCCGCCACCACGGTGGTGAGCGCGACGTACGCCTCCTCGTCGATCCCGTGGTAGGCGGCGAGTCGTTCGACGGTGAAGCTCTCGGGATCCAGGTCGGCGACCGCCCGTGCGAGGGGCGCGCGCAGGTCATCGCGCCACGCCAGCACTCGTTCGAGATAGGCGGCGATGGCGGACACGTCGCCAGCCGAGGGCATCCCGTGAGCTGCGGGCAGCATCACGTCGGCCAGCCTCCTGAGGCGTTCGGCCTCGAGGGCCGCGGCGCTCATGCGGGCACCTCCTGGCGCCGGCGGCTGCGCACCAGCAGGTCGGCGGTCCGCAGGGCCAACGCGGTGATCGTGCATGTGGGGTTCACGCCCGAACTCGTCACGAACACGCTGCCGTCCAACAGGTAGAGGTTGGCCACATCGTGGGCCTGCTGGCGGTCGTTGACGACTGAGGTGGCAGGGTCGGCGCCCATGCGGGCGGTGCCCATGAGGTGCCAGCCCGAGTAGGGGATCATGCTGGCGGTGCCGATGTCGCCGCAGCCGGAGGCCTCCAGGGACTCCGCCGCCCGTGCTTCGTGAAACGCCATCAGCCGCCGGGAGTGCTCCGAGATGCGGTAGTGCATCCGGGGGACGGGGATGCCGTCGCCGTCGGTGCGGTCGGGGTCCAACTCCACCCGGTTCGACTCCTCGGGGAGGTCCTCGCCGAAAATGGCCCAGCTGGCGCCCCGCCCGAAGGTCCGTGCCATGAGGGCGTGATGGTCGGCCCCCCAGACCTCGTTGCCGGCGCGCATCGGCAGGATGTGGTTCAGAGGGCCGCCGACCGGCGAGAGCGCCCACTTGGCGCCCCGCACGAAGTCCCGGTCGGGGTCGGTCTCGTAGAACTCATACGTGGTGACGCTGGCGCCGAACTGTCCCTGCCATCCCTCCACCTGATCGTCCCACCAGCCGGTCACCACGGAGAAGGGGTGCATCATCAAGCGCCGGCCCACCAGGCCGCTGGAGTTCGCCAGACCGTCGGGGCAGTGGCGGTCGTCGGCCGACAGCAGCAGCAGGCGGGCGGAGCCGACGGCGTTCGCTGCGAGCAGCACCACGTCGGCCCGCTGGTGGTGCTCGACGCCGTCGCGGTCCAGCCAGGTTGCGCCCGTGGCGAGCCCGCCGGCGCCGACGGTGATGCGGTTGACTCTGGCCCCGGTGATCAGCCGCGCCCCGGCGGTGATCGCCCGGGGCCAGTGGGTCATGTCGGTGGAGGCCTTGGCCCCCTCGGCGCAGCCCGACGTACACACGCCCCGCTGGACGCACGGCCGCCGCCCGTCGTAGGGGGCCGACAGGATGGCGTTCGGCTCGGGCCACCAGTGCCACCCCAGCCGGTTGTGGCCCTCGGCCACCCGCCGCCCGGCGATGCCGAGAGGCAGTGGCGGCAGCGGGTAGTCGGCGTGCGGCGGGTAGGCAGGGTCGCCCGCCAGGCCCGACACGCCGATCTCCCGGTCGATGGCGTCGTAGTACGGCACCAGGTCGTCGTAGCAGATCGGCCAGTCGTCGGCGACGCCGTCCAGCGTCCGCACCCGCAGGTCCGAAGGCAGCATCCGGGGCCAGGTGCCCGCGTAGATGATCATGCTGCCGCCCACGGCGTTGTACATGAGCGGCTCGATGTCGGAGTCGTCGTGGTTCACCGGATAGTCCTCCGGCAGGCGCCGCACGTTGGGGCTGAGCGCCCAGCGTCGGCGGATCGCCAACTCCCAGTCCGGCCGGGTGCCGGGGAAAGCGGACCGATCGGGCCAGTCGCCCTGCTCGAGGCAGACGACATCGAGGCCGCCCTCGGCGAGGCGGCGCGCCGCTACACCGCCGGAGGCCCCGGCGCCGACGATCAGAGCGTCGGCCCGATCGGTCATTCGCTGTTGGTGGGCCTGCTAGCGCAGGTCGTCGTTGGTCGTGCCCTCGATCGAGGTGGCGTCTACCACGATCGTCGGGGCCTGGATGAAGTAGTCCTGGCCGGTGCTGCCCGTGGTCAGGAAGGCGTGCGCCACCTCGGCGGTCTGGGTCCCCCAGGCGTAGCCGCGCAAGGCGATGGTCATGTCGACGCCGCCGCCGGCGCGGATCTGGTCGAACACCGCCGGCTCGCCGTCGGTGCCCGAGATCAGGATGTCCACATGGTCGATTCCCGCCTCCTCGACCGCGGTGGCCGCGCCGAGAGCGAGGGCATCGCTGTCGGCCCAGATGCCGTCGAGGTCGGGGTTGGCCGTGAGCGCGTCCTGTGCCAGTCGCAGGCCCTCTTCCTGGGTGAAGCCGTTGGCGCTCTGGTTGAACACCACGTCGATGCCCGGGTTGGCTGCCATGACCGCCTCAAAGCCCTCCTTGCGCTTCTCGACGTACTCGCTGGCGCCGGGACCGCCGATGCGGGCCAGCGTGCCCGAGCCGCCCATCTGGGCGACCATCCACTCGCTCTGCTTGGTTCCCTCGACATCCCAGTCGGTCCCGATGAAGCCGATCTCGAGACCCGGGTTGCGCAGGCTGTCACCGGTGGACAGGATCGGGATGCCGGCGGCGGCGGCGGCCTCATAGGCCGGCACCAGAGCCTCGCGGTCGCCCGGGGAGGCGATGATCAGGTCGACGCCCTGGGTGGCGAAGTCCTCGATCTGGGCTACTTGGTCCTCGATCACGTAGGCCGCGTCGGCGGCGGAGAAGTTCCAGCAGTTCTCGGCGCCGAAGTCGGCCAAGCCGGCCTCGAGGTCGCGGAAATACAGGATGAACGTCGCCAGGTTGGCGTAGCGGACCTCGTACCGCTCGGTGCACCCGTCCGCATCGGCGGCAGGCGCGGGCGGCGGCGGTTCGGGCGCGGGCGGCGGCGGTTCGGGCGCCGGGGCCGGTGCTGCACTCGACGGCTCGTCGTCGCCTCCGCAGGCGGCGGCCACGAGCCCCAGCGCCAGCAACGCGGCGAGCAGTTTGAGGTGGAGTTGGTTCTTTCTCATTTTCTTCCCTCCGGGTTGGGTGGTTGCTCCGTCGCCGAGCGGACCGAGTCCTCGGCATGCTCGATGACACGGAGTTCTTCGTCGAGTTCGTGCTCGACTTCGACTTCGATGGCGCTGTCCTCCTCGCGGTTCGCCCAACGCTCGAGGTAGCGGCGCAGGAACTGCGAGGTCATGGCCAGCACGAACACCACGCCGAGCCAGACGTCCTGCATGTTCGAGGAGACGTTCAGCAGGTTCAGGCTGTTGCGGATGACGCCGACGAGCAGCACGCCGGCCACGGTCCGGGGGATCGAGCCCTTGCCCCCGAACAGGTTCGTCCCGCCGAGCACCACGGCGGCGACGGCGAAGAGCTCGGTGAGCACCGCCGCGTTGGGCTGGCCGGCGTGTACCCGCCCGAGCAGCGTGAAGCCCCCCACGGCCACGGCCGCCCCGCCCAGCAGGAAGACCGTGAGGCGCACCCGGGTGACGTTGATGCCAGCGCGTCGGGCTGCCTCGGCGTTGCCGCCGACGGCGTACACCCGCAGCCCGAACCGGGAGTAGCGAAGGATGACGTGGTACGTCACGCCGAGGCCCATAGCCACCCAGATCGGCATGCGGAGGCTCAAGAACTCGGTGCTCCACCAGGCTTTCCAGCCGCCGGGCAGGTTGCCGACGGTGTTGCCGGCGGTGATCTCCCGGGCGAGGCCGCGGGCCATGATCAGCAGCCCCAGCGTGGTGATGAACGAGGGGACCCGCAGGACCGCGGTGACGACCCCGTTGAAGAGCCCCGCCGCCAGCCCGACGCCCAGTCCCGCCAGCAGGCCCAGCACGATGTTGTCGTTGCGGACCATCGTCTCGGCGGCGACGACGCCGATGAGTGCCAGCACAGAGCCCTGTGACAGGTCCAGTTCGGCGGCGATGATTATCAGCGTCATGCCGAACGCCGCGCAGGCCAGGAACGAGGTCTGCAGCAGGATGTTCTGGATGTTGCCGGCGGTGAGGAACACGTCGGACTTGAAGCTCATGACGGCGCCGAGCACGACGATGACGAGCGCCGCGAAGCTGCCCTCGACGGCACGAGGCATCCCGAGGCGGATCCGGTTGAGAGCCGCGGCTGCTCGGTCGGCTCTCACGGGTGCGCCTCGCGGTGTGCCGCGATCCCGCCGGCAATCAGGTCGACGAGCGCTTCCAGGTACAACTCGCCGGCGGACGCGGTGGCGCCGCGCGGGTCGCCGATGACGCCGACCGGTGAGAGGGCGTCCATTCCCCCGGCGCGCAGGACGGCGCCGGCCTCCTCGGGGGGGCCGACGTGTCCGGGGACCGCCGCGCCCATCGTGACCGACTCCGGGGCGATGGCCAGCAGGATGCTGGTCTCGAAGTGGCCGGCGTGCGTTCCGCAGGTCTCCCGGTCGAGCCCGCAGCGGGTCTCGGCGACGCGGTGTACGGCGTCGCGCTGGGCGGGCCAATCGTTGAACGCCACGACCCTGCCGCGGTCGGGTTCGGCAAGCGAGGCGAGGGCGTCGGCCATCGCCCCGACGTTGCCGGCGTGCCCCGTCACAAGGTACGCGGCCCGGAAACCGTGACTCAAGAGCGTGTGGGTGACCTCCACGAGCACGTCGGCGAGCGTCCGGTCCGTGAGGCTGGCGGTGCCCGGGAAGGCCAAGTGGTGGGCCGAGGCGCCGACCGCCTGGGGTGGCGCCACCACGCAGCGCCCGACGCGTTCGGCGGCCCGCGTCGCCACCGCCACGGCGATGCGGCTGTCGGTGTCGAGCGGAAGGTGGGGCCCGTGCTGCTCGAGCGCGCCGAGCGGCACTGCCACGTCGAGGGGACCCTCATCCAGTCTCTCCCGCAGCGCCGTCCAACTCATCGCCCCCAACTGCATGGCGCGCCCGATCAGGGGTGGGGGGTGGCGGCGGGCGGCTGTCGCTGCGCCCCGTGGCGGGAGGGCCCCGACTCAGAGCGCATCGAGCGCGGGATCGAGGTAGGTGGGCTTCTGCGGACGACCGACGCCGATGACGACCTGCACCAGCGCCTCGGTGTCGGTGTGGTTGCGTAGGCCGTGCATGATGTCGGCCGGGCTGTGCAGCATCTCCCGCTCGCGAAGGACCGTCTCGAGGATCTGTCCGTCGTCGGATTCCCACCAGGCGGTCAGTTCGCCCTTGACGACGAAGAACACCTCCTCCACCTCGTGGGCATGCGAGGGGGCTTCCCCTCCGGGGGGCATCATCATCACCGACAGCGTGAAGCGGTCGGCGGTGATGGTGCCTGCCTCGACGTGCTTGCCGGTGATGCTGGCCCCCACCATGCGCACATGCGCCCGCCGGTACTTCTCGTCGAAGTCCCCCTGCTTGGCGAAGGGCTGCCAGTCGAGTTCCTTGGTCCCGAAACGCTGGACGTGCGCGAGGAACTCCGCCTCGGTGAACTCGCTGGCCATCGCCGCTCCTTTGTCTGGACGCGCTCCCCGGGGGGAGGATGCTTCGACAGCAAGTATCTTAGTGCAAAGCTTCTCCCCGTGGATCATCGGTGGAGGCTCGGCCCGCTAGCGGCCCGCCCGAAGGCTGCGGCTGCGGGCATGTCGTGCCTCGGCGCTCAGCGGACCTTGCGCCAGACGGTGCCGTCGGGGGTGTCCTCGAGCTCGATGCCGAGTTCGGTCAGCTCGCGCCGGATCCGATCGG
>JAPOYM010000170.1 GCA_026706565.1 bacterium
TTGTCGCAGACCCCGACATCTTGTGGGACACCATTACCCAAGATGTGCCCGCCCTGGCCGCGAAGATCGCCGCAATCCGCGGTCCCGCCGGCCAATAGAACCACCAAGGGGAGGCCCGATCCGCTGCCCGCCGGCCGGACGCGACAGCGGGGACGACACCTCAGTGCCGTCCCCGCTTTGCTGCCCGCGGCGGGTTGTGCGGGCTCGGCTAGAAGCCGACTTCTATGCCTGAGGCGCTGGAGGGGTGCATGAGCCGGGACCGCTCCCGCATCTCGACCAGCGAGGGGGCGTCGAGTCGCTGCACCAAAAACGAGCCGTGGCGTGGAGCCCCGTCGGGGCGGTCGCAGAGCACTTCCTCCCAGTCGTCGTCGAGCAGGTCTCGTTGCACCTCCTGGTGCAGCGTCTCGCCCCGGATCAAATAGGCGATGACCGCGGTGTCGGATTGCACTTCCCAGCTCGGCTGGTGCACCCCGTTAGCGTCGGCCACGGCGGCCACGGTCACCGATTGCCATCCGTCGGGCACCGGGGTGCCCGCGGGCACCAGCCGCACTGCGTCTTCGGTGCCGGCAACCATGTCCGGTGGCCGCACCAGGCTCAAGTGGGACCCGCGGCGCCGAGTCGCCGGTCGATTGTGGTCAGCAGTTGCGCTCGTCATGGCTCTCATCCTTTCCCAGTGGACCGGTCGCAGCCGGTCGGAACCGCTACCGCGGCCGGTCGCAGCCCCGTTGGGTCTGTAGTCTTTGGCCGCATCAGTCCAGGCCGATGCCCGGTGCGCTGTCGCGGGCACGGGACATGTCGTTGTCCACCAGGGCCCTGAGGGAGCGGGTTGCTTGTTTGGGGACTCTGGTGCGGAGCATTCCCGCGTCCACCGCCCGGGCGGTGTCGGGGTCGATGGCCACGGTGGCCACTATCGGTGTTCCGATGGCCCGCTCGCAGTCGCTGCGGGTCAGCGCCCGTCCCGCCTCGGACACCAGCACCACCCCGGTGGGCCGCAGCGGCGAGCTCACCGTGCGGCGCAGCGACAGATAGCAGGCCCGGGTCACCAGGATCGACTGGTCGGAGGCGGCGATGATCTTGTGGGGGAGGCTGTTTTGCCATTCGTCTTCGTGTCCGAAGCCGAGTGTGCCGACGTCGACGACTGTGGTGCCGTCTTGTTTGAGCCACTCGACCAGCTCGTCGCCCCGCCGCCCGCTGAGCGGCAAAGAGCCCTTGGGCAGAAGCGACAGATTCGGCGTCAGCTCCACGAGCGACCGGTCCAGCGCGTCGGCGCTGAGGTCGCTGCGGGTCCACTGGGCCAGCCCGACGTCGCCGGTCCCGGCTGCGCCGAAGATCGCCGGCAGGTCCCGGCCCAAATCCACCAGCCGCACCGGGCGGTCCCGGTCCTGGGCCGCGCAGATGGCGGTCACCGCCGCGGTGGTCGACGTCCCCTGGCCGCCCTTGAGCGACCACATTGAGATCAACATGTCTTCTCTCCTTCCCCGGCGCAGCGCCGGCGCGGATTCACAACGCAGCCAGAACTGTCGCAGCCGCCACCGGTCGCTGGCGGTCGCTTCCCCCGACGCCCCTGCGATCACGCTGCGACCGGTGGCCGCAGCCGCCATCCGACGAAAGAAGATCGACATGATGCCGGGGGGTTGGCTGGCACTCCCCGTCCGAGAGCGCCAACAAATCAGCCTCCCATGAGCGCGGGGCGGTCTCTATCGGCTTACACTCGCCCGCAACGACCGGAAACGAGAGGGGAACCGGGGCATGGGCGCAGAGAGACTCCATTTGGGGCGGCTGTTCCAGCGCGCCCGCCATATCGCCGTGCCGCAACCCAAAGCCAACAAGGAGGCCCCGCGAGCGGGAGCAGGACACCCGCCGCACGTCATCAAGGAGATACAGGACGCCGAAGTCGAGACGGCGAAGCGCATCGCCGAGGGGACCGCGGGCGCCGACGCGAAGGACAAATCGGAGCTGGCCGCATACTTCAACGAGAAGCTGGGCCGAGAAGAGTTCACCGCCTAGCAGATGGGCCGATGGAAATGGGCCGGCTTCGAGGTCATCGAAGACTGGGCCGACAACAGCGAGGACGCCACAGCCCAGCAGGTCTACACGGCCATGTTCTTAGCCGTTGACGAAGAGAATCCCGGCGAGCCGGTGCCGTTCTCCAAGACCGGTTCGTTGCGGGTGATCCGCACCGCCTCGGCGGAAATCTACTTCCACGCCAGCGAACCCGGAGGGCCCTCAGGACCGGGCACGCTCTACCTGTCCAGAGTGGTCGACATCTAGACTGCCCGGCTGATCGCCACAACCAGACAGGCGGGCGCCTGCGACGGCTCTAGAGGTCGATTCCCTCTCCCCTTGAGCGCTCGGCGTTCTTCGCTGTGGCGAGTCCGAGATGCTCCCGCAGCTCCGGCGGGGCGACCAGCTCGAAGCCGCCGTGGTCGAGGCGGGCGAATCCCTCCAGCGGCTCGCCGGGCCGCCACCACAGAGCATTGGAGGTGACCGAGTTCGGCCCCATCAAGAAGCGGGCGTAGCTGGCGGCCAGCATCGCCGGCCCGTCGCTCTCGAAGTCTTCGGGAGGGTCGACGGCGCACACCATCACCTCGCGGGCGGTCGGCACCGTCACCACCGCCCCCTTGGGCCCCACATCGGGAAGCGATCCAGCCAGGTCCAAAAGGTGAGCTGTGGCGAACAAGGACTCGCCGGCCAGCACCGTGAACCGGCCCGACAGCTCGCACGACTCGGTCACCGCCAGCTTGTCGGCACCCAGCGAGTTGGCGACAGCCGCGGCCATCACCTCGTCGTGGTCCACGCCCCATCCGTCGAAATAGCCGCGGTCCACCGGCATCGCCGCGCCGTCCAAATCGACAGACAAACACGCGTACAGGCCCAGCGGCAGCGGGTCGGCCACCGGGTCGATGTGGGCGACGTGGTGTTGCGACACCACCCGCACCCGCAGGTCGTCTCTGACCCGCTCGCAGTCCGACATCAGCTCGGCCAGAGCGGCGGGGGCGAAGTCGTCGAGGCGGGTGATGTGCGAATACACCAGCAAGCGCCAATCTTCGGGATCGGCCAACCGGCACGTCTGGGCCAGATTCGACAAGCCGAAAACGCAATCCAGGTCCGACACTGTGATCGTGCCCTCGGCCGCGTCGAGCTCGTAGTCGCCGAACCGGGCGCCGACCACCGATTCGACCTCCGACAAGAACCGCTGCCGCTCCTCGGCCTTCCAACCAGGAGTCCACGCACAATTTGAAACATCCATGCCCGCAACCCTGCACAACCCCACCGGTCGCAACCGGTCGCAAGTCTCATAAGAAGGCACAGTCACCGCTGCCGCCGCCCCATTCGACACCTCGCGTTGCGCGGCCCAAGACGCGAACGGGCGATGGGCCAAGCCCGAGCGGCTCTCGATACGGCCGCCAACCGGGCATCCCAGTCCGGCGGGCCAAGCCCGGCGCCTGGCAGATCGATCCTGATCGGAGCCCGTTTGTGGACAATGCGTCCTGTTGGTGCCGCCCGGCGCTGGGAGCTCCCGCAGGGCCGGCTGTGGGCGTCATCGTCGGCCCGGTCGGCTACCGGTCAGCCGAAGTCGATTGCGGGGGCGAGGGTGGGGGCAGGGCGGGCGAATTGGCCGGCTAGGTTTCCCAGGGCTCGTATCGCTTGGTTGGGCACTGCGGTCCGCAGTTTTCCCGCGTCTACGGCTTGGGCTGTCTCGGTGCGGATCGGGACGGTGGCCACCACGGGGGCGCCGATGACCTGTTCGCAGTCGGCTCGGGTGAGCGACCGGCCAACCTCGGCCACGAGCACAGCCTCGGTGGGCTTGATGGGCGCGCTCGCGATGCGGCGAAGCGACAGGTAGCAGGCCCTGGTCACGACCGCCGATTTGCCCGCTCGGTGGACGACTTCTCGGCGGAACGCCTCGCGGTCGGACTCGACCGGTCCCCAGCCGGGGCTGAAGGCGCCCGCGTCCACCACCACCGGGGTGTCCATCTGTCTCAGGTACTCGACCAGCTCGCCGGCCCGGCCTGGCTCTAACTGGCTCTGGCCGGCGGGCAGCAGCGCCAAGTCTGGGGTGAGGTCGACCATCGAGCGGTCGAGCATCTTTGTGCTCAGAGCGGTGCTGGACCATTCGCTGATGCCGGTTCTGTGTAGCTGGGTTTGCTCGTCGGCGCCGAACACCGCCGGCTGGTCCCCGCACAGATCGACGAGGCAGACCTTCTCGGGGGGCCTCACATGGGCCACAGATGTCAAAGCCAACAGCCCCGCGGTCACCGACACTCCCTGCCCGCCTTTGAGGCTCCAAAGCGCTATCAACACGACTTTCCCCGCTTGGGTGCTGTTGTCGCGCCGGCCCGGCTCACAGGTCGAGCCCAGCGTCGGGGCGGGGCGGCTCCTGCTCGGCTGCCAAGCCAGTCCTTAGGTGCGAGCGCAGCGGCTCGGGGGCTACGAGCTCGAATCCCTGCTCCATGCGGGCGAAGCCCTCCAGACGGTGGTCAGGGCACCACCACAACGCGTTGGGGCTGACCGAGTTCGGCCCGGCCAGATAGCGGATGTAGGACGCGGCGAGCATCGTCGCCGAGCTGTCTGCGAACTTCTCGGTCGGCTCGGCCAGGTCGATAGGGCACACCATCACCGTGTGGGCGGCGGGCACCGCCACCACCGCCCCCATCTCGCCGATGTGGGGAGCGGTTCGGGCGAAGTCCAAGAGGTGCTCCGACGCGAACATCGACTCGCCGGTGTACACCTGGAAGTCGCCCGCCAGCTCGGGGGCCGTCTCGGCCCGCAGCTGATCGGCGGCCAGAGAGTTCGCCAGCGCGACAGCCATGACCTCGTCGCGCTCGACGCCCCAGCCGTCGAAGTAGCCCTGGTCGACTGGGCACGCCGCCCCGCCGAGATCAACCGACAGGCACGACGACAACCCCAGCGGCAGAGGATCGACGACCGCGTCCACCTTGTCGGTGTGGACGCAGGTCACAACCCGGATACGCAGGTCATCGCGGACCTGCTCGTAGTCGGACAGCTTGTCGGACAGCGCGTCGGGGGAGAAGCCGTCGAGGCGCTCAATGTGGTTGTAGACGATTGTCCGCCACTCCCCAGGGTCAACAGTCCGGCACGTCTGAGCCAGATTCGACAGGCCCAACACGCAATCTAGCGACGGGACAGAAACCGTCCCATCGCCCTCGTCGACCGCGTACTCCCCGTACCGGGTGCCGACCACCTCCTCCACATGGGACAAGAACAGCTTGCGCTGCTCGTCTGACCACATCGGACACCAAGAAGCCCTCGTTTCCATGCCCCCACCATCCAACCCCCCACCGGTCGCAATCGGTCGAAGCCCCCGACCGGACCGGTCGCAAGCCCCGAGAGGCCTTGCGACCGCGGCTGGCTCCCGGCCCGATCGCGGCAGCCAGTCGCGGGCACCGGCGCGGGGGTCGGCGCCGGCGCGGCGCCCAGACACGGCTGAAGGGGCCGGGAGACGACCGACTGCGGCGAACAGGACCGGGTCATTGCCTGCCTCCTGTGGAAATTCGGTGCCTGAGTCGAAGGTCGGGCTGGTAGTTGTGGAGGGGAGGTTGAAAGGAAGGGTCCGTGGCTTCTGGTGTTCTTCCCGCTCCGGCGGGCTCAAGGGTTGCTTTGGTCGGTGACACGCACGGGAACAAGGCGTGGACGCGCCGGGTGATCGGCGCGCTGGGCGCCGAGAGAGTGGACGTGATCGTCCAATTGGGCGATTTCGGCTGGTGGCCCGGCAAGTGGTTCGCCAAGGACGTGTCGCGGGCCGCGTTCATCGCGGGCGTCTCGGTGTGCTTTTTGGACGGGAACCACGAGAACCACGAGCATCTGCGTTTCCACGCCTCGCTCCGAGACCCCGACCGCGGCCCCGCCGACCCGGTGGAGATGTATCCCAGCCTGTGGTATCTGCCGCGGGGCTGCGCCTGGGAGTGGCGCGGCGTGCGGTTCCGGGCGCTGGGCGGCGCCTACAGCATCGACCACGGGACCCGCACGCCGGGCCACGACCTGTTCCCCGCCGAGGAGGTCCCCTCGCCCGCCGACGCGGAGCGGGCGATAGCCGGCGGGCCCGCCGATGTCCTGTTGTGCCACGACTACCCAGCGCTCGGCTACATCCTCAAAGGCCGGCCGCTGCCCGAGGCAGACGACCGGGCGTCCCGCCAGGTTCAGGACATGCTGGCGCAGGTGGCCGAGGCGATCCAACCAAAACTCGTCGTCCACGGCCACTGGCACCACGCCTACACCATCGACCTCGACGGAATCTCCGTGGTGGGACTGGACTGCGACGGCACCGACCAGGCCATCGCCCTGTTGGACCTCGACACGCTCCAAACCACGGAGTGGTCGCTGCCCGGCCTGCCCTAAGGCCGTTGGTGGCTGCGGCCGGCTACGACCCGCAATCCAGCTTCCAGGCCTACAGGCTGAGGCCGTCGGCTCGGGCGGGTGTGTCGGGGCGCTTTTGGTCCAGGATGCGGTTGGCGTAGTCGGTCTCCAGGAGGCGGTGGATGTTGAGGTGGAGCCAGTGCCGCCAGTCGCGGGGTTTGAGGTCTTGGCAGATCTTGGCGGTGGCGGCGAGGTCTTTGTCGTCGTCGACGCCGAAGATCCACAGGCCGCCGGTTTCCTCGTTGATCTCGTGTTCGCCGTATTCGGACTCGAGCGCCCAGCTCGCCGCGGCCAGGAATCTGCGGCGCTGGTCGCGGTCCCATCAGGCGCACCAGGCTTTGGGCTCGGTGGCCGAGCCTTCGAGGTCTTGTTTTTTGATGCGGTTCTCGGCGGGCACGACGAGGCCGCGTAGCTGCTCGACGGGCTCCTTCCACGCCTGTTGGGCGATGTTGCCGCCGTCGGCGGCCAGGGCGATGTCGCAGTCGTAGCCGATGGTGGCCAGCACTGGCGCACCTGTCGCTTGCTCGATGTCTTTTGGCCCCAGGGCCCGGCGGGTGTCGGCGACCATGACCACTGCGGTGGGGGTGATCGAGTTGAGCGCGCCGCGGTGCAGCGCCAGATAGCAGGGTTTGGTCACCAGGATCGACGCTGGGGCGATCTCGGCTGCGATGCGGCGCAGCCGGTGGTCGCGGGCCTCGCCGCCTGCTTCGGGGTCGAGGGTTCCCGCGTCTATGATCACCGGCTCGATGGGGTGGGTGCCGATGAGCCACTCGTACAGCTCTTCGGCTCTTCGGGGGTCGGTGGGCCCCCGGCCGCGGGGCAAAAGCCGCAGCGTGTCGGTGACGTGGAGGGCGTGGCGGCGTAGCTCTTCGGCGGGCTGTTGGCCGGCGGACCACTCCGCGATGCCTTGCTGGTGGCGGCCGGTGCGGAACAGGCTGGTCTGGTCGCCGCACAAGTCCACCAGAAGCGCCGGGCGGTCCGCTGAGGCGCCGACCGCGGCCATCGCGGTGGTGGTGCTTGTCCCTTGGCCGCCCTTGAGCGCCCACATGGTTGCCATCATGGTCGTCTCCCCTTTCTGGGCATGGTCAGCGGTACTGCGGCGCCGGCGGTCGGCGCGTCACAGGCCGGCCATTTCTGGGGCCGGGGTTCGGGCTGTGCGTTGGGCTGCGGGCGGGGCGAGCTCGGGCTGCGGGTCAGCGACCAGCTCGATTGCTGCTTTGGCTGCCTCTGTGCATGCCGCGGGGGGCACCCTCATCGCTTCCAGCCGGCGGGCTATCGACTCGGCCGACTCTCCCCTTCTCGCCAGCAGAAGGGCTGTGTGCCCGGCCCGTTCCGCGGCCTGTTCGCTCCACACGGCTGCGGCGGCCCCGGCGTCTTTGCTGTGGGAGGCCCGCAGATCATCGGAAAGGCGCAGTAAGTTCTGGCGCGACAGCACCGGCACAGACCGCCGCACCGCCCACAGCGAGTGCCCGGCCGCGGCCAGCCGGAACCTCTCCAGCCGATAGAACGCCCGCAGCGCCCCCTTGCCGCCCGCGGGGCTCACGCCGAGCTGGACCGACGCATCGGCCAGGCGCATCTCGAAACCGTCGGGGTGTCTGTCGAACTGGTCGGCGACGTGGCGCAGCATCAGGACCTGCGTCGGCCCCAGCACGCTGGTCCAGTACTTCTCCACATACGGCGAGCGCACCGCCACCCCTGCCGCCTCGGTGTGCGGGTCGTTCCACGGCTCCACCCACACCACCGGCGGCCACCGGTGGTCGTCGGGCCCGCGCTCAGCGCTCACGGCGCCAGCCCCGGATCGCTGCGCACGAGGGCCTGGTGGCCGAAGGGTTCTGAGTCACGGCCCCACTATCGGCGAGCCGACCGGTCGGAACCGGTCGCGACCCGCCCAAGCGCTTCGGCGGGCGACCCGCGAGACCAGCCGCCGGCCTGGTCGCGGACCGCAAATTCGCTGGCGTGCCCGTCCTCGGGGATGGGACGCTGCTGCGATGGGCAGGTGGTACACGTCCGACCACCATTTCGGGCACCAAAACATCATCAGGTACTGCGGACGCCCCTTCCCCGATGCCGACGCCATGGACAAAGAGATGGTCGCCCGCTGGAACGATGCGGTTGCCGACGGCGACGAGGTGTGGATCCTCGGCGACCTGGTGATGGGCGGAAAGACCCAAGGACTCGCCGGCCATGTTGCCCGCCTCAAGGGGCGCAAGATCCTCGTGCCCGGAAACCACGACCGGTGCTGGCAGGGCAACAGAGACCACCGCTGGGAGCGGGCCGACTACTACCACATCGGCGGATTGCACAAGATCTTCGACAATCCCGAGCCCCACGCCATCGCCGGCCAGCAGGTGCAGCTCAACCACTTCCCCTACAAGCTCGACGACCGCTACGACACGAAATTCGCCAAATGGCGCCCCCAAGACGACGGAGACTGGCTCCTGCACGGCCACATCCACGAGAAATGGCGCCAACAACACCGCCAGATCAACGTCGGCGTCGACGCCTGGCACTTCGCCCCCGTCCCAGAACACACCATTGCCGACCTGATCTCACAAGGACCCGCGGACACCCCCAGCCCCGACTACACCTGACCTGGGGGCGACCCAGACCCTAACCACTGGCGATCCGCGGCCTCGGACAACAGCGGCTGCCAGCAACCGGAATCGCAGCGGCGAGGGACCAGACGCCGCAGATCCACATGCCCGCCTGAACCCCGAACCATTCGACAAGACCACACAGAGCGAACCCGAAACCGACGACCGCAACCAGCCAACCGGAGTACCCGACGCAACCGAGAACAGCCCCAGCACACCGAACCAGCACAAGGTGCAGCAGCCCTCAAACGACAGCACCGACCCGAGGGCGAAGGCCATCTACACGCTTGCACTGAAGTGCCTGTGACCGGCAGCCGCCGCCTGTCTGGCGTCGAACGCCTGATGTGTTCGATTATCGACGCTTATGATGTGTCCATGGGTCCCGTACGCGAGTTGTCGGAGCTGGACGACGAGGAGCTGCGCTTTTTGCTCAACGACGACCGCCTCCCGCTGTCGGAGCAGATCAGGGTGCTCGACGAGCGCCGCCGCCGGGCCGCCGAGCTACGCAGGGAAGAGGAGCTGGCCGAGCTGGTGGCGTCCAGCGCGGCTCTGGGCGAGCTGGAAGAGGCTGCCCGGCTGGTGGCCGACGCCCAGGCCCGCCTCGACGAGGCCCGCAGGTACCGGCACATCTGCGCGCAGGCCGCGTTCGACGAGGGCCACACCGTGGTGGCGGTCGCCGAGGTGGCCCGCGTCGCCCGCTCCACAGCGATGAGGCTGCGAGACGAGCCGCCCGGCCCGCCAGCGCCACAGCGCTCCCCGCGGCCCGCGCGCTAGCCGGGCGTTCCTGTGCTTTCGGGCGGGTTCTTCCTGTAGTTCCCCGCCGTCGGAGTTTCGACCGAGCGCCCCGGCCGGTGTCGAGCCCTGGACGGGCCCGGCACAGCCCGAGGCGGAGCGGGTGCGAGTGCGCCGGCTCTGAGTGAGCGGTGGAGCTGTCAGCGGAAAGCCGGGATGCTTGTCCGGTCGCTTTGCCAGCAGGGGTTTGCGACCGGTTGCGACCGGCGGGCGCGGGGAGGATGTGCGCTCGTTTGGAGGCGGACGTGAAAGGCGGTCGCAGGGGTGCTCTCCATCGCGAAAGTCGGACCGGGCCACGCCGAGTATTTCACTTCGCCCAGCGCGGCCGGGGTGTTTTCGCCGGCTCCTGGCGGCCAGGCCTGCTATTACACCGACTCGGGCGAGCAGCCCGGCGTGTGGGCGGCGGCGGGCGCGATGGGGGTGTCTCCGGGCGGCGCGGTCACCACTGACGGGCTCAAATCGATGCTGGCGGGCTGCGATCCCGTCTCGGGCGAGCAGCTGGGGCGGCGGATCGACCCGGGCGGCACGTTCGTCGACCGGATGGGCATCACACGCCTGCGCAAGGCTGTCGGCGGGTTCGACCTGACCTATTCGCTGCCCAAGTCGGTGTCGGCGGCGTGGGCACTGGCTGGCGAGGCGACCCGCGAACAGATCGAGGAGGCCTGGTCGCTGTCGGTGCGGTCGGTGATCGCCTATGTGCAGGACAACGGGGTCGCCTCCCGGTCGGGGGCGGGAGGGACGATGGTCGAGGAGGTGCCCGAGGGGGCGGCCGTCGCCCGTTTCGACCACTACACGTCGCGCTCGGGCGATCCGCAGCTGCACTCGCATCTGGTGGTGGCCAACCGAGTGCGCTGCGGGGACGGCAAGTGGCGCACCCTCGACGGCAGGGCGCTGTACGCGTCGGCCAAGGCCGCCAGTATGGTGGGCGGCGCGGTGCTGCGCGCCGAGCTTTCGCGGCGGCTGGGCTGGTCGTGGGACCGCATTGACGACCGGCTCCACGCCGATGTGGCAGGAAGCCCCGGGCATCTGATCGAGACCTGGTCTTCGCGCAGGCGCGACACGGCCCGCGAGGCTGGGCGAAGGGTGCGCCGGTTCGAGGCCGACACCGGCCGCGAGCCGACCGCGCAGGAGCGCATCGAGATCTGGAACCGGGCCGCGGTCGCAACGCGGGAGGCGAAGAAGCTGCTGGGCCTCGACGGCGACCCGCACCAGCGATGGCGGGCCGAGGCCGCCCAGTTGGGCATCGACCCCGCTGAGACGGTGGCGGGGTATCGCACAGCGCGACGCGTCGAGCGCGACGCATACGACCGCCCCGAAGTGGTCGTGGACGGTCCTCAGCTCGCCCTGGACGGCGATATGTTGGACCTGCTGTTGGCCGCCGCCGAGGACTCGGCCACCAGTCTGTCCGATGTCGATTTGGACGCGGTGGTCTATGCGGCGATCAACGCCGCTCCCGGCTGCGCTGCTGTGGGCCGCGCCGGCGACGAGATCGCCGCCGCGACCGCCAAAGCGCTGCGGGATCGGCTGGAGCAGCGGCTGGTGCGATGTGACGGCCGGTGGTGGTCGCCGGGCCTGGTCGCCGCCGAGCAGGCCGCCGCGGCGTGGCTGGCGTCGCCGGTGCCCGTCGACGATGCCGCCGTCGAGCGCATCGACATCGGCGGGCTCGGCGGCGACCAGGCCCTAGCCGCTGAGGGGTTGATCGCCACAACCACGGCGGGCAGCGTGCTGATCGGCCCGGCGGGGTCGGGCAAGACCACCGCGTTGGCCCGCATAGCCGCCGCGGTCGGACACGACCGGATCATCGCCGCGGCGCCGACTGCGGTGGCGGTGGGCACACTCGGGGCTGCGCTGGGCACGGCGTCGAGCACCGTGGCGCTCATCAACGCGTCGGGCGAGCCGATCCCCGAGGGCGGATGGGTGATCGCAGACGAGGCCGGCCAGCTCAGCACCAGGGACTTGGCCGCGCTGTGCGGCAAGGCCGCGGCCGCCGGCGCACGGGTGGTGCTGGTGGGCGACCCGGCCCAGCAGGGCTCGGTGTCGGCGGGCGGCATGTTCGACGCGCTGGCCGCCTCCAACGCGCTGCCCTCATTCATGCTCAACCAGCTCTGGCGGTTCAACGACCCCGCCGAGGCGAAAGCAACCGCCGCGATCCACCGCGGCCACAAGCAAGGGCTCGACTACCACCGCGACCGCGGCCGGATCACCGACGGCGCCAGTGGCGACGCCGCGGCGGCCGCCGCGGACTGGTGGGAGCTCCACCGCCACTGCACCACCGTCATCAGCGCCCCGACTGTGGAGCTGGCCCGCCAGATCAACGCCGAGATCGCCGACCGCCGCGCCCGGACCGGCGAGACCGGCGAGAAGGTGGCCGGGGCGGGCGACCGGGCAATCCGCGTCGGCGACATCGTGACCACACGGCGAAACGACCGGCTCCGCCGCGCCAGCGACGGGCTGGCGGTGCGCAACGGCGACCGCTGGGCGGTGACCGCCGCCGCCGAACGAGGCGATCTGGCATTGGAGCACCTGGACCGCCAGGCCCAGGCCACCGTCACCGCGGCGTACGCCGCCAAGCACGTCGATCTCGGCTATGCGATCACCCAGACCAGAGCCCAGAGCACCACCGTCGACGCGTCGCTCACCGTGATCTGCGGGTCGACGGGGCGCGACCAGCTCTACGTCGGCCTGTCGCGGGGCCGCGCCGGGAACTGGCTGCACATCATCACCGACACGCCCGCCGCCGACCCAGAGATCGCCCCCGACCACACCACCCCCGACAAGGTCATCGAGGCCGTGTTCTCACGGCGGCACGGCTGGGCCACCGCCACCGACGTCACCGCCCCGGCCATGGCCCTCGACGACGCCAAAGCCCACCTCGCAACCATCGCCGCTAGACCGAACCGGTCGCTTCCCCGCGCCGCCGGCCTCAACGCGGCCTCGCTGGTCGTCCGACGCGACCTCGCCGCCCAGCGGGCCCGTGCCGAGGGCATCGACCATCACGTCGCCGACGAGATCGACGACTGGCTCGCCGGCCTCCACGAAACCGACCCCCACAGCGCCGCGCTCGAAGACCAGCAGATGCTCGAGGCCGAAGCCCGCCTGCTCGAACACATCGACCGTCTCGTCCCGGCCAGCCTCTCCCCGACAGCCAGACCACCGGAACCGGCCGAAGGCGAGCGCCGGCCCACGCTGGGGGCGATCCGCAAGGCGCGGGGACTGCTCGACAACGACTTCCGCCACATCGACCCACAAGCCCTCGAACAGATCAAGCAGAGCAACCAGCAGACCGCCGCCACCGGCCCGCCCGACAACCCGTGGCTCGTCGAGCTTTGGGCGCTGTACCAGCGGGCCAGCGCCCACGGGCGCGACCATCTCGCCCCCGCCATCGCCGCGATCTGCGACGCTCCCGCCCGCCGGCGCATCGAAGCGCTCACCGGCTGCCAGCCCCCGATGGGGCGCGTCGCTGCCTGGGCCGAACAAGTCCGGGCCGCCGTCGCCGCCCGGCGCAAAGCCCGCCACCACAGCGCCCTCGACGACCTCACCGCACAGCGGGCCGCCAAAGTCGCCCAAGCCTGCGCCGCCGACGCACAGCGCCTGCTAGAAGCCGATACGCAGCGCTGGCAAGCCGCCATCGACGACTGGGCCGACAGCGGCTGCGCAACTCGGCACCTGGCCACCGCATGGGAACAAGCCGCCATCGACATCGCCGAAGACCTCTTCCACGCCGACAACGAGCACCGGCCCTCTCCCGAACCGAGCCGACACCTGCCCGACACCCGCCCGCCGCAACACGACGCCGGGCCCCAAGAGCCGCCGCATGCCATGTCGGTGCCCGAGATCGCCGCCCTGGCCAAACGTCCCACCCCCCGGCCGAAGCCGCCAACGGCCCCCCACAACGCCCTCAGCGAGCCCGCCGCCCGCAGCCGTCCAGGCCGCGGCCGAGTGGTACCACCGCCTGCTGGTCGAAAGCCCCGAAGCGGCCGAGGCCCGCGACTACCTCATCGGACGCGGCATCACCGAAGACCAGTGGGACAAGTGGCAGCTCGGATGGGCGCCCCACCAGTGGCAGGGCCTCGCCGGCCACCTCAACCGACGCGGCATCGGCGCCCGGGCCGGGATCGACGCCGGGGTGCTCGGCGAGACCAACGGGCGCGTCTGGGACTTCCTGCGGGGCCGGGTGGTGTTCCCCATCCGCGGCGCCGGCGGAACGCCCGTCGCGCTGGCGGGGCGAACATTGGGAGAGGGCCCAAAGTACCTCAACACCCCCAACACCCGCCTCTACAACAAATCAGAGGCCCTATACGGCATCGAACACGCCGCCGACGCCATCGCCCGTAGCGGGGAGGCCGTCATCGCCGAGGGCTACACCGACGCCATCGCAGCCCACACAGCAGGCATCCAAAACGCAGTCGCCGCATGCGGCACCGCCCTCGGCCCCGGCCACATCGACACCCTCGACACACAGTGCGGCGCGCCCGGCCTGCTCACCCTCGTCCTCGACGGTGACAGCGCCGGCACCAAAGCAGCCCGAAGCATCGCCCACCTCGCCAACCAACACAGCCGCCACACCCGCACCGCGCAACTCCCCCCAGGCACAGACCCCGCCGACCTCGACCCCCAAGAACTGCGCCGCTCCGTCCGGCAAGCCCTGCCGCACCCCTGGTCCGCCGCCGCCGACATCATCGAGCTCGACCGCAATAGGTCGTACTCGCGGCTCGCCAAAGCCGCCCGCGCCGCCGTGCAGAACACCGCCGCCGACCCCATCGCAGCCGTGCTCGCCGCCCACGAGATCGCAATCGCCGCCGACTTGGACCTCCAACACCTCATCGACACTGCCATACCCGCGCCAGCCGAGATCGCCGCCGCGCCCCGAACAGCCGGCATCGGCCTCTAACCGACAAGCCAAGAAGGGAAACCCCCATGCCAAGACCAACCCAAACCCACCTCCAGCCGTTCCTCACCCCCACCGGGGCCGTGGCCACCGCAGAGACGCTCCGCACCGGCGACACCGTGCTCGTTTGGACCCACGCCAACCCCGAAGCGCCCGACCGGACATGGGGCGCCGTCGCCCCCTCCAACTCCAACTGGCCCGCACCGGCCAACCGGGAGGACTTCGATGTCGAAGAAGCCGTCATCTGCCGCCTCGACCAGCAATGGCACACCACCTCGGCGCGGCGGGGCATCACCCTGGGAATCGCGGTCTCGACCCGCCCCCACTACGGCGACGGCCCGCCCCCATGGCCCGACGGCACCGTCGATGTCGCCATGCCCCGAGCCGACATCGTCGACGGCCTTTCGCTGGCCTGCATCGACATCGAGCACGGCGCGCCGTTCAACCTCGACACCGGCCAATGGCCCCTCGACGACCAGCAGCTCGAGCACCTCAACGCCGCCGCCCGACTCGCCGCCCAACACCTCATCGCGTCACCGTGGCCGCCCATCGCCGCCGCGCTCGACAACACCGCCCGCCAATACCTCCCCGAGAAACTGCGCCTTTGGCGAAACAAGGGGATGCCGCTTCACATCCGCACTCTCCGGC
The DNA here is from genome assembly GCA_026706565.1 of bacterium. GTDB lineage: Bacteria > Actinomycetota > Acidimicrobiia > Acidimicrobiales > CATQHL01 > VXNF01. The sequence goes on from JAPOYM010000170.1 coordinate 15,301, forward strand.
GTATCGCCAAAGAACACGGCATCGCCCCCCACCCCGACAACACCGCTATCCACGACCTCCAGCACCTGCTGCGCGCCGGCGACCAGCTCGACTGCTACACCCGCGCCGATCCCGTCGCCGGCCTGCCCGCCCACGCCTCAGGCATCGGAGCCGACAGCCGCTACCCCGCCCAC
>JAPOYM010000019.1 GCA_026706565.1 bacterium
GCGGCGGAGGCCGCCGAGCCGCTCGCGCTGCTGTCCGACGCCCCGCCCGAGAGCGTCGAGGACTGCGGCGCCCGCACCGTGGGGAAGGCCAACTGCTACCGGGACTACTTCGCCGAGGTCATGCGGACCGAGGGCGCGGATGTGGCGGTGGCCGAGGTGGCCGCCCTCTCCGAGACCGACGACCATATAGCCCGCGACTGCCACCAGGTCGTACACGACCTCGGCAACGACGCTGCCGAGTACTACGGCGACGTGGGGACCGCCCTCACCTACGAGGGGTCCGCCTGCTGGTCGGGCTACTACCACGGCGTCGTGGAATACGCCATCTCGCAGTTCGGAGGCACCGAGCTGTTCGACGAGATGCCGGGCATCTGCACGACGGCCGCCGAAGTGCCGTACTCCTTCACGCACTACAACTGCGTCCACGGGCTCGGCCACGGCGTGATGCTGAACCTCGACGGCGACCTGTTCGGGTCGATCCCGTACTGCGAGGCCCTGCCGGACCGCTGGGAGCTCAGTTCCTGCGTCGGCGGCGCCATCATGGAGAACGTCACCTCGGCGCAGCAGGGCGTCCAGACCGACCTGCGCACCGACGACCTGATCTACCCGTGCAACGTGATCGGCGACGACTACGTGGACGAGTGCTTCGCCATGCAGACGTCCTGGATGCTCTACAACCTGGGGTACGAGGACGAGAACTTCGCCGAGGCGTTCGCCATCTGCGACACCGTGCAGGAAGACATGATCGACAACTGCTACCGCAGCATGGGACGCGACATCAGCGGCTCCTCCCTGCTGGAGGTGAGCCGGATAGTGCGCCTCTGCTCGCTCGGTGCTCCCGCCTACCAACAGGAGTGCTACGTGGGCGCCTCCCTCAACGCCGTCTACAACGACCACGGCACCGAGATGGCGACGGCCCTCTGCGATGCCGTCCCGGCGCGCATGCAGGACGCCTGCTACGCCGCCCGCGACCGGGCGGCCGGCACCTTCTGAGTCGGCGGCTTCTGGTTTCGGGGCCCGCGTCCGGGGCTGCTCTCAGCCCGACTCTTCGACCGGGATCCGGATTCCCGGCCAGTCGTCGGAGTGGCTGCCCCAGCATTCCAGCGTGCCGTCGGGGCGCAACCCGCAAGCATCGTAAGCGGCTACGACCACCTTGCTGAAGGCGCCTGCGGGCGGGGTGGTCACGCGGCTGTTCCACTCGCCCCAGCAGGCGGCGCGGCCGTCGCTGCGCAGACCGCAGGAGTTGAGGTGGCCGGAGGCGACGGCGCTGAAGGTGCCCTTCTTGGCGCTGGTCTCGCCGATCCGGTCCAGTCCCCAGCAGTCGATGGCACCCCGTGTGGTGACTGCGCAGGCGTGCCAGTCACCGGCTGATACGGCCGTGTAGGCGCCCCTCGGCGGCGAGGCCTGCCGGCGGGAATTGTCGCCCCAGCAGCTAATGGCGCCGTCGGTGGCGACGGCGCACCCGAACGGCGTCTCCATCCCCAGACTGTAGGGCGCACCTACGTCCACCATCCCTCCCACGGCGATAGCGGTGAAGGTGCCCTCGGGGGCGTCGGTCTGGCCGTAGGTGTTGTCGCCCCAGCAGGCAATGGCGCCCTCGGTGGTCAGCGCGCAGGCGGACGACCAGCCGACGTCGACGGCCGTGTAGGTGCCCTCGGGAACTTCCACGGAGCCTCGGTGGTCTGCGCAGTCGATGCTGCCGTCGGTGGCCAGGGCACAGATCCACCGCCCTGTCCCATATTCTCCTCCGCGCGAGACGGCTGTGTAGGTCCCGTCCAAGGCGGCCTGATGTCCGAGATAGTCGCAGACGACCTCGCCGGCGGTGGTCACCGCGCAGGGGCCGTGGCCGTGGCCGCTCAGATCCACATCGACGTAGCGGGCGTCTGGATCCACGTAGTAGGTGAGCTCGTTCAACACGACCTTGGTGGTGGCGCCGCGCGCCAACTCGAGGGTGCTGCTGTTGAGCCAGCGGCCCACGGTGGCCCGGTCGGTGGGGAAGAAGCGGGTGCGGGGCAGCACGCGCTGGGCCCAGGCGCCGTCGTCGTCGCGCTGCTGCAGGGCGAACTCCACCCGGCCGTCGTCCAGCAGGCGGGCGCTGATGCGCACCGTGTACGGCCTGAGCCCGCTGAGGGTGCTGCTGTTGAGCCAGCGGCCCACGGTGGCCCGGTCGGTGGGGAAGAAGCGGGTGCGGGGCAGCACGCGCTGGGCCCAGGCGCCGTCGTCGTCGCGCTGCTGCAGGGCGAACTCCACCCGGCCGTCGTCCAGCAGGCGGGCGCTGATGCGCACCGTGTACGGCCTGAGCCCGCTGAGGGTGCTGCTGTTGAGCCAGCGGCCCACGGTGGCCCGGTCGGTGGGGAAGAAGCGGGTGCGGGGCAGCACGCGCTGGGCCCAGGCGCCGTCGTCGTCGCGCTGCTGCAGGGCGAACTCCACCCGGCCGTCGTCCAGCAGGCGGGCGCTGATGCGCACCGTGTACTCGATGTAGACGTCGTCATCCTGGGCCGCGACCGGGCCGACGGCGGCGACGACGCCGGCCAAGGCGACCAAGAGGGCTGTGGCCCCCCGTCCGAGCCGCCCGCGGACCGGTCCGCCTCGGCGGCCGAGGGGTGCAGTGTCAGTGAGGTTGATGCGTGGACTCAAGGGATCCCCCTTCCTGGAAACCGGCGGCAGTCTAGGCCCGCGCCCTCCCGTTCGGCTTCGCTCAGCGCGACCGGCGAGTCGAGGGCGGCGCTGCCGGCGGCGTGCTCAGAGTGCCGCGAGGAGCCTCTCCACGACGGCCTCTATCGGCGGCCCCGGAGCGGCTGTGAGGCTCTCGAGGGTGAAGGCGACCGCGGTGTCGGCGCCTCGCCGGGACACTTCGGCCAGCAGCTGCGCCGGCGCCGCGCCGGGCGCTTCGATGAGGATCTGCAGCGTCAAGGTCTCGGGGTCCACGCCGCTGACGTTGCCCACCGCGCCGGCTGCGGCCCGGAGGCGCTGGAACACCTCCTCGGGTGCGCGCCCCCCGACGACGCTGCCGGTGCGCCCGTCGCCGGGCTCGGGCCCGCTGCGGCGAGCAGGCCCGGCGCCTCCGGCAGCCGCCGGCGGGCGCGGTCCCCGCCCCGGCCGGGCCCCTCGGAGGGGATGGGAGCGCTCCGGGTGCGGCAGCGCGCGGCGGCCGTCGCCGGTGGCCTTCTGCAGGACGGCGAATGCGGCGGTGAGGCGAGCGGTTCGGTCGGCCGCGCCGGGGGCGTCGCTGAGGTCGGGGTGGTTCGCCCGCAGCAGGAGGCGGTAGCGGGCACGCACCTCGCTCCAAGTGGCGCCGGGCCCCAAGTCGAGGGCCGCCAGAGCCTCCGCGACCTCCACCGGGGCGGAGCACCCCGTCTCAGACGAAGGCGGAGGCGAAGATCAACGACACGATGGTCATCACCTTGATGAGGATGTTCATGGACGGCCCGGCGGTGTCCTTGAAGGGATCCCCCACGGTGTCGCCCACCACGGCGGCCTTGTGCGCCTCGGAGCCCTTGCCGCCGTGGTGGCCGGCCTCGATGTACTTCTTGGCGTTGTCCCAGGCCCCGCCGGAGTTGGCCATGAATATGGCGAGCGCGAATCCTGACACCAGCGCCCCGGCCAGGAAGCCGCCCAACGTGTCGACGTTGATGAAGCCGATGACGAGCGGCGCCGCGATCGCCAGCGCGCCCGGGATGAGCATCTCGCGCAGCGACGCTCGGGTGGAGATGTCGACGCAGCGTGAGGAGTCCGGCTGCACACCCGCGGCGCCTTCCCGCAAGCCGGGGATCTCCCGGAACTGCCGGCGCACCTCGGAGATCATCTTGTTGGCGGCGCGGCCGACCGCGTCGATCGTGAGCGCGGCGAACAGGAACGGCAGCATCACCCCCAGGAACAGGCCGATGAAGACGTCCACCGAACTCAGATCGAGGAACAGGAGGCCGCCTTCGGCGCCGATGGCCTGTTTGAAGGCGGCGAAGAGGGCCAGCGCGGTGACTGCGGCCGAGCCCACCGCGAACCCCTTGGCGACCGCCGCGGTGGTGTTCCCGAGCGAGTCCAGCGAGTCGGTGACCTCGCGCACCTCCGACGGCAGTTCCGACATCTCGGCGATGCCGCCGGCGTTGTCGGCGATCGGGCCGTAGGCGTCCACCGCCACGACCACGCCGGTGGTGGCGAGCATGCCGATGGCGGCGATCGCCACGCCGTAGATGCCCCCGGAGAGCTCTAGCTCTGCCCCCGCTGCCCCCAGCGTGGCGTCACCGGCCCAGTAGGCCAGTCCCACCGCCACCACGATCAGACCCACCGAGGCGGCCACGGAGATCATGCCCGCCGAGAGACCCGACAGGATCGTGGTGGCCGGTCCGGTCTTGGCCTGCCGGGCGATCTGGCGCACCGGCCGGTAGTGGTCGCTGGTCCAGATCTCGGCCACCTGGCCGATGGCGTAGCCCACGGCGACCCCGCACACCACCGCCAGGGGGAGCCCCCAGGAGGCGCTGCCCTCGAACAGCGCCGCGCCGACGGCGAAGACGCCGCCGAGGGTGATCAGCATCGCCGCGTTGGTTCCGCGGTGCAGTGCTTTGGCCAGATCCTTGACGCGGGAGGAGGCGCCGGCCCGGACGAAGAAGGCGCCGATGATCGAGGCGGCCATACCCACGAACGCCACCAGGAACGGGAACAGCAGCAGGTCGCCGAGCAGCCCCTCGCCGGCGTCGCCGACCGAAGTGGCTCCGTAGGCGAACCAGACGTAGGCCACCGGGGCGATGATGGCGCCGGCGTAGCTCTCGAAGAGGTCGGCGCCCATGCCGGCCACGTCGCCCACGTTGTCGCCCACGTTGTCGGCGATGGTGGCGGGGTTGCGGGGGTCGTCCTCGGGGATGCCGGCCTCCACCTTGCCCACCAGATCGGCCCCCACGTCGGCGGCCTTGGTGTAGATGCCGCCGCCGACGCGGCTGAACAGGGCGATGGAACTGGCGCCGAGGCCGTAGGCGGTGATGACCTCGAAGGCGTCGAGGTGCTCCAGCCAGACCACGAAGAGCAGGTAGCAGAAGCTGAGCCCCAGCAGGCTCAGGCCGGCGACTGAGAACCCCATCACGGCGCCGCCCCGGAACGCCAGCGGGAGGGCCTTCTGGGGCCCGGTGCGGGCGGCCTGGGTGGTCCGGGCGTTGGCCATCGTGGCGACGGTCATGCCGATCCAGCCGGCGGCGGCCGAGAGCAAGGCGCCCAGGAAGTACGCCACCGCCCCCATCGGGCCCCAGTCCAGGAGCGTGACCAGCAGCACGATCATGATGATCACGAAGCCGGCCACCCAGCGGTACTCCCGGCGCAGGAAGGTGCGGGCCCCGCCGGCGATGGCGTCCATGAGCTGCACCATGCGGGGGCTGCCCGCGTCAGCGGCGCGGACGCAACGGTAGAAGTACCCGGCCAGAGCCAGCGCCGCCAGCGCCGCCGCACCGGCCAGATAGGGGATCGCCTGCACTCCAGTGACCTCCTCGGTTCCCGAAAAGTCCACCGAAAGCTAGCAGCAGGCCCCCCCTGTCCGACGGCTCCGCGCGCCGCGGCGGCCCCGAGTGCCCGGGGGTACGCATCGCGCAGCGACGGCCTCGCTAGAGTTCGCTCGGTGGAGGTGTCCACACGACAGGCACGCGTGCGCCGGCAACGACGCGACCTTCCCGAGGCCCTTCAGGCCGTCGCCTCGGCGGCGGCGGCGTCGCACATCTGGGCGATCCCCGAGATGCACCTCGCTCGGGTGGTCGCCGCCTTCGTCGCCGACGACGGCGAGATCAGCCTCTGGCCGGTCGTGGCGCGCCTGTGGGCAGAGGACGTGGCGGTCACGGTGCCGGCGATCGGCGCCGCCGACGAGTTGGTGTTCGTGCGCTGGCGCCGCGGCGGCGAACTGGTGCCGGGGCGTTTCGGCATACCCGTGCCCGCCGCGACCGAGGCGGTCGGCGTGCTGGACCACGACGTCATACTGCTTGCGGGCGTGCTGTTCGGCCCCGAGGGGGCGCGGGTCGGCCGCGGCAAGGGGTACTACGACCGGGCCCTGGCGTTCCGCAACGCCCCCGGCGCGCCGCCACGTCCGCTGCTCGTCGGCGTGGGCCACGTCTTCCAGTGGGCGGCGGACCTGCGCCGCCGCCCGACCGATGTCGCCGTGGACGCCTTCGTCTCGCCCGAGGGCGTGCGGCGTTTCGACGCCCGGTCGGCGCCGTGGAACTGACGCCGGAGCGCGCCGCGCCGGACTCGGGCCCTGAGCCGCCCCGGGGCGCCGGCGGCGACCGGGGGCGCAGACGATGAGGGTGGTTGTAGTCGGCGCGGGCGAGGTGGGTTCCTATGTGGCCGAGCGGCTGACGAAGGAGAACCACCACGTCGTGGTCATCGAGGCCGACCACGAGCGCGCCGGGCATGTGGAGCAGCACATCGACGCCCTGGTGATCGAGGGCAGCGGCACGCACCCCGACGTGCTCGCCGCCGCCGGGATCAGCGAGGCTGAACTGCTCGTGGCGGTGACCGCCTTCGACGAGGTGAACCTGGTGGCGTGCATGCTCGCCCGACAGGCCGGGGTGGCCCGGACGATCGCCCGCATCGAAGCCCCGGCGCTGAGGGGACCGGCGGCGCAGCCGCTGCTGAGGGCCGCCGGCGCCGACGTGGTGATCGACCCCGACGAAGAGACCGCGATGGAGATCCTGCACCTCCTCGACTACCCGGGCGCCACCGAGATCAACATGCTGGCCGACGACCGCGTGACGGTGATCGGCACGGTGCTGACCGAGAGCTCCGAACTGGTGGACCGGCCCCTCTCGGAGTGCTTCGCCCCCTACGGCGCCGACTGGGACTTCCTGATCGGTGCCGTGTCGCGCGGCGAGAAGACCATCATCCCGCGCAAGGACATGGTGCTGCGCACCGGCGACGTGGTGCGGATTGTGAACCTCGGGAGCGCCTCCAGCGAGTTGCGGCGCCTGCTGGGGCTGCTGCACGGTCGCCCCCACCGGGTGATGCTGCTGGGGGGCGGACGCACCGGCGCCATGGTGGCGCGGCGCCTCGTCGAGATGCACTCCGAGGTGAGCCTGGTGGAGCGGGAGGCCGAACGGGCCCGCGAACTGGCCGAGGCCCTCGACGACGTGCTGATCCTGGAGGGCGACATCACCGACGCAGAGCTGCTCGAGCAGGAACGCCTCGACGACTACGACGCGGTCGTGGCGGTCACCGGCAACGACGAGGACAACATCCTGGCCTGCTTGTACGCCAAGTCGATGGGGGTGCCGGAGACCATCGCCCTGCTGCACCGCCTCGAGTTCCTGCCGCTGCTGCGCACGCTCGGCATCGACGGCGCCCTCTCGCCGCGCACCGCCTGCGCCAACGGCGTCGTGCGCATCATCCGCGGCGGCGTGCAGGTGGCCACCTATCTGGACATGGACGTCGAGGTCCTGGAGTTGACCGTCGCCGACGGCAGCGACGTGGACGGCAAGTCGATCGGGGACCTCCACCTGCCGAAGGAGATCCTGATCGCCGCCGTGGTGCGCGACGGCACCTCGACGATCGGCCGCGGCCACACCGTTCTGCGGGCGCAGGACCACCTCGTGATCTTCGCCCGCCCGAAGGCGGTCGCCGCGGCCCGCAAACGGTTCGAGTGAGAGCCGCGGCGGCGCCGCCGTCGCGGGGCGGCTCCTCCGGCGGGAGGAACCGGGCCCGCGGCGGCCTGAACCTCGGCCTCTGGACGTGCTCGGGCGCGGCGGCGGCCTGCGGCACGGGGCTGCTGGCGGCCGCCGCGGCGGGGCTGGCCGACGGGGCGTCAGCCGCCGCGCTGTCGATCCTGGGCGGTGTCTGCGCCGGCGCCGGCGGGTTGGGCCTGCGCCGGCTGCGCCCGCCGCGCCACCCGACGGCGAGGGTCACCTTCGCGGCGGCGTGCAGCGCCTGGTCGGTGATGATCGCCGTATCGACGGCGGCCTACCTGGCCGCTGGCGCGACCGCCTCGCTGCCCGACGCCGTCCTGGAGTCGATCTCGGGCTTCTGCACCACTGGCATCAGCGTCCTGGAGGGCCTGGAGTCGCTCCCTGCGGGGGTGCTGCTGTGGCGGGCGATCACGCAATGGCTGGGCGGGCTGGCGGCGCTGATCCTGCTGGCGGCGGCCCTCCCGCTGCACGCGCCGGGCCTCGTGCTGCCCGGCGACGGCGGCGCCGTGCCCGGTCGGTCCTCGATCCCGGACTTCGGCACGCAGGTCCGCCGCCTGGCCACCGTCTACGGCACCGTCACGCTGGTTTGCGCAGCCGCCTACGCGGCGGCCGGCATGGGGGCCCTCGACGCCTTCAGCTACGCCTTCACCACGGTCTCCACGGGCGGGTTCGGGAACCACGCCGACGGACTGGGGCACTTCGACTCCGCCGCGGTGGAGGCGGTGGCGACGATCTTCATGGCGATAGCCGGGATCAGCGCCATGACCCTCTGGTGGGTGGTGCGGGGCCGATTCGAGGTCCTCTCGCGCTCCTTCGAGTTCAGGACCTACGCGCTGGTGCTCGGGGCGGGAATCGCGGCGCTGACCGCCTGGACCTACAGCGGCGCCGGCGCGGCGGATCTGCGCCGCGGGGCCTTCGCCGCGGCGGCCACGATGAGCAGCACAGGCTTCGAGGCACCGGGCTGGTCGGGCTGGCCGTGGGGGGCCCAGGTCCTGGCGGTGGCGCTCATCGCCACGGGCGCCATGGCCGCGACCGCAGGCGGAGGCTTCCAGATGCCCCGCGCCATCGCCGCGGCGCGCTACGCCTACCGGGAGCTCGTGGTGGAGATCCACCCCCAGACGGTGCATGTCGTGAAGATCGGGCGGCACTCGGTGTCCGAGCGCTCCCTGGCGCTGCTGAACGGCTACCAGATCCTCTTCGCGGTGGCAATGGTGGGGGGCGCCTTCACGCTGAGCCTGGCCGGCCGGGGGCTGTGGGAGGCCGCCGCGGCCTCGGTCAGTGCGCTGGCCACGATGGGGCCCGCCCCGGGCGTCGATCTCGGGGCGCTCGGCGGTCTCGAACGGGGCGTGCTGGCCGCCCTCATGCTCTTGGGCCGCCTGGCCCTGTACCCGCTGGTCGTGGCTGCGGTCGGCGTCGCCGCCGGCGCCCGCCGACGTGTGGCCGCTGATCGGGCCGACGGGCGGCGGACGGTCAGATGAGACGGGCACTCCGCGGCGTCTCGGAACTGTCGCTCCTGCCGCAGCGCCGCCGCCGCGAGAACCTCCCCACGCACGTGGTCGGCCTGGCCCTGCTGTTCCTGGTGCCGGGGCTGATGGTGGCCACCGCCGTGGAGTGGGCCTCGAACACCTCCCACGCCGAGATGCCGCTGCTGGTCTCGGGCCTCGTGACCTGCGCCGCGGGGCTGACCCTGGCCGCAGGCTTCCGTCCGCCCGACGACGTCAGGCCGTCGGACGTCTTCCCGGTCGTGGTGTGGACATGGCTGTCCTGCTCGCTCGTCGGCGCCCTGCCGTACGTGCTGGACGCCGGCACCTTCGGCTGGTCGCAGTGGGACTCGGCCCTGTTCGAGTCGGTCTCGGGGTTCACGGCATCGGGCTCGACGGTGCTGGTCGACATCGACTCCCACGGACGCGGCATGCTGCTGTGGCGGCAGCTCACCCAGTGGTACGGCGGGATGGGGATGGTCGTGCTGGCGGTCAGCGTGCTGCCGCTGCTCGGCGTGGGCGGCCAAGAGCTGATGCGCGCCGAGACGCCCGGCCCCGAGAGCGACCGCCTGGCGCCGCGCATCAGCGGCACCGCCAAGCGCCTCTGGCTGGTCTACGCCGGGCTCACGCTGGCCGTCGCCGTCGCGCTCTTCGCCGTGCCGGGGGTGGGCCTCTACGACGCCGTGGCGCATGCCCTCACCGCGGCCGGCACCGGGGGATTCTCGCCCCACAGCGACTCCATCGGCCACTTCGATTCGCTCGCTGCCGAACTGGTGATGGCCGGCGGCATGATCGCCGGGGCCATGAGCTTCAGCCTCCACTACCGGGCGCTGCGGGGGGACTGGCGCGCCTACCGGCGCGCCAGCGACCAGATGCTGTTCTTGAAGATCCTCGCCTCCGCCACGGCGGTCATCGCCTTGCTGCTGTGGCTGCGCCAGGGGGCGTCTTTCGGCCTGTCGGTGCGCGACGCCTTCTTCAACGTGGTGACGCTGGCCACGAGCGGCGGATTCCACAACATCCGGCCCGGCGGGCTGGGGGACTTCGCCGCCTGGACGCCGCCGGCGCAGGTGGTGCTGGGTCTGCTCATGCTGATCGGCGGGGGAGCGGGCTCCACCTCGGGGGGCATGAAAGTGTTCCGCGCCCAGATCGCCGCCGCCCACGCCGTGCGCACGGTCCGCCTGGCCCGCAGGCCCCGCTCGGTGGTGCCGGTCAAGCTCGCCGGGGCGGTGATCCCCGAGCAGGCAGTCGGGCGGGTGCTGGGCTTCGGGACCCTCTACATCATGTCGTTCGGGGTGGGGACGCTAGTCGTGGCGTCCCTCGGCGCCGATCCGGTCACCGCGGTCTCCGGCGTGATCAGCGCCCTGTCCAACATGGGCCCCGCGTTGGGGGAGGCCGGCCCGTCCTCCAACTTCACGGTCTTCGCCCGCCCCGCCCGGCTAGTGCTCGCCGCCCTCATGATCGTCGGCCGCCTCGAGATCACCGCCGTCTTCCTGGGCGCCGCGGTGATCCTGCGCCACCTGCTGCGACGCCGCTGACGGGCCCCCGGGCGGCCGGCTCTTGGCCCCGGCGGGGCCTCTCGGTAGGATGGAGTCCCCTGTGGGGATCGCACAGGGGATCGGTCGCCGACGGTGCCGGCCGGCTCGGGCGCGCTGACAGAGGCCTCATTCGGTGCGGGCGCGCCGTCAGGAACGACCCACGCCCAGCGTCACGAGACGAAGCCACACCACATGCCCACCACACCCGACCTCCCGCCGCCTCAGGGTCTCTACCGGCCCGAGTTCGAGCGCGACTCGTGCGGGGTGGGGTTCGTGGTGGACCTGCAGGGCCGGGCGAGCCACCGCATCGTGGAGTCGGCGCTGCGGTCGCTGGGCAACCTCGAGCACCGCGGCGCCCTCGGCGCCGAGGTGAACAGCGGCGACGGCGCGGGGATCCTCGTGCAGGTGCCCGACGCCTTCTTCCGGGAGGTCGTGGACTTCGACTTGCCGGCGGCAGGCAGCTACGCCACCGGGATCGCCTTCCTGCCCCATGACGAGGCGCGGGCCGCCGAGGCATGCGCGGTCGTGGAGCGGATCGTCGTCGAGGAGGGCCTGCGGGTCCTGGGCTGGCGGGAGGTCCCCACCGACCCGAGCATGCTCGGTGCCGGGGCGCGGCGCACGATGCCCCGCTTCCGGCAGCTGTTCATCGGCGGCGACGGCGAGGCGGGCATCGGCCTCGACCGCCGGGCCTACATCTGCAGGCGGCGGATCCGCCACGAGATGGACCCCGAGGAGGCGCCCACCAGCGGCGAGATGCTCGGGGCGATGAGCCTGGCCCACGAGGGCGTCTACTTCCCGAGCCTCTCCGCCCGCACCTTCGTCTACAAGGGCATGCTCGTGGTGCCGCAGCTGACGCAGTTCTACCCCGACCTCACCGACGAGCGCCTCAGCAGCGCACTGGCGCTGGTACACAGCCGCTTCTCCACCAACACCTTCCCCTCCTGGCCGCTCGCGCACCCCTACCGGATGATCGTCCACAACGGCGAGATCAACACCGTGCAAGGCAACCAGAACTGGATGCGCGCCCGCGAGGCGCTGCTGGTCTCGGAGCACTTCGGTGACGGGGCGCTCGAACGCATCTTCCCCATCTGCACGCCCGGCGCCAGCGACACGGCGCGCTTCGACGAGTGCCTCGAGCTGCTGTGCCTCAGCGGCTACTCGCTGCCCGAGGCGGTGCTCATGATGATCCCCGAACCGTGGGAGAACCACGAGTCCATGGCGCCGGACCTCAAGGCGTTCTACCGCTACCACGCCTCGCTCATGGAGCCGTGGGACGGACCGGCCTCCATCGCCTTCACCGACGGCACCGTCATCGGGGCGGTCCTGGACCGCAACGGCCTGCGCCCGAGCCGCTACTGGGTGACCGACGACGACCTGGTCGTGATGGCCTCAGAGGTGGGCGTGCTGGACATCGCGCCCGACCGGATCGTCGAGAAGGGCCGGTTGCAGCCGGGCCGGATGTTCCTCGTCGACACCGCCCAGGGCCGCATCGTGCGCGACCACGAGATCAAACATGACCTGGCCGGCGCCCGCCCCTACCGCAGGTGGCTGGCGGAGAACCAGATACGGCTCGAGGACCTGCCGGCGCCCGCCGGGCGCAGCGAGGCCGAGCCGCTGCGGCGGCGCCAGCTGACCTTCGGCTACACCCACGAGGAGCTCCGGATCCTCCTAGCGCCGATGGCGCGGGACGGCAAGGAGGCGCTCGGCTCGATGGGCACCGACACGCCCGTAGCGGTGCTCTCGAAGCGCTCGCGGCTGCTGTACGACTACTTCCAGCAGCTCTTCGCGCAGGTCACCAACCCGCCGCTGGACGCCATCCGCGAGGAGATCATCACGTCGGTCTACGGCTGGCTGGGGCCCGAGGGCAACCTGCTGGACCCCCGGCCGGAATCCTGCCGGCAGATCCTCATCGACCACCCTGTGCTCACCAACGAGCAGCTGGCTCGCCTCATCGGCATCGATGAGGTGGACCCTGCGTTCCGCACCGCCGTGGTGGAGTGCCTGTACCCGGTGGCCGAAGGCGGGCCGGGGCTGCACAGCGCCCTCGAGCGGATCCGCGGCGAGGTGAGCGAGGCCATCGGCGCCGGGGCCAACCTGGTGGTGCTGTCGGACCGCTTCAGCGACAAGGACCTGGCGCCGGTGCCGTCGCTGCTGGCGGTGAGCGCCGTCCACCAGTACTTGGTGCGCGAGCGCAAGCGCACCAGGGTGGGGCTCATCGCTGAGTCCGGCGACGCCCGAGAGGTTCACCACATGTGCCTGCTGCTGGGCTACGGGGCCACCGCCGTCAACCCGTACCTGGCGCTGGAGTCCATCGCCGACCTCGTTGCCGGGGGCGCCCACGGGCTGGGCCACAGCGACGTGGCCGAGGCGCACCGCAACTACATAGGCGCCTGCGACAAGGGGATCCTGAAGGTGCTCTCGAAGATGGGGATCTCCACGGTGCGCTCTTATGTGGGGGCGCAGATCTTCGAGGCCGTCGGGCTGGGCCACCGCTTGGTCATGGACTGCTTCGGCGGCACCATCAGCCGCCTCGGCGGCGTCGGCTACTCGCATCTGGCCCGCGAGGTGGAGCTGCGCCACCGCCTGGCCTACGCCGCCGGTGAGACAGAGCGGGCGCACCGCGACCTGGAGCTCGGAGGCGAGTACCAGTGGCGGCGCGAGGGAGAGTTCCACCTGTTCAACCCCGAGACGGTCTTCAAGCTCCAGCACGCCACCCGGCAGGGCCGCATCGAAATCTTCAGGCAGTACTCGCGCTCGGTGGACGAGCAGTCCCAGAACCTGGGGACCCTGCGGGGCCTGTTCCGCCTGCGCACCGAGCGCTGCGAGCCGGTGCCGCTCGAGGAGGTGGAGCCGGTCGGCGAGATCGTGAAGCGGTTCGCCACCGGGGCCATGTCCTACGGCTCGATCTCCGCTGAAGCGCACGAGACCCTGGCCATCGCCATGAACCGCATCGGCGGCAAGTCCAACACCGGCGAGGGGGGCGAGGACCCCCGGCGCTACGCGCGCGACCCCGACGGCGACTACCGCCGCAGCGCCGTGAAGCAGGCCGCCTCGGGCCGCTTCGGGGTGACCAGCCAGTACCTCGTCGAAGCCGACGACATCCAGATCAAGATGGCCCAAGGCGCCAAGCCCGGCGAGGGCGGCCAGCTCCCGGGCCACAAGGTGTGGCCCTGGATCGCAGAGGTGCGCCACTCCACGCCCGGCGTGGGCCTCATCTCGCCGCCGCCCCACCACGACATCTACTCCATCGAGGACCTGGCGCAGCTCATCCACGACCTCAAGAACGCCAACCCGCGGGCCCGCATCCATGTGAAGCTGGTCTCGGAGCTGGGCGTGGGCACGGTGGCCGCCGGGGTCTCGAAGGCGCACGCCGACGTGGTGCTGATCTCGGGCCACGACGGCGGCACCGGCGCCTCGCCGCTGACTTCCATCAAGCACGCCGGGACGCCCTGGGAGCTGGGCCTCGCCGAGACGCAGCAGACCCTGCTGCTGAACGACCTGCGGGACCGCATCGTGGTGCAGGTGGACGGGCAGCTGAAGACCGGGCGGGACGTCGTGGTCGCCGCGCTGCTGGGCGCCGAGGAGTTCGGTTTCGCCACGGCGCCGCTGGTGGTGATGGGCTGCGTGATGATGCGGGTCTGCCACCTGGACACCTGCCCGGTGGGGATCGCCACCCAGAACCCCGACCTGCGCAAGAAGTTCGCCGGGCGGGCCGCCCACGTCGTGAACTTCATGGAGTTCGTGGCCACCGAGGTGCGCGAGACGCTGGCACAACTGGGGTTCAGGGAGCTGACCGAGGCCGTGGGCCGGGCCGACCTGCTGGACGTGACCGACGCGGTGAACCACTGGAAGGCCGAGGGCCTCGACCTGAGTCCCATGTTCCACATGCCCGAGGTGTCGCCGGGCAGCCACCGGTACTGCGCCGGTGAGCAGGACCACGGCCTCGAGGGCGCCCTCGACAACGAGCTGATCCGGCTGGCGGCGCCGGCTCTGGAGAACCGCGAGCCGGTGCGCATCGACCTGCCGATCAGCAACGTGAACCGCACCGTCGGCACCATGCTGGGATATGAGATCACGCGCCGCTGGGGCCCCGAAGGCCTGCCCGAGGGCGCCATCGACGTGTCCTTCACCGGTTCGGCGGGCAACAGCTTCGGCGCCTTCGTGCCCCGGGGCGTGACGCTGCGGCTCTTCGGCGACGCCAACGACTACTTGGGCAAGGGCCTCTCCGGGGGCCGGATCGTGGCCCGACCGCACCGCGGGGCGCGCTTCGCCGCCGAGGAGAACGTGCTGGCCGGCAACGTGATCCTCTACGGGGCGACCGGCGGCGAGGTCTTCCTGCGGGGAGTGGTGGGCGAGCGGTTCTGCGTGCGCAACTCGGGCGCGGTGGCCGTGGCCGAGGGCGTCGGCGATCACGGCTGCGAGTACATGACCGGCGGCCGGGCGGTCATCCTGGGGCCCGCCGGCCGCAATTTCGGCGCCGGCATGTCCGGCGGCATCGCCTACGTCTACGACCCCGACGGCACTTTCCCGCTGCGAGTGAACCGGGAGATGGTCGACCTCGACCCGATGGGCGACGACGACCGCGCCTGGCTCATCGAGCGCTTGCGGATGCACCGCGCCGAGACCGAATCCGCGCTGGCCTCCCGCCTGCTGGCCGATCTCGGGACGCACCTCGAACTGTTCGTGAAGGTCATGCCGAAGGACTACAAGCGGGTGCTGGAAGCCACCGAGCG
>JAPOYM010000132.1 GCA_026706565.1 bacterium
CCCGCCGGGGACACCGAACAGTATGAGTGTCATTCCGGCGAAGGCCGGAATCCAGGACCCGTCCCCCCGCCCGGCGCGGCCGCCGGCCGCCCGGAGCGATGTCCCGGCGGGAAGTAGGATTCGCCCGTGCCCGTCGCTCTCGTCACCGGTGTCACAGGACAGGACGGCTCGTATCTGGCGGAGTTCCTTCTGGCGAAGGGCTACGACGTGCACGGCACGACGAGACGGACCTCCGTCGACAACACGGAGCGCCTCAGCGGGATTCTCGCCGATCCGGGCTCCGTTGAGCGGTTCCGGCTGCACACCTCGGACATGACCGACGGGGCGTCGCTGCTGCGCCTCCTCGAGGCGGTCCGGCCCGACGAGATCTACAACCTCGCCGCCCAGAGTCACGTGGCGGTGTCCTTCGAAGTGCCCGAGCAGACGATGCAGACCACGGGGCTGGGTCCGCTGCGCCTCCTCGAGGGTCTGCGCTCGCTGGGTTCGACCGCTCGCTTCTACCAGGCCTCCTCCTCGGAGATGTTCGGATCGTCGCCGGTCCCGCAGAACGAGCACTCGCCGCTGCGACCCCGCTCTCCCTACGGCTGCGCCAAGGCGCTGGGACACTGCCTCGTGGGCAGCTACCGGGAGGCGTACGGGCTCTTCGCGGTCAGCGGCATCCTGTTCAACCACGAGAGCCCCCGGCGCGGCGAGACCTTCGTGACCCGCAAGATCACCCGCGGGGTGGCGGACATCCTGGCGGGCCGGACCGGCGAGCTGCGTCTGGGCAACCTCGACGCCCGGCGCGATTGGGGGTATGCCGGCGACTACGTCGAGGCGATGTGGTTGATGCTGCAGCAGGATGAGCCCGAGGACTACGTGGTCGGCACCGGGGTGGCGCATTCGGTGCGCGAGTTCTGCGCACTGGCCTTCGAGCAGGCCGGCCTGCGCTGGCAGGACCACGTGCGGATCGATCCGCGGTTCGTGCGCCCGGCGGACCTGGACCACCTCGTCGCCGACCCCATGAAGGCGAACCGCGACCTCAGTTGGAAGCCCAAGATGGACTTCGAAGGACTCGTGTCGATGATGGTCGAGGCCGATCTCCGGCGATCGCCGATCTGAACCCGTGCGGGCGCTGCGATTCTGCATCGTTGGCGGCGGCCCGGCCGGCAACTCCTGTGCGTCGGTCGCCGCCCGACTGGGTGCCGACGTCACCCTGATAGAGAAGGACATCCTGGGCGGCGCCGCCAACCTCTGGGACTGCATCCCGTCCAAGGCCATGATCGCCGCGGGCGGCGTGATGTCGTTCGTCTCCCGCGCCACCGGTATGGGCCTGGACCCGGTGACGCCCACCATGGATCTGGACGGCCTGCGGGAGTACATCGAATCCACCCAGCAACAGCTGCACCAGTCGCTCAGCCAGATGCTGGAGAGCCAGGGAGTGCGCATCCTCGAAGGCACCGGTTCGCTCGCAGGGCCCAACGAAGTGGTCGCCGAGACGGCCGAAGGCCGGCGCGAGATCACCGCGGACGTGATCGTGCTGTCCACCGGGAGCCGCCCGCGCGTGCCCGAGTGGTGCACCCCCGACGGTCAGCGCGTGCTCACGACCCGGCAGGCGTACCCGCCGCCGGAGGTTCCGCAGCATCTGGTGATCATCGGCTCGGGCGTGACCGGCGTGGAGTTCGTCCACATGTTCAAGAGCTTCGGCAGCGACGTCACCCTCATCGTGAGCCGCCAGCAGGTCCTGCCGGGGAAGGACCCCGAGGTGGCCGCGCTGTTGGAGGAGAGCTTCCTGGCGCGCAAGGTGAACCTCTACAAAGGGGCGCGAGCCGCAGCGGTGGACGTGGGGGACGACGGCGTGGCGGTGCGCTGCGACGACGGTCGGGTCGCCCACGGCACCCACGCTCTGCTGGCGGTCGGGTCGATCCCGAACTCCGAGAGCCTGGGCTTGGAGGCGGCCGGCGTGCAATCCGAGGGCGGCTACGTCACGATCGACCACAACTGCCGCAGCTCGGTCCCGCACGTCTACGCCGCCGGTGACCTCAGCGGCAAGGCGCTGCTGTCGTCGGTCGCCGCCATGCAGGGCCGCAAGATCGCCGAGCACGCCATGGGTCTGCACGAGAACCGTCCGCACCGCCACATCGACTACAGCCAGGCCGCGTCGGCGGTGTTCACCGAGCCCGAGATCGCCGAGGTGGGTCTCACCGAGGCCGACGCCACCGGCCGGAAGGTCCGCGTCACCAAGATGCCGTTCTCGGTGACGCCGAAGGCGCTCATCAACAACGACCCGCGGGGTTTCCTGAAGCTGGTCTCCGATCCTGCTACCGGCGTGGTGCTAGGCGGGTCGATCGTCGGCGGGCAGGCCGCCGAACTGATCTCGGTCGTGGCCTTGGCGGTGACCGCCCGCCTCACCGTCGGCGATGTCGCCGAGACGCTCTTCGCCCACCCGACGCTGTCCGAGGCCCTCGGCGACGCCGCCGAGTGACGCCCGCCGGCGCCCCGAGCCCCCGGCGCTAGAGGAGCCCGCGAGTGTCCGAGCCGTCCGACCAGCGCCGATGAACGTCCCAGCCGAGCCCGGCGAGAGCCCGGCCGAGGAGCACCAGCCCACTGGGCCGCAGGAGCCGCTCGGTTCGGTGCTGGCGCGGCTGTCCGCCCGGCTGCTGGACGCGGCCCTGATGCTCATCGCGGTGCTGGCCGGCGCCTCCCTGTCGAACGCGGGCCGCATTGCCCTCCTAGTGGCAGTGCCGATCCTCTACGAGACCGTCATGGTGGCCGCAGCCGGCAGGACGGTCGGCAAGATGCTCCTCGGCCTGCACGTCGTGCGCCGCTCCGACGGTGGCCGGCCCGGGTGGCTGCCGGCGCTGACCCGCGGCACTCCGTCGGGCGTCCTGGCCGCCGGTCCTACCGTCGCCGCGGTGCTGATGGTGCTGTCCATCCTGCCGATGGTCGGTGACACCCGCCTCCAGCGCAGCCTGCAGGATCGCATCGCCGGCACCGTCGTCGTCCAGCGCCAACGCACTTGAGGTGCCCGCTCCGCGTTCGGCGCCCTGCAGCCAGCGGCTCGCTGTGTCCACCCAACTCGTCTCGTCGAGCCAGTGCCGCAGGATCGGGCTGCCGCCGTCGATCGTCGGGTCGCCGCCGCCGAGCAGGCTGGGCTGGTACACGCCGAGATCCGCCGCGCTGCCATCCGATACATACACATGTTTGTATTCAAGAGAGCCGACGATCCCAGGTTGAGTCGAGGACAGGTCAACCGATCCGGGGGGATAACCGTCTGTATGGGCATGAGGAAAGAACTCCGAGAGCAGACCTTCCGAGCGGGAGCGACGCAGCCTGCGGCGGGCTGCACCTGCAGCCCGATCCGTTGGGCCTCGCCCGTGCTGGACGACATCGACCCGGTGGATCTGCCGTGCCCGGCGCTCGCCGCGGAGCCCCAGGCCCGAGTGCCCCGGCCGCGCCTGGCCCGCCAGATCACGACCTGGGACTGGAGCCGGTCCGGCAGGCGCCAACAGCGCCCCCAGGCCGCCTGAGTCACACCCCTGGAACCACCCGGTCGCCCTCTGGGGAGGCCGGGCAACCGAACCCGTAACCGATCTCCCCTCCCAGCCCCCGGCCCCGGACTCCTCCTCCGGGGCCGGCTCATTTTTGTCTGCCGCCTCAGTGGTGTGCGGCTGTCCGCCGGCCCGTGCGAGACTTCACGCCGAAGCGACGACTCACGGAGGACCGCCATGACCGACGCCCGGCAACTGGCCGCTGAAGCGGCCGCACAGATCGCCGACCGTCTGGGGGGCGGCTTCGCAGCCGCGATCGTGCTGGGCACGGGCTGGGACGACGCCGTCGCCGAACTGGGCGAACTGGAGGCGCAGATCTCCACGACAGAACTGGCGGGCTTCCCGGCGTCCCGTGTGGAGGGCCACGGCGGCACCGTCGGAGCGGTGACGGCCGGCGACCGGCGCCTGCTCGTGTACCGCGGCCGTGTGCATCTCTACGAGGGGAACACCGCCGCCGCTGTGGCCCACGGTGTGCGCACCGCCGCCGCTGCCGGCTGCGGGGTGGCTGTGCTGACCAACGCCGCCGGCGGCTTGCAGCCCCACTACCGGGTGGGCGGTCCGGTGCTGATCTCCGACCACATCAACCTCACGGGAACGTCACCGACCGAGGGCACCGAGTGGGGAACCGATCGCTTCGTGAATCTGGTGGACGCCTACTCGCGCCGCCTGCGGGCGCTCGCCGTCGAGACCAGCCCTGCGGTGCCGGAGGGGGTGTACGCGGGCCTGCGCGGTCCGCACTTCGAGACCCCGGCCGAGATCGGGATGCTGCGCGACATGGGCGCCGACCTGGTCGGCATGTCCACGGTGCTGGAGGCCATCGCGGCGCGCCACTGCGGCTTGGAGGTGCTCGGTGTGTCGCTGGTCACCAACCTGGCCGCCGGGATGACCGACGAGGGCCCCAGCCACCAGGAGGTGCTCGACGCCGGGGCGGCCTCGGGCGTGGCGGTGGGCCGGCTGCTGCGCGGCGTGATCGACCGTCTCTGAGGCCGGATCACGACGGGTGCAGGCGGTGGGCCACGGGACTCGCCCAAGCCCCCGGAGGCACCGCGAGCGGTCGTCGCGGGGCTCCGATCCCGCGACGTGCCCATGAGCGACGATCCCGGATTGCGGGCCGCGGCCGAGGCCTGGTCGGCGGCCGATCCCGATCCGGGGACCCGCGCCGAGTTGGAGACCCTGCTGGCGTCAGCCGGCGACGATGCCGGAGCGACGGAGGATCTGCGCCGACTATTCGGCGAGCGGCTGCGGTTCGGCACCGCGGGGCTGCGGGCACCGCTGGGCACGGGTCCGGCCCGGATGAACCGCGTGACGGTCCGTTCGGCCACCGCCGCGGTCATGGCCACCCTGCCGGCCGGCGCCCGCGTGGTGATCGGGCACGATGCGCGGCGGAACTCCGACGTCTTTGCCGCCGACGTGGCGGCGTTCGTGGCGGCGGCCGGGGGTGAGGCGCTGTTCCTGGGCCAGGCGCCCACACCGGTGGCGGCACACGCCGTCGTGGACCGCGGAGCCGACGCCGCCATCGTCATCACCGCCAGCCACAACCCCCCGGAGGACAACGGCTACAAGCTCTACGACGCCGGTGGCGCGCAGATCGTGCCGCCCGCCGACGCCGCCGTGGAGGCGCACATGGCGGCCGCCCCGCTGCCGCCCCGGGACGCCCCGGCTCCCTCGGGCGTCGGGGCGATCACCGAGATCGGCCCCGAGGCGATCGAACGGTACCTGGCGGACATCGCCGGGCGCCTGGCGATGTCATCGCAGCCCGGCTCGCCGCTGCGAGTCGTCTACACGCCGCTGCACGGGGTGGGGGCGGCACTGCTCGGGGCGCTGTTCGAGCGTCTGGGTCTGCCGGCCCCGGCGGTCGTCGGCTCGCAGGCCGAACCCGACGGGTCGTTCCCCACGCTCACGTTCCCGAACCCCGAGGAACCCGGCGCGCTGGACGCTGCCTACGAGACGGCTGACCGCACCGGGGCCGACCTGATAATCGCCAACGACCCCGACGCCGACCGCCTGGCCGTCGCCGTTCCCTCCGGCGACGGCTGGCGGCGCCTGACAGGCGACGAGTTGGGAGCGCTGCTGGCTGACTGCCTGCTGCGCCGCCGCGCCGCCGCCGGTTCCCCCGAGCCCGTGTTGCTGGCCGCCAGCGTCGTCTCCTCGCAACTGCTGGAGTCCATGGCCGCCGACGCGGGAGTGGCCCACGCCGAGACGCTCACGGGATTCAAATGGATCGCCCGAGCCGCCGACGGTCGCTCCGAGCGGCTGCTGTTCGGCTATGAGGAGGCGCTGGGCTATGCGGTCTGCGACGCGGTCCGGGACAAGGACGGCATCAGCGCCGCGGCCTTGGCGGTGCAGCTGGCCGGCGAACTGCGGGCCGCGGGCTCCTCGCTGCTCGAGCGCCTCGACGATCTGCACCGCCGCCATGGCGTGTACGCCACCGGCCAGGTCACGTTGCGGATAGCGCCTGCCGAGGCCGCCGCGGTCACCGGCCGTCTCCGCGCCCACCCGCCGGCAGAGGTTGCCGGACAGCCCGTGGCGGAGGTGGTGGACTACTCCGAGCCGGGGGGAGTGCTTCCGCCCACCGACATGCTCGCCTTCGGGTTGGCGGGAGGCGACCGGGTGATCGTGCGGCCCAGCGGCACCGAACCGAAGCTGAAGATCTACATCGAGACGGTGGAGAAGGTGAGCGGCGGCGACTTGGCGGGGTCGCGGGACCGCGCCCGCGAGCGCCTCGGGAAGACAGCGGCTGCGATGCGAGCGGCCGCCGACGGCGACGCTCTCTGAGCGGTCCGAAGCCGCGGTGCCGTCGGGAGGGTCGGACCCGCCGCGCTCAGGCGTTCTTGCCGAGCGTGGTGGCGGGGCTGGGGGTCTGTCCCTGCAGGGCGCGGCGGCGGGCGAACAGCTCCTCGGCGGCAGCTTGGGCGTCGGCGGCCACAGCCGCCACGTCCACCGAGGTGACCTCGCCGCCGGCCACCAGATGGCGTCCCTGCACCCACACGTCGCTCACGTCGTGCGCCGAGGCGGTGAACACCAGATGCGCCGGAGCGTTGAAGTCCCCGCCGCCGAGTAGCGGCACGAAGTGGAGACCTCGTAGGTCCACGAGCACGATGTCGGCGTCCTTGCCCTCCTCGAGCGTCCCCGTGACGTCGCCCAACCCCAGGGCCACCGCGCCCGAGCGGGTGGCCATGTCCAGGATGTCCCAGGGGTCGCCCACCGTGGGGTCGAGCGTGGACACCTTCGCCAGCAGCGAGGCGAACTTCATCTCCTCGAGCATGTCGAGGTTGTTGTTCTCCTTCTCGCCGTCGGTGCCCAGCGCTACCGTCACGCCCTCGCTGCGGTAGAAGCCCACCCGGGCCGGGCCCGAGGAGAGCTTCATGTTCGAGCAGGGGCAGTGCGTGACCGCGGTGCCGGTCTCGGCCAGGATCCGCACCTCCCGGTCGTCGAGCCACACGCCGTGGGCGATGACCGTGGACGGCCCGAGGATGCCCCGCTGGTAGAACTCCTCGACGGGGCGCCGGCCGAACTGCGCCAGGCACTCCTGCACCTCCCAGATCGACTCCGAGGAGTGCGTGTGGATGCCGGTGTCGAACTCTTCGGCCAGGGCGGCGGCGCCGCGGAACATGTCGGGGGAGCAGTAGAAGATGTGCTCGAGCCCCACCCAGGTGCGGACCCGCCCGCCGGCGGCCACCCGGTGCGTCTCGAGCAGCCGGCGATTGGTCTCCAGCGTCTCGAAATAGTCGTAGAGGTCGGCGGTGTACGGCGCCAGCGTGGCGCGGATGCCGATCTCCTCTGCGGCCCGCGCCGATCCCTCCATGTGCCGCCACATGTCCAGCACCGACGTGGTGCCGCCGCGCAGCCCCTCGGTGTAGGCCATCCACGAGGCAGCCTCGGCGATCTCCGGCGTGAGCGCCCGGTGCGCCGGGTCGATGTGGTTCTCCAGCCACTCCCACAGTGCCAGCGACTCGGCTGTGCCGCGCAGCAGACCCGAGTGCAGGTGGCAGTTGTGGATCCCGGGGATGACGGCATGACGGGCGGCCTCGACGACCGGCGCCTGCGCCGCCGCCGGGTGGCGGTCCACCTCCTCGACGCCGCCGACGGCAACGATGGCGCCGTCGATCACCAGCACCGATCCGGGATCGTGGTAGGTGCGCCGGCCCTCCATCGGAAGGACGATGCCGGCGCGGATGAGGAAGGAACCGTCGGCTCCAGCGGTCGTGGTCATCTGGGTCCTCCGGGGGTCGGGCGGCGCCTACCGGTCGGGCACGTAGTTGAAGCCCAGCGACTTGGGCATGCGCGCCCGTCGGGCGCCGATTATCAGAATGATCAGGGCCACGAGGAACGGGATCGTCTGCAGCGCCTCGGTGGGCACGCTGTCCGACACGATGTTGCGCAGGTTGGCGCCGAGGGCGTCGGCCAGCCCGAAGGCGAACGAACCGACCGCCACCCCCCAGGCCGACCAGCGCACCATGATGATCACGATCAGGGCGATGAACCCCCGTCCGGCGGTGATGGCGGGCTCGAAGACGCCCACTAGGGCGGTGGTGATGGCGGCGCCGCCGAGCCCCCCGAGCAGACCGGAGAGCAGCGTGGCCAGCGAGCGCACCCTGATGACGTCGACGCCTCGGGCGAAGGCCGCGTCGGGGTCCTCGCCCACGGCCCGCACTTCGAGTCCGAAGACGGTGCGCTGGGCCAGCCACCACACGACCGGCACCAGGCCGAACGCCAGCCACGTCATCCAACTGTTGGACAGGAATGCCTCGCCCAGGAACGGGATGTCCGACAGGCCGGGGATGCGGATCTCGCCGAGGATGTTCACTTGGCGGCGCTCGGCGCCCAGGGGCGTGGTGAGGCGGAAGATGTAGCCGGTGAGCCCGACGCCGAGGATCGTGAGCCCGAATCCCACGACCACCTGGTTGGCGTTCAGGCGGACGCAGAGCCACACCATCAGCAGCGCCAGCACCGCTCCCGACAGGGCGCCGGCGAGCAGGCCCACGGCGATACCCGACTCCACGGTCACGTACAGCGACGTGAGGGCGCCGATAATCATGTAGCCCTCCAGGCCGATGTTCAGCACGCCGGCGCGCTGGGCGATGGTCTCGCCGAGGGAGGCGAAGATCAGGGGGGTCGCTAGCCGCAGGCCGCCGGAGATGGTGGCGGTCCAGAACGTCAGTTCGGCGAGCTTGGCCATCTCAGGCCTCCCCGCCGGCGCCGCCGCGGGCTCGGCCCCATCCCGCCGCAGCGCCGAAGGTGTCGGTGAGCGAGCGCACCGCCCGGCGGCCGATGGCGGCGATCTGCGGCGCGTAACGCACCGCGAACCCCAGCAGGATCAGCGCCTGGATCACGTCGCTGAGCGAGGCCGGGATGCCCTCGGTTGCCTGCATGTGCAGCCCGCCGGCCTGCAGCGCCCCCACCAGCAGGGCCGCCGCCAGGATCCCCAGGGGCCGGGCGCCGCCCAGCATCGCCACCACCAGCCCGAAGAAGCCGATCTCCTCGGCGATGTCCACGAACAGGCGCTGCAGCAGGCCGGCCGCCTGCAGCCAGCCCGCCAAGCCCGCCAGCGCCCCCGAGATCAGTAGCGAGTTGAGGACGACGCGCCGCCCGCCGATGCCGAGGCTGTGCGCCAGGCGAGGGTTCTCGCCGAACAGGTCGTAGCGGTAGCCCATCGTGGAGCGGGTCCACAGCGCGAAGAGCGCCACGATCACCACGACCGCCAGCACCCCGGCATGAAGCCTGGTGCTCGCCACGAGATCGCCGAGGACGACGCTGTCGGGCAACGGCTCGGACTTGGGGGTGATCGCCTTGGGCTCCTTGAGCGGGTTGTTGAGCAGGTAGGCCAGGAGCAGGAAGGCGAACTCGTTGAACAGCAGCGTCGACAGGATCTCGTTGACGTTGAGGTGGGCGCGCAGCAACGCCGGGATCAGCACCCACGCCATCCCGAACAGGGCGCCGGCGACGGCCGCCAGCGGGACCGCCGCCACGGCGGGAGCGTCTTGGAGCACGAAGCCCGCGCAGAGGGCGCCGAGGCTGCCGGCGATCAGCTGCCCCTGCGCGCCGATGGTTATGACGCCTGCCCGCAGCGCGACGGCCGCGCCCACGCCGACCACCGCCAAGGGCGCGGCGCGGGCCAGCGTCTCGCCGATGGCGAACCAGTCGCCGAAGCTGCCGACGAGAATCGCCCCGTAGGCGGTGAGCGGGTTCTCGCCGGAGCCGGCCAGGATGACCGCCCCGAGGCCGAGGGCGGCGACCACCGCCAGCAGGCTGGTGCCCAGCCCGATCGTCGCCCGCTCGAACGGGGTATCAGCGCGGAGCGCCTCGGCGCCGTGGTCCATTCCGGCGGCGTCTGGCGCGGTCGTGCTCACCGTCTCACTCCAGACCTTCGCCGGCGGGATCCCATGCGAGACCGGCCATGACGGCGCCGAGCCGGGCCGAGGTCATCTCCTCGACGCCGAACCGGTCGGTCACCCGCCCCCCGCTCAGCACGACCACACGCTGGGCGAGTTCGGCCACCTCGTCGAGGTCGGCGGAGATGATCACCACCGCGCCGCCCCGGCCGGCGGCCTCGAAGCAGCGGTCGCGGATCGCCCGCCCGGCGTGGGGGTCGAGTCCCTTGGTGGGTCCGGCCGCCACCAGCACGGCGGGGTCGCGCTCCATCTCCCGTGCCGCCATGAGCTTCTGCTGGTTGCCGCCCGAGAGCGAACCGGCCCGCAGCGCCGGTTCCGGCGGGCGCACGTCGAACCGTTCGGCGAGGGCTCTGGCGTGCCGCTGGACCGCCTTTGTCAGCCGCACCCCCAGACGGGCGAACTGCGGGTCGGCGACCCGCCGGGCGATGAGGTTCTCGGCCAGGGAGAAGTCCGCGGCCAGTCCCGCGGTGCGATCCTCGGGCAGCAGCGCGACGCCCGCGCCGACCGCCGCCGCCGGTGAGCCCGTCACGTCGGTCTCGTCGACGCACACCGTTCCGGCGTCGGGCCGCAGCTGGCCGGTCAACACGCCCGCCAGCTCGTCCTGGCCGTTGCCGGCCACACCGACGACGCCCACGATCTCCCCCGCCCGCACCCGCAGCGAGACGTCCCGCAGACCCGGCCCGTGCTCGGCGGCGACGCGCAGCCCGTCGGCGTCGAGGCGCACCTCGCCGGGCGCCAGGGCGGGGCGCTCCACGTCCAGCAGCGTGATGTCGCCGATCATCAGCTCGGCGATGCGGCGCAGGTCCGCGTCATGGACGTCCCGTCCCGCCGTGACCACCTTTCCCTGGCGGAGCACGGTCAGCCGGTCGGCCAGCCGGGCCAGTTCGGGCAGGCGGTGCGAGATGTAGATGATCGGCGTTCCCTCGTCGCGCAGCCGCAGGCACAGCGCGACGAGGGCATCGGTCTCCAGGGGCCCGAGCGCCGAGGAGGGCTCGTCGAGTATCAGCAGCCGGGCGCCCCAGGCCAGGCTGATGAGGATCTCCGCCTGCTGGCGGACCGCCAGGGGCAGGTCGTCCACCAGCTCGTCCGCCGGAACCGCCAAGTCCAACTCGGCCGCCAGCCGCTCGACCTCGGCGCGGGCGGCCCGGGCGTTGAAGGCGCGAGGCCAGGGCCGCCATCCGGTGCCGCCGAGGGCGCGCGGGCGGCCGAGCTCGATGTTCTGTGCGACGGTGAGGCCGCGCACCAGCGACAGCTGCTGGCGCACGTGCGCGACTCCCGCGGCGGACCCGTCCGAGCGCCGCCGCGGGTCGTAGGGCTCGCCGAAGAGCCGGAGCGTGCCGCTGTCGGGACGCAGGGCGCCGGCGGTGATCTTGGCGAGCGTCGTCTTGCCGGCGCCGTTCTCGCCGACGAGCGCGTGGATCTCACCGGACCGCAGGTCGAAGTCCACGGTGTCGAGGGCTCGGGTGGCGCCGAAGCTTCGGGACACGCCGCGCGCCTCGAAGGCGACCTCGGGACCGGCGTCGGTGCTCATCGCGGCGGGAGGGTGGCGCGGGCCGCGGCGGCTGTCTCGTCCTCGTCGATGCTCACGCAGCGGCCGTCCCGCACGACCACCTCGCCGGCGGCGATGACGAGATCGGCGCGGTCGGACAGGCCGGTCAGGAGCAGCCCGATGACCGGGTCGTGTACCCCCACGCGGTCGACCGTGGTGATGTCCCAGGCGGCGATGTCAGCGGCCGCACCCGGCGAGACAGTGCCCAGAGCCGGGCGGCTCAGGCAGCGGGCCGAGCCTCGGGTGGAGGCGGCCAGCAACTCGCGGGCGGTCAACCATCGCTCGGGGTCCGGGCTGTGCTGGCGGTGCGCCAACGCCGCCAGGCGCATGTCGCCCATCTGGTTGCCGCCGTCGTTGGAGGCAGAGCCGGTGGTGCCGAAGCCCACCGTGCAGCCCCCGTCCAGCCACCGTCGCACCGGCGCCGGACGGAAACCCATGCGCAGGTCCGGGGCGACGAGGTGTACGAGCCCCACCCCGGCGGCGGCGTAGTCGGGGATCTCGCCCCGCGGGCAGTCCACCATATGCGCCAGCCACACTTTGTCGTTGTGCCAGCCGGCCTCCCCGATGACCTGCCAAGGCGACTTCCCGTAGCGGCGACGGCAGAACTGGGTGTCCACGCCCTCGTAGAGGTGCGTGTGCAGGCCCACGCCCGGGTTCTCCGCGGCGATCTCGGCGAAGGCGGCGAACAACTCGAGGCGGTCGACGTGCGGTCCGCAGGGGGCCAGGTCGATGCGGATGCGGGCCAGCGGGTCGGGGTCGTGGTAGTTGTCGATCAACTCCAAGGAATGGCGCAGCACCTCGTCGACGCTCTGGCAGGCCGCCTCGGGGGCCTCCCCGCCGTCGCTGCGGGCATAGGTCATGGTGCCCCGCCCGGCGTTCAGGCGGATTCCCACCTCTTGGGCCGCTTCGATGGTGGCCTCGATGTACGGCGCCGTCACCCCGCCGGGGAAGAAGTAGTGCTGGTCGGCCACGGTGGTCACGCCGCACAGCAGCGACTCCACCATGCCGGCCCGGGCCATGGTGGCGATCGCCTCGGGCGTGAAGCGGCCGTCGCGCCACCAGTCCATGCAGATTCGCCCGAGACCCTTCAGCCAGTCCTGCAGCAGGACGCGCTCGAGTTCAGGGATGCAGCGCAGCCCCACCTGGTAGAGGTGCTGGTGGGCGTTGATGAGCCCCGGCATGACGAGTAGCCGCGAGGCGTCGATGACCGTCTCGCCGTCGTGGGCCCGCAGTTCGCCGATCTCGGCGATGCGCCCGTCGGCGACGCGCACATCGGCGCCGCGCAACTCCCGGTCATTCTCATCGAAGGTCAGGAGGACGGCGATATCGCGCAGCAGCACCGTGGACACGGGCGCAAGTCTGGCAAAATCCGCGAGACCGCGGAGTGAATGATCGTGACAACGCTCGCTCGTCAGTTCGCCGACTGTAGCCGGCCGCTCCCAGCGGCGATGTTCCGCCGGGCCGGACGGATCGCACCGGCGGGTTGAGAGTCGAGGACCGGGACTACTCTGCGGCGGACATGGACGGCCCGGTCGCGATACCTGCCCGTTTCGTGGGCCGCAGCATCCCGCGGGTCAACGACGAGGCGATGCTGCGCGGCACGGTGCGTTACCTCGCGGATTTGCCGAACTCCCTGGACGGCGTACTGCACGCCGCGGTGATCCGCAGCCCGGTGGCGCACGGCGTCCTGGAGGGCCTCGAGGTGGACGTCCTGGCGCCCGGTGCCCGCCTCGTCGGCCCCGAGGAGTTGCGCAGCCGGGCCCCGGGCGCCTTCCCCGTGCTCTGGCACCTCGCCGCCCAGCACCAAGTGGCCACGCCGCTCCTCGATGACCGGGTGCGCTACGCCGGCCAGCCGGTGGCCGTGATCACCGCCGGCAGCGCCGCCGCCGCAGCCGACGCCGCCGAGGGGGTCATCCCGCTGATCGGGGAGTTGGCGGCGGTGACCGGCCCGCACGAGGCGCTGGCAGAGGGGGCGCCGCAGCTGTGGGACGACGTGCAGGGCAACCTGCTCGCCGCCTGCACCGTCGGTGACAGCACCGAGCGCACTGAGGAGGTCTTCGCCGCAGCCGACCGCCGGCTGCGCACCCGGCTGGTGATCGGACGCCTCAGCGGCGCCCCCATGGAAGGCCGGGGCGTGCTGGCCTACACCGAGCCGAGCGGGAAGCTGGTGGTACACACTTCGACGCAGGCGCCGCACGCAGCGCGGGACGTCATCTGCGCGGTTCTGGGTCTGCCGCAACACCGGGTCCGGGTGGCCGCCCCCGCGGTGGGTGGCGGTTTCGGCCTGAAGGACCACTTCTACGAGGACGAAATGATGGTGGTGATCGCCGCCGTGGTGCTGGGGCGCCCGGTGCTGTGGGTCGAGAGCCGCACCGAGTCGCTGCTCGCCACCACCCACGCGCGCGGCGAGATCTGCGATGTGGAGGTGGCCTTCGACGACGACGGCACGCTGCGCGGCCTGCGGGTCGACGCGGTCCGCGGCGCGGGCGCCCAGTGCAGCGTCTTCGCTGGGGGCCCGCTGTTCGTGGCACTCGGCATGGCCCCCGGCCCGTACCGCTGGGACGCGGTGCGGGGATGCGGACGGCTAGCGGCCACGAACACCATGCCCACCGGCGCCTATCGGGGGTTCGGCCAGACCCAGGCGGCCCTCATCGGCGAGCGGGCGGTGGAGCTGGTGGCGCGGGCGCTGGGCCGCCACCCCGCCGAGGTGCGCGAGCAGAACATGATCCGCCCCACCGAGCAGCCCTACACCACCCGCACGCAGGTCACCTACGACAACGGTGACTACGCCGCCCCGCTGCGCCGCGCCCGCGAGCTCATCGAGGCGCGGGCCACCGATGACCCGCCGCCGGACGACGGCCGCCTCCGCGGCGTCGGCTACGCCTCGCATGTGCAACTCGCGGGAGTCGGGCCCAGCTTCCTGAACGAGATCCTGGGACTCCGCATCGGGGGCTACGAGAGTGCCGTGGTGCGGATGGAACCCGACGCCAGCGTGCGCCTCTACACCGGTGTGTCGCCGCACGGCCAGGGGCTCGAGACCACCCTGGCGCAACTGCTGGCCGACGAGCTGGGCGTCGACCCCGCGGACGTGGAGGTGATCCACAGCGACACCGACGTCACCCCCTACTCGGCCTTCGGCACTGCGGCCTCCCGCTCGATGGCGCTGGGCGGCGGCTCGGCGGTCGTGGCGGCCCGCGAGCTGGCCGGTCGCGTCCGCGCCATCGCCGCAGACATGCTGGAGGCCAACCCCGCCGACCTTACCCTCGCCGCACGGCAGGCGACCGTCACCGGGACCAGCGCCTCGGTGCCGTTGGCCGAGGTCGCCGCCGCGGCCCACCGCGGGTTCCGGCTGCCGGAGGGCCAAGCCCCGGGCCTGACCGCCGGCTATGTCTACGACCCGCCCAGCCCCACGTTCTCCTTCTCTGCCCACGCCTGCGCCGTCGCCGTGGATCCCGAACTGGGCGGCGTGGAGATCACTGACTACGTCGTGGTCCTGGACTGCGGCACGGTGGTGAACCCGGTGATCGTGCAGGGCCAAGTACACGGCGGCGCCGCCCAGGGCATCGGGGCGGCGCTGAGCGAGGAAGTCGTCTACGACGCCGACGGCCAGCCCCGCACCACCACCCTGGTCGACTACCTCGTGCCGAGCGCCGACATGCTGGCGGACTTCACCGTCGAACTCCAGCAGACGCCCTCGCCGCACACCCCCGGCGGCATGAAAGGCATGGGCGAGGGCGGCACCAACGCCGCCTTCTCCTGCGTCCTCAACGCCGCCCTCGACGCGCTTACAACCGCTGGAACCCCGGCGGCCGAGACGCTCGCCACCCCGCTCTCACCCGAACGCATCTGGCAGGCACTGAGGACCTCCGGCTGACGCCCCGTGCCGGTCGTGGTCTCTCAGCGGACCGTTCGCGAGGCGGCGT
>JAPOYM010000001.1 GCA_026706565.1 bacterium
CGCCATCGGCGACGCCACCGGCGGATTCGACGCCAGCCTGTGGACCCTCACCGCCTCCGCGGCCCTCGTCGCCGCCCTGTTCGCCGTGATCCACCGGCACACCGCCCGCGCCGCGACTCCAGGCGCGCCCCGCGACAGCGCGACCGCGCCCGAACCGCCCATTGCCGCCGTGTGATCCGTCCGAGCCCAACCACAGGGGCGCGACCCGTCGCAGAGGGTGTGACCGCCGGAGAGTGGCCTCCGGTTCACACTCGAGTTTTCCGCGCCTCTCACTCACTCGCCTCTTACCGAGGCCCACTTCAATAGGGGTGCGAGACCGGTGTGAGACGGGAATGAGGCACCTCACACCCAGGCGCGCCGGACCAGGACGGGAGCACCACGTGTCGAGAGTCCGGACCACCCTGCTGCCGGCCGCCGCGACGCTGAACTTCCAAGGAGTCTTCTAGCGACTATCCGCCTCGCCGGTTGGGATCTCGAAGCCCACCTCGGCTCCTCCCATCGGAGATGTGCCGGCCCAGACGTGGCCGTCGAGACGCTCGACTATCTGCTTGACGATGGCGAGGCCCAGGCCCGATCCCGGCTCTGCGCGGGCGCTTGCTGAGCGGAAGAAGCGGTCGAACACCAGCGGCTGATCCTCGGGCGGGATTCCCGGTCCGGCATCATGCACCTCGAGCCGGCCGCCAGCAGTGAGGATCCGGATCGGGGTGCCCTCGGGAGTGAACTTGGTGGCATTGCCCAGCAGATTGTCGATGGCTCGCTCAAGCGATCCAAGCTGTCCCCACACTGGTTCTCGGCCGCTCGCTTCGGTCGCGATCTCGCGGCCCGAGCGGCGGCGCGCCCGATCCGCGGCCTCCACCGCCAGATCGGCCAGATCGAGCGTCGTGAACGGCTCGTCGTCAGCTCCCGGCTCGCCGGCAAGTTCAACGAGCTCCCGCACGAGTTCGCTCAGCTCGTGGAGTTCCGCGTTGACGTCAACGAGGATTCGGCGCCGCTCACCGTCATTCAGCGACTCAACCCGCTGCAGCAGATCGACGTTCGTTCGCATGCTCGTCAGGGGGGTGCGTAGCTCATGGCCAGCGTCCGCCACCAGGCGGTTCTGTTGCTGGCGCGATGTCTGCAGCGCCTCAAGCATGGCATTGAAGCTGCGCGCCAGGACGCCCACCTCGTCTCCCCGGTTGACCTCGATGGCCGCTGCCAAGTCCTGCGTTCTCGCCACGCGTTCTGCGGCATGCGTCAACTGCGTGACGGGGCGCAACGCCCTACGAGTCAGAAACCACGCCGTCGTCGCCGCCGCAACGGCTATAGCCGCTCCCAGCGGTACCGTCCGGCGCAGCAGATCATTCAGAACGCGGTCGGTCTCGTCCAGATCTCGGGCGATCTGCACGGCCCCCTCACCGCTGAAGGGTGCGGTGAGTATCCGGTAGCGCTGCCCGTCAATCTCCGCCGTTCGACGCACGGGAGCATCGCCGCCGGTCGCGAGGCGCCGTTCCTCCAAGCCAACCGGCAGAACGACCGCGCCGATCGAGAAGACGGGCTGTCCCTCACCGTCCAGGATCTGGACATGGGCGTCGAAGTCAGCCAATTCGATTACGCCGATCACAGGCAGGGTGCCGCGCTCGCGCTGGGCGCCGGCGTCCGCGGGACTCCCCACGTAGCCCGCTACCGCTTCAGCTCGTCTCTCCAGAAAGTCGTCTACTTCTTGGCGCAGTTCTCGCTGCGTCAAGAAGTAGCCGCTACCGACGGTCAGACCGACGCCGAGGATGACAGCGACGAAGGCGAGCAGCCCGACGCGGGCCTGCAAGCTCATGGCTCGCGCGCCACGTAGCCGACTCCTCGCACGGTGTGCAGGAGGCGCTCACAACCATCGGCTTCCAGCTTGCGTCGCAGGTAACCGATGTAGATGTCCAGGGACTTCGAGCCGGTCTCGAAGTCGAACCCCCACACGCGCTCGTAGATCGTGTCCCGGCTGAGCACGATCCCCTTGTTGTGTACGAGCAGTTCGAGGAGGTCGAACTCGGTCTTCGTCAGATGGACGAGGCGGTCGCCGCGATGGACGGTTCGGCCGGCTCGATCCAGCTCCAGGTCGGCGACGCGCAGAACGTCTCGACGGTCTGCGGACGGCTCGACACCGGTCACGCTGGCGCGCCGCAGCAGCGCCCTGATGCGGGCGCACAACTCGTCGAGGGAGAACGGCTTCACCAGGTAGTCGTCGGCACCCGCATCCAAGCCCTCTACTCGATCGCCGATGGTGTCGCGTGCCGTCAGCATGAGCACGGGCGTGCGGTTGCCGGCGCGGCGTAGGCGGCGGCAGACCGCCAGACCATCGATGTACGGCATTGCCACGTCGAGAATGATGAGATCCGCCTTCATCCTGGCGAGCGTCTCCAACGCCTCCGCCCCGTCGGCGGCGCGGCGCACGTCGTAGCCCTCGTGATTGAGTGTCCGTTGCAACGCGGTGCCGATGGCAGGATCATCCTCGGCCACGAAGATGGTCTGGCGACTCATGATTCGGTTGACGGTAGTGCCGCGCCTGCCGAGGCCCGAGACGGAGCACTGGATTCTTAGGTGATTCTTACCCGTCGCTCACCCTCCGCTTACAACGACATCCTTCAATAGACACGCAAGCCACCCGATTCCCCTACTCCAGGTCGCGAAAGGAGCACCGCGTGTTGAGACTCTCATCCGCTCTCTCCGGAATTGCCGCAGCGCTCGCGCTCGCTGTGGCCGCCTGCGGGGGTGAGACCGACTCAAGCGGCCTCGCGACCCTCGTGGAGGCAGTCCCTGCCGCAGAGGCGGTGTCCGAGTCCGAGAACGTCGAGACCGCAGGAATCACAACCTCGACTTCGGAAACGACCAAGGCAACCGTCGCGGCAACCACCGCAGAGACGGCGACAACAGGGACGACCGTCGCGACGATCACAGAGACAGCGACCACGGACACAACCACGGAGACGACAACCCCGACGGCAGATGACGCGGACGACGGGGATGGTCCGCCCACCACGACGACGGCACAGCCGAACCCGGCGGAACCCGGCGGCGATGAGGATCTGAGCGACGAGGAGCGGCTCCTGCGCTTCGCCGATTGCATGCGCGACAACGGCGTGGACTTCCCTGACCCCGTCGTCCAAGCCGACGGCACCGTGCGATTCGGTATCCGGCCGGGTGCCGGCGGTGCCACAGAAGCAGAAGGTCTTGGTCCGGACCTCGATTTGTCCGCGGCGGCTGAGGCCTGCGCGGACTTGCTGCAGGGTCTGTCGGTCGGCGGCGGAGCGACCACCGTCGACATCACTGAACTTCAGGACTCGCTTCTCGAGTTCGCCCGGTGCATGCGCGACAACGGCGTGGACATGGGCGACCCGGATTTCGGCGATCTCGGTCCTCGCGGGGGCGGGAACGACGGTCCGACCGACGGCCCGATCGTCCAAGTATGGGAACTTTCCGGCGACGGTCCCGCCGGCGTCGACTTCGGAGATCCCGATGTCGCCGCTGCGTTCGAAACATGCCAGGCGGAAATGAACATCGGCCGCCTTGGGCTTAGCGAGCCTCGGTCCGGTTCTTGAGTTCCCCGCGCAGCAGGCGAGCCCGCCTGCTCATCAGCATCGCGGTGGTCACCATCGCTGCCGGAGCCGCCGCCGCGGTGGTCACCGGCATCCGCTCCGGCTCCGATGACGGCGATGCGACGAAGGAGATGGCGCTCACGACCACTCCGGTGGAGCGGCGCGACCTGGCCGAGTACCTCGAGATTTCCGGGACGCTCGACTACGCGACTGCTGCGACCCTGACCGCCGGCAGCAGCGGGGTACTCGGCTATCTGGCAGCCGAGGGAGCGATCGTCGAGCGCGGTGAGCCGCTGTACGGCGTCCTGCACAGCCCGACACCCGCCCAGGTCGCGGACGCCCAGCACCGCTTGGAGGCGGCACAGAACGGATTGCTCGACGCCGACGGGCGACTCAGCGAGGCGCTGGCCGGAAGATCCGAGGCCGACATCGCCTCGGCTCGAGCAACCCTGGCGGAGGTCACCCAGCGGCGGGACGAGCTGCTCGCACCTGCGGGCGCCGCCGACCTGGCCACTGCCGAGGCCGCCGTCCTCGCCGCCCGCCAAACCCTCGCCGACGTCCAGAACCCCACCGAAGCCGCCCTCGCCGACGCCCGCAGCCGCCTCGCCCAAGCCCAACAGAACCACACCGACCTCCTCGCCGGCGCCGCACGGGCGGATATCGACGAAGCCCGAGCGACCACGGACACCGCAGCGGAGGCCCTAGCCGACCTCCTCGCGGGACCCTCACAAACCGACATCGACACCGCCGAAGCCGCCGTCCTCGCCGCCCGCCAAGCCCTCGAGGACCTCCAGAACCCCACCGAAGCCGCCCTCGCCGACGCCCGCAGTCGTCTCGCCCAAGCCCAACAGAACCACGCCGACCTCCTCGCCGGACCCTCACAAACCGACATCGACACCGCCGAAGCCGCCGTCCTCGTGGCCGCCGAGAGGCTCGCCGACCTTCAGAACCCCACCGCGGCCGCCCTCGCCGATGCCCGCAACCGCCTCGCCCGGGCCGAACTGGACCTCGCCGACCTCCTCGCCGGGCCATCGCAGACCGACGTCGACGCAGCCGAAGCCGCCGTCCTCGTGGCCGCCGAGAGGCTCGAGGAGTTCGTGGAGATCTCCGAGGAACTGCGGCCGGCGGCGCTGGCGGAACGCTCCCGGGCAGCGGGAGTCCTGGCGTCGGTTCACCAGCAGCTCCGAACCCAGGACGCTGCCCGCAGCGAGCTGGCCGGCGCTGAGGCCGCCGTGCTCGAGGCAGCCCTCGCTGAGGACGAGCAGGAACTGGTCGCGGCCCGCCAGCGACTAGTCGAGGCGCAGCAAGCGCTGGCCGCCCTGCAGGGCGAGGACCCCTCTCCAAATCTCCAGGCGGCGCAGCAACGGTTCCAGGCGGCCGAGTTGTACCTCGCCAGCATTCCCGAACCCGACGCTGCCGACTACGCCGACGCCCGTGCTCAACTCGCCCGGACCACGGATTCGCTCCGCGACGTGCTCGCGGGACCGTCCCAGAGCGATATCGACACCGCCGAAGCCTCCGTGCTCGCCGCCGAACAGGCACTCACGGACCTCCAGAACCCCACCGAAGCCACCCTCGCCGACGCCCACAGCCGCCTCGCCCAAGCCCAACAGAACCACGCCGACCTCCTCACCGGACCCTCACAAGCCGACATCGACACCGCCGAAGCCTCCGTCGCCACAGCCTTCCAGCGGTTCAGCGATCTGCTGGCAGGGGCAGCAACGGCTGAAATCGACGCGGCCGAGGCGGCCGTGCTCGCCGCCGAACAGGCACTCACGGACCTCCAGAACCCCACCGAAGCCACCCTCGCCGACGCCCACAGCCGCCTCGCCCAAGCCCAACAGAACCACGCCGACCTCCTCACCGGACCCTCACAAGCCGACATCGACACCGCCGAAGCGGCCGTGCTCGCCGCCGAACAGGCACTCACGGACCTCCAGAACCCCACCGAAGCCACCCTCGCCGACGCCCACAGCCGCCTCGCCCAAGCCCAACAGAACCACGCCGACCTCCTCACCGGACCCTCACAAGCCGACATCGACACCGCCGAAGCCTCCGTGCTCGCCGCCGAACAGTCCTTGAGTGACCTCGTCGCCCCGCTGAGCCCCCAGGAACTGGCCGCGCTCGAGCAGGCGGTCACCAGCGCGCAGGCCGCGCTCGACAGAGCCCTCCGCGACGTGGCCGACCTCGCCGACGGCTACCAAACCAAGGTCGTCATGTACGGCGACGCGACCGCCTACCGCACGATGTCCCTGGGCGACGAGGGTCCCGACGTGCGCCAACTGGAGGAGAACCTGGCCGCTCTCGGGTTCGGAGAGGCCGCCGGGTTCAGCGTCGACGGCTCGTTCGACGAGGCCACGGAGGCCGCCGTGCGGGCCTGGCAGGGTTCCCTCGGAACGTACGTCGACGGCGAGGTCGGCACAGCCGACGTGCTCTTCGTGTCCGGCCAAGTGCAAGTCGGCTCCTGGCAGCCGGGCATCGAGGCGGGCCAGGACATCGCCGCCGGCGTTCCGCTCGCCGGGCTGACGGTGATCGAGGCGCCCATCGACGGTGTGATGGCCACCTCGCAGCGCGTCATCGCGCAACTTCCGCTGGCCGCGCGCGACCTGCTCGAGGAGGGCGACACCGTCAACGTGGAACTGCCCGACAACAGCGACATCGCCGGCACCGTCGCCCTGATCAACCCGGCCCCGCTCACCGACGCGCAGGGCGAGGGCTTCGTGGAGGTCACGATCACGCTCGCCGAGGCGGCCCCTGTGGTCTGGATCGGCGCGTCTGTGGACGTGGAGATCGTCGAGACCCTGGTGCGTGACGTCCTCGTCGTTCCCGCCACGGCACTGCTTGCTCTTGTCGAGGGCGGCTATGCCGTCGAGGTCCTGCAACCCGACGGCACCACCGTCCTCGTCGGGGTGGAGACGGGGCTCTTCGCCGATGGTGACGTGGAGGTGCGAGCGACCGGCCTCCGGGAGGGTGCGCCGGTCGTGGTCCCGCGGTGAGGCCGCCCGGCGGCGGCTCGGACCCGCCGGCAGCGGCGCTCGAGTTGCACGATGTCTCGAAGCAGTATCCCGGCAACCCGCCGGTGACGGCGCTCGCCGGGATGTCGGTGCGGATCTCCCACGGCGAGATGGTCGCCGTCGTCGGACCCTCGGGCAGCGGCAAGTCCA
The DNA here is from genome assembly GCA_026706565.1 of bacterium. GTDB lineage: Bacteria > Actinomycetota > Acidimicrobiia > Acidimicrobiales > CATQHL01 > VXNF01. Next base: position 6,725 of record JAPOYM010000001.1, read on the forward strand.
CGATGCTGCACATCATGGGCACGCTCGATGCGCCAACGAGCGGGGCGGTCCTCATCGAGGGAGTCGACACCTCGAGCCTCGACGACGACGCCCTGGCGGCGATCCGCGGGCGGCGCGTGGGTTTCGTGTTCCAGCGCTTCTTCCTGCTGCCCGGCACCTCGGCCCTCGACAACGTGGCCAACGGCCTGCTCTACACCGGGATCCCGCGCCCGCAGCGCAGGGAGGCCGCCGCCGCCTCACTCGAACGTGTCGGGCTCGGCGCGCGGGCGCAGCACCGGCCCAGCGAACTCTCCGGCGGCGAGATGCAGCGGGTGGCTCTAGCCCGGGCGCTGGTGCACGAACCGGCCTTCATCCTCGCCGACGAGCCGACCGGAAACCTCGACTCCGCGGCCTCCAAGGCAATCATCGACCTCCTGCACTCCCTGCACGACGAGGGACGCACGATCATCGTGATCACCCACAACCGTGAGATCGCCTCTGCCCTTCCCCGCGAGCTGACGGTGCTCGACGGACGGCTCACGGCGGACACCACCGGTGAGGCCGGCACCCCGTGACTGCGACGTGCAACGGACCGACGGGGGTGGGACCCAGCCGGCTGCCCCTCGCCGAGGTCGTGCGGGTCGGGTTGAATTCACTCGCAACCCGCAAGTTGCGCGCCGCCCTGTCAGCGCTTGGCATCGCAATCGGCATCGCCTCGGTCGTGAGCGTGCTCGGCCTCTCGGAATCCTCCCGCTCCGACCTCATTGACAAGATCGACGCCCTCGGCACGAACCTGCTGACCGTCAGCCCCGGCACCGGGTTCGGCGCCGGCGATGCGTCGCTGCCCGAAACCGCCACCGGGGCAATCGGCCGGCTACCCACAGTCGAGGCCACCTCAGCGGTCTACGCCGTGGACGCTGCGGTGTACCGCAACAGCCTTGTCCCGGCGAACCGCACCGGCGCTATCTCGGTGTATGCAACTGATACGCGGCTGATGGCAACACTCAACGGCTCGATGGCGCACGGATCGTTCCTCAGTGAGGCCACCCGCGACTACCCCGCCGCGGTGGTAGGTGCCGTCGCGGCCGAGCGCCTGGGCATCCGCGACCTCGAGACACCGGTGCGGGTCTGGCTCGGCGATCGCTGGGTGAACGTGGCCGGCGTGCTGGAGACCTTCGCACTGGCCGCCGATCTGGACAGGGCGGTGCTCATCGGCGACCGGGCGGCCGAGCAGTACTACGACGTGGACCTGGAGCCCGCGGTGATCTACATCCGCGTCGACCGCCGGTTCCTGGACGAGACCCGCGACCTGCTACCGGCCACGATCGACGCCGAGAACCCTGAGGAGGTGGAGGTCAGCAGGCCCTCGGACCTGCTGGCGGCGCAGGCCGCCGCCGAGAACTCGTTCACGGCGCTGTTCCTGGGCCTCGGCGCGGTGTCGCTGCTCGTCGGCGCCATCGGCATCGCCAACGTGATGGTGATCGGCGTGATGGAGCGCCGCGGCGAGATCGGACTGCGGCGGGCCATCGGTGCCACCCGCGCCCACATCCGGCGGCAGTTCCTGACCGAGGCGCTCACCCTGGCGGCCGCAGGCGGGATCGCCGGCACGCTGCTGGGGGTGGCGGCGACCTATACCTATTCGGCGGTGCACGGATGGCGTGCCATCATCCCGCCGGTGGCCATCGGAGGCGGCATCGCCGCCGCGGTGGTGATCGGAGCGGTGGCGGGCATCTACCCCGCAATCCGCGCCGCACGGATGCCCCCCACCGAGGCACTGCGGTCAGACTGAGACTGGAGCCATCCCGGCATCAAGGGACGCGACCGATGCGCGTGAACAGTGGATATGCTGGCATATATGCAGCGGACGACCGTCATGATTCCCGATGACCTGGATCTGCGTCTGCGCCATGAGGCGGCGCGGCGCAATATGACCATCTCCGAACTCACCCGAGAGGCCATCGAGCGCCACGTCGGCGGGCCGCGCCGGTTGCGCGCCGCCGGCGCCGGTCGCAGCGGGCGCGACGACGTCTCCGAGCGCATCGAGGAGATACTGGCCGCCGAGGTGACTCCATAGCCCTCCTCGTCGACGCCGGGCCGCTGTACGCCTACGTCGACGCCGACGACCGCAACCACCACGCCGCTCTGGAACTACTGCGCAACCATCCCGAGCCGCTGCTGGTGCCGACGCTGGTGATCACCGAGGCGGCGTACCTGGTCGGCACACGGCTCGGGACCCGCGCCGAGGTGCGGTTCCTGGGCGACCTGGCGGCCGGTGACTTCATCGTCGAACCCGTGGCCGACGGGGACTGGCTGCGGATCGCCGAACTGGTCGCCCGCTACGGCGATCTCCCGCTCGGCACCGTCGACGGCTCCATCGTCGCCGCCGCCGAGCGTCTCGGGCTCACACAGGTGGCGACGTTCGACCACCGCCACTTCTCGGTCGTCCGCCCCGCACATGTCGACGCCTTGGAGATCCTCCCCTGAACTCCATCCGCGCCGGAACGATCGCTACGGGGCGACCCGGGTGCGTTGAGCGGAACTGAACCCGCCGGGCGCCAGCAACTAGATTGACCCGGCGCGGGCGCCGGGACCCCCAGCGGCCGCCCGGACCGACGGCTGGAGGGCATCACCATGAAGGAAGCGTTCGGCGTTCTCAACACCGACTGGCGCGAGGGGATCAACTGGCAGGAGGTCCGCGAGTGGCGGCTGCGGCGCGCCCGGGAGGCCATGGCCCGCCACGAGCTCGGCGCCATGCTGCTGATGTACGACGAGAACATCCGCTACGTCACCTCCACGCTGACCCCGGGCTGGAACCAGCTGAAGCCCGGCTTGCGCTACGCCGTGCTGGTGGAGGGGCGCGAGCCGATCATCTACGAGCAGGGCGACATCGGCTACCACCTGCGGGAGCACTCCCCGTGGATCCCCGCCGAGAACGTGCGCTACTCCTACGCCTGGATCAAGGGGGCCGCCGGGCCGGCCGCCAGCTCGCAGGTGGCGAAGTTCACCAACGCCCTCATGGGCGACCTGGAGGAGGCCGGCGTCGCCGACAAGCCCCTCGGCGTGGACTTCATGGACCTCAACATGATCCGGGTCTTCGAGGAGCGCGGCATCAACTGGACCGACGGCATGACGCCGATGATGGAGGCCCGTGCCATCAAGAGCCCCAACGAGCAGAAGGCCATGCGGATGGTCGGCTCCATCTGCGACGTCGTGCACTACCAGTTCAGCCAGTTCCTGCGCCCCGGGCTGACCGAGAACGAGGTCACCGCCTACGGCATGGAGCAGCTCTACAACATCCCCGGCATGGAGAACGTGGAGGACGTGATCGTCTCGTCGGGCCCCAACGCCTGGCCCAACTGGCGCAACCACGGCGACCGCATCATCCGACCCGGCGAGCTGGTCATCATCGACCTGGCGGCGCTCACCTGGAACGGCTTCAAGTCCTGCGTGTACCGCACCTACTGCGTCGGCGGCACCCCCACCGACGAGCACAAGCAGTACTACGACCTGGCACTCAAGTGGCTGAACGACTCCATCGAGGCCACCCGGCCGGGCGTCACCACCGCCGACATCGCCTCGGTGTGGCCGTCGGCGAAGGAGATCTGGGGCTACGAGGAGGAGGACGAGGCGGCCGCCAACCTGTGGGGCCACGGCCTGGGCCTGGCGCAGTACGACATCCCGGTCATCTCCCGGATCTGGTCGCTGGACCATCCCGTGGAGATCCAGCCCGGCATGGTGTTCGCCCTCGAGACCCAGCACGGCAAGCTGCACGAGTTCGGCGTGCGGCTCGAGGAGATGCTGATCGTCAACGACACCGGCATCGAGATGATCTCCACGCCCGCGCCGGAGATCATCGCCGTAGGCTGAGCGGGCGGCGCGGCACCGGTCCGACTACGACCCGAACCGGCCTTCGATGAAACCGCGGGTCGTCCGGCTGGACGATCCCGACGCGCTGGACGTCCCGACGGTCGGGGCCAAGGCGGCGAACCTCGCCAGGGCGCGCCGAGCGGGGCTCCCGACCCTCGACGGGTTCGTCGTCACGCTGGCCGCCTCCGCCGGGCCGCTGCGGCGAGCCGCCGAGCAGCTGGCCGGACGCGGCTCGGGAGCGGCCCGGATGCTGCTGCTGCGCAGCGAACTGGACGAGGCGCTGGAGGCCGAGATCGACGAGGCGGCCGCCGAGCTGGCCGAACCGCTCATCGCCCGCTCGTCCAGCGCGCTGGAAGGCGAAGGCACTTGGGCGGGGGCGTTCGCCTCGCTGCCCGAGCTGCGGCGCGACGAGGTGCCCAAGGCGCTGCGCAGCGTGTGGTCGGCGATGTTCACCCTTGAGGCGCTGGAGCGCTTCGAGGCCGCCGGCATCGAGGCAGGCAGCGCTGGCATGGGAGTGCTGGTGCAGACAGAACTGGCGCCCGACTGCGGCGGCACGGCGACCGTCGATGACATCGGCGCCGTGAGCGTCTCGGCGGTGAAGGGCTCGCCGCGGGACCTGCTGGCCGGCTGGGTGCCGGGCGTGCGGGCCGCGGTGGGGCCCGACAACAGCATCTCGGGGACAGAAGCGCTGGAGTTGATCGGCGCCAACACGCTGCAAGAGGTGGCAGCTCTGGCCCGGGAGGCCGCCGCAGAGCTGGACTGCAACCTGGTGGAGTGGGCCGTCACCGGCGGGGCCGCCCTGCTGCTGCAAGTGCAGCAGGCACGGTCGGCGCGCCGCGACCCAGTCACGGACTCCGGCGAGACGGGGGCCGAAGCCCTAGAGGAACTGCGCCGGCCCGAGGCCCTGGCGATGGCCCGCGAGGCCCTGCGGCGGCCGCGCACCGAGCCGCTGGGCCGCAACCGGGTGGGGCGGGACCGCTGGGAGCCCTTCCTGGCCTCGGTGGCACTCGCCAACGGCGAGTTCCGGGACGGCTTGGCGGCGTCCGCCGGAGTGGGGGCGGGTCGCGCCGTGTGGGTCACCAGCCCCACCCAGGTGGACCATGTACGTCCGCGGGACGTGATCGTGGTGCAGTACCCGCTGGCGAACTTCGCTCCCCTGCTGTGGGACGCCGCCGGTCTCGTGGCCCTGGGCGGCGCGCCCTCTGCGCACCTCATGGAGGTGGCCCGCTCGCTGGCGGTGCCCGCCGTGGTGAGCTGCCCGATCGATGACCTCTTCGAGGTGAGAGGAACCGCCGACGAACCGGACGGCTCTCTCAACCTCGGCATGGTCGACGGCCACGAGGGTCGCGTGGCGGTCGTGGAGTTGTGATGGGTTCGGAGGGAACTGACGGCCTTCCCCGCGTCGGGGTGATCGGTGTGGGTGTGATGGGCGGCGCCATGGCGGGACACCTGGTCGACGCCGGATTCGAGGTGTGCGGTTACGACGTCGACGCCTCCACGGTCGCCGCCTCGGCCGCCACCAGGGTCGAATCGGTCGCCGAGGCGGCCTCTCGCAGCGACGTGGTCCTGCTGTCGCTGCCATCGACTGAAGCGCTGGGCGACGTGTCGATCCAGCTCGCGGCCGCCGAGCCGGCAGGGATCGTGGCCGCCGAGATGGGCACGCTGCCCCTCCAGGACAAGCAGCGGGCACGCGAGCGCCTGGCCGCGGCGGGTTGCGACCTGCTGGACGCGCCGGTCAGCGGCACCGGCCTGCAGGCCGCCGACGCCACGCTGGTCGTCTACAGCAGCGGCAGCCGCGCCGGCTTCGAGCGGGCCGAGCCGATATTCGACGTCATCGGGCGCCGCACGTACCACTTGGGCGACTTCGGCAACGGCAGCCGGATGAAGTTCGTCGCCAACCTGCTGGTGGCGGTACACACCCTCGCCGCCGCCGAGGCGCACGCCCTCGGGGCCGCCGCCGGGCTTAATCCCGAGGTGACTCAGGAGGTGATCTCCGCCGGCGTGGGCACCTCGTCAATGTTCGACATCCGCGGCCCGATGATGGTGGCCGACAGCTTCGACCCACCGTCGGCCCGCCTGTCCATCATCCGCAAGGACGCCGGCATCATCGCCGACTTCGCCCGGTCGATCGGCACCGAGACGCCGCTCCTGGACGCCGCCCTGCCGCTCTACGAGCGCGGCCTCGAAGCGGGCCTCGGCGACCTCGACGCCGCCGCCCTGCACCGCCTCTTCGCTCCCGCAGCATCCAGAGGGGGCTCGGGCGCCGCTGACCACGATGATCCGCCCGACGAACCCTGATGGCCCGACAGAACCCGACAGTCCGACAAGGAGAACCCCATGACCATCCCCCGCAAGGTGCTCGGCACCGACCTGCTCGAGGAGTACTGCACCCGGTACAACAACTGGGGCCGCTGGGGCGACGACGACGAGGTCGGCACCCTCAACCACATCACCCCCGAGAAGATCATCGAGTCGGCCTCGCTGGTGCGCGCCGGCAAGGTGTTCTCCCTGGAGCTGCCATTGGACGGCAACGGACCCCAGACCGGCGCCTTCGGGCGGGTCAACCCGGTACACCAGATGGTCGCCACCGGCACCGACCACGCCGCCGGACGACAGGACTGGCCGCTGGAGTGGGGCGTGGCCGACGACTCGCTGTTCCTGTTCCTGCAGGGCGGCACCCAGTGGGACGCCTTGGCGCACATCTTCCACAAGGGGAAGATGTACAACGGCTTCGACGCCAACCTGGTGGGCGCCAAGGGCGCCGACCGCAACGGCATCCAGAACCAGAAGACGGTGGTGTCCCGCGGCGTGCTGCTGGACGTGCCCCGGGCGCTGGGCCGGGAGTACCTGGAGCCCGGCGAGCCGATCGACGGCGACCTGCTGGAGCAGACCTGCGCGCACCACGGCACCGAGGTCGGCGCCGGCGACATGGTGCTGATCCGCACCGGCGACATGGCCCGCCGCCGCAACCTGCCGGGCTGGGACGGCTACTCCGCGGGCGACTCCCCCGGGCTGTCGCTGCTGTCAGCCCCCTGGCTGGCGGACAACGAGATCGCCGCCATCGCCACCGACACATGGGGCGCCGAAGTGCGCCCCAACGAGATCCCCGACAGCTTCCAGCCGCTGCACTTGGTGATGGTGGTGAACATGGGCCTGTTCGTGGGCGAGATCTGGTACCTCGACGAGCTGGCCGAGGACTGCGCCGCCGACGGCGTCTACGAGTTCCAGCTGGTGGCGCCGCCGCTGGTGATCCCCCGCGCCGTCGGCTCGCCGCTGAACCCCCAGGCCATCAAGTAACGGAGGGCCGCGCCGGCAGAGGCGAGGCGCACGACCGAGTTCTACGCCGGCGAGAGGGCCGAGCCCGCCTGATGCACGCGTTCGCCCCCCAAGTCGCGATACATCTCGTTGTCGGTACGAGACGACACAGCACGCATCCGCGGGGTGCGCACCCCGAGAGAGGAGCATCATGAGAGCTGAGCAGGTGGTCGAGCTGTTGAATCTTCGGCCGCACGCCGCTGAGGGGGGCCGCTTCACCGAGGTGTGGCGCGACGAGCATTGCACGGCCATCTATTACTTCCTGGCCGCCGGCGAGGTGTCGGCCATGCACCGCCTCGACGCGGCCGAGTTGTGGCACTTCTACGCCGGGGCGGCGGTCCTGATGCTCCTGCTGCACCCCGACGGCACCGTGGAATCGCCGACCCTGGGGGCCGACCTGGCCGGCGGTCAGCGACCCTGCGTCTCGATACCCGCGGGCACCTGGATGGGCGGGGAGCCGCTGGGCGAGTGGTCGCTCATCGGCGCCACCGTGTCTCCCCCCTACCACGACGACCGCTTCGAGTCAGCCGACAGGGCCGACCTGCTGTCCCGCTACCCCGGTGCCGCCGCCCGCATCACCCGCCTGACCGCCTGAGCGAGCCGCCGAAGCAGCCCGGCGGTCTCGGAAGGCTCCGGGGCCCCGCCGAGTAGTCTCTGTTGCGTGGGAATCGAGGGTCGCCCGGCGGCGGAGGTGCCGATCGGGTGGATCGGCACCGGCGTCATGGGCGCCTCGATGTGCGGGCACCTCATGGGCGCCGGCCATCCGGCCACCGTGCACACCCGCACCCGCGCCAAGGCCGAGGGACTGCTGGCGCGGGGCGCCGCCTGGGCCGACTCCCCCCGGCAGGCGGCCGAGGCCGCGGACGTGATCTTCACGATCGTGGGCTACCCGGCCGACGTGCGGGAGGTCATCTTGGGGCCCGACGGCGTGCTGGCGGGCTGCGGTGGCGGCGAGATCATCGTGGACATGACGACCAGCGAGCCGTCGCTCGCCGTCGAGATCGCCGAGGCTGCGGCGGCGAGGGGCGTGGCGGCGGTAGACGCCCCCGTGTCGGGCGGCGACGTGGGCGCCCGAGGGGGCACCCTGTCGATCATGATCGGCGGCGACGCCGCGGCGGTGGTGCCGCTGGAGCCCTTCTGGGAGGCCATGGGTCGCACCTGGGTGCACCAGGGCGGCCCGGGTGCCGGCCAGCACACCAAGATGGTGAACCAGACGCTCATCGCCGCGGGCATGATCAGCGT
>JAPOYM010000169.1 GCA_026706565.1 bacterium
GGGGCGAGGCGCTCGGCGCCGCCGCGGCGGGCGCAGCGGCGGAGGGTGCGGCAGCGGGCGCCGCGGCTGCACCGCCGGCGTCCGGAGAGCCTGGCGCGGGGCCGGCCTCGCCGGTCAGCTCCAAGCGCCGCTGGCGCGATCGCTCGAGCAGGTACTCGGGTACTTCGATCACTGGTCCTCCCGCGGGCGCCGCCGGCGAAATCCTAGCGTCGGCCCCCTTCGCCCCGGTGCGGTCGCCCTCGGCGGCCCCCGGCTGCCCTCGCCCCGGCCCGCCGCCGGCGGCAGGCTAGACTGCTTGTGAGCACTTTCACGAGCGCATCCGCTCGCGGGTGTGTTCGGTGGGCCTGCGTGGCTAACATCGCTTGGTCAACCAGAGGGAGCAGCGTGGCCGAAATCCGGGCGATCGACGTAGCGACGAAGAAGTTCAACCGGGCCATGGTCGCAAGCTCGGTCCTGCTCTTCGGAGTGCTCGCTCTCTGGCTGGGCATCACCGGCGACGCCGACCCGCCCTATTTCAACGTGGCCTTCACCAGCTCGTGGGTCGTGGCCTGCCTGGGCATAGCGGCGACGCTGGGGTACGCGCGACGCCGGCCGGTCGAGGCGCCCGTGACCTGGGGCGGCGCCATGGTGGGCGCCACCTTGGCGTTCTTCCTGATGTTCTGGATCTACGGGGTGGTCCCGCACTGGTGGCTCGTCTTCGCCGACAGCGAGCTGAACTGGCGGGCCGACCGCATGCTGGTGGGTCCCCCGCTGCCGGGCTGGTGGGCGGCGGATCAGCACCTGCTCACTTGGGCGCTGCCGTTCGACCTGACCTACCGGGTGGCCCGGGACGTCGTCGCCACGGTCATCTACGGCCTGTTCCTCGTGGGCCAGATGGCCCTGCACGCCATCTGGCAGAACAGGGGCCGCCCGCCTGTGGAGGTCCCCGAGCCGGCGTCGCGCTACGGCCGTCCCCTCGTGCGGGAAGGAGTCGAAGTCTGATGGCTGCCAACGACGCCAATCCCCCGATGCCGGAGTTCCGCGACGACTACGTCCTCGCCGAGGTCGACTCGGAGTGGCTCTCGGCCGCGGTCAAGCCCAAGCAGTTCATCCACATCGACCAGTCCGAGTGCATCATGTGCGAGGGCTGCGTGGACATCTGCCCGTGGAAGTGCATCCACATGGTCACCCCCGACGCCATCGACTCGGCGATCGGCACCGAGCGACCGGGCGCCGACCCCAGCGACCATGTGATCTTCACGATCGACGACGACGTCTGCACGCGCTGCGCCCTGTGCGTGGACCGCTGCCCCACCGGTGTCATCATCATGGGCAAGGTTGGCGATGCGCCGCCCGACGGCGATCCTCACCAGCGGGTGGTCAGCTACGGGTACGGCTACGGCATGCGCCTGGCGTAGCTTCGACTGAGGGCGACACGAGAGACGAGCGAGGCGAACCGAGTTGGCTCCAAGGCTTCCGACAGCAGACGACCTCCGGCAGATGGGCGGCCGCCTCAGCGGCAAGGCGTCGGACCTCATGGGTCAGGTGCAGGGGTCGCAGGCTTGGACGTCGATCTTCCGCCCCGGGTCGATCTTCCGCAAGGGCTACACCGACAGCCCGCGGAACCGCTCCTACGTCATTATGAACAGCGTCCTCTACCACCTTCACCCCGTGAAGGTGAGGCGCCACGGCGTGCGGGTGAGCTACACGCTCTGCCTCGGCGGGCTCAGCTTCTTCCTGTTCATCCTGCTGACGGTGACGGGCATCTTCCTGATGTTCTTCTACCGGCCGACGGCGGCGCAGGCGTGGGACGACATCTACATCCTGCAGACGGAGGTGGCGTTCGGGCTGCTGGTCCGCAACATCCATCGTTGGGGCGCGCACCTCATGGTGCTGACCGTCTTCCTGCACATGGCGAGGGTCTTCTACCACGGCGCCTACAAGCCGCCGCGGGAGTTCAACTGGGTGATCGGCGTGATCCTGCTGACGCTCACGCTGCTGCTGTCGTTCACCGGCTACCTGCTGCCCTGGGACCAGCTGGCGCTGTGGGCGGTGACCGTCGGCACGAACATGATGGGCTTCACCCCCGTGTTCGGCGACCAGGTGCGGTTCGTGCTGCTGAGCGGCGTGGAGATCGGCACGGACACGCTGCTGCGGTGGTATGTGCTTCATGTGCTGATGTTGCCATTCGTTCTGATAATTTTCCTTGCCGTCCACTTCTGGCGCGTCCGGAAGGACGGCGGCATCTCCGGGCCGCTGTAGGCCGGTGCGAGGGACTGAGGCGCCGTGACGGAGGTCCCCGAACACCTGCTGCGGCGCGCCAAGGAGGCGCGCGAGCGGCTCGAAGGCGCCGCCAAGCCCGCCGAGGACCCCGCCGCGCCCGCGGAGAGCCCGCCGCCCGCCGCGCCGCCCGGAGACTCCGAGAAGATTCCGGCGCACCTGCTGGACCGCTCGCGTTCGGCCGCCGAGCAGGCAGCCGTGGCGCCGGCCGCGCCCGGCGGACCGGTCGAACCCGCCGCGCCGTCCCTGCCGACGGGTCCCGGCGGGCACACCCAGCGCCTGCTCACCGTCGTCAAGTCGGGATCCATCCAGGACGTCAAGGCGACGCCGCAGGACAGGGTCCATGTGTGGCCCCACCTGCTGTTGGGCGAGTTCGTGGCGTCGCTGCTGTGTACCGCTTTCCTGCTGATCTTCTCGGTTTTCGTGAACGCCCCGCTGCTGGAGTTGGCGAACGTCAACGAGACGCCCAACCCCTCCAAGGCGCCCTGGTACTTCCTGGGCCTGCAGGAACTGCTGACGATGTTCCACCCGATGGTGGCCGGCGTGACGATCCCCGGGATCGCCCTGTTCCTGCTGATCCTGGCCCCGTACATCGACCGCAACAAGGAGAAGGCGCCCGAGAAGCGCAAGTTCGCGGTGTCGCTGATGACCGTACACCTCATGTTCTGGGCGGTGCTGGTCATGATCGGCTCGTTCTTCCGCGGGCCCGGATTCAACTTCATCTTCCCGTGGAACGACGGGCTGTTCTTCGACTTCTGAGGCGTAGGCCGTGACCGTCCTGGCGATCGTGATCCCGGTGCTGGCCGCCGCCGGAGCGATCCTGCTCGTGGCGGCGTACCGCCGCCGCGAGGTCCGATCGGTCACCGGGCGGCTCTCCCGGCGCACCCGGCTGCGCGACCGGCTCGGCCGGCGCCCCGCGGCGGGCGAAGCGGGCCCCCCGACAGGCCGCGAGGTGGAGCGGGCGGCGGTGCTGGCCCGCCGCGCCGCGGAGGACCTGCCGGTGCCGGTGCCCGAACCCGACGACGAACCGTGGAGCGCTCCCGACCCCGAGGCGGTCGGCGTCACCCGCCGGCAGTTCCTGAACCGGTCGATCGTGGGGTTCATGGGACTGAGCCTCACGGGGTTCGGGGCCGCCGTCCTGGGGTTCCTCTGGCCGCCGTTCGTGACCGGCTTCGGCGCGGTCCTCAACATCGGCACCGTCGAGAGCCTCAAGACCCAGGTGCGTGACGAGGACGGCTTCCTGAAGCTGCCCGAGGGGCGCATGTGGGTGACCGAGTACCCGGAGGGGGCGCTGGCGAAGGCGCGGGAGGTCTACTCCCCGGCGGTCCTGCGGGGCATGGAGGCCGGGCTGGTCGCCCTGTACTGGAAGTGTCCGCATCTGGGTTGCACCGTGCCGGAATGCGTCAGCTCGCAGTGGTTCGAGTGCCCTTGCCACGGATCGAAGTACAACCAGGTCGGCGAGAAGCGCGGCGGCCCGGCGCCCCGCGGCATGGACCACTTCGCCACCTCGGTCAACGACCGGGGCGAGTTCCTCGTGGACACGGGGAAGATCATCCAGGGTTCGCCCATCGGCACGAACACCACCAACCAGGAGGCCCAGGGCGCGCACTGCATCGGTGAGGCTACGGAGTAATGCCGCTCACCGTCGCCGAATTCGGAGTGCTGGCCGCTTCGACGCAGCGCGCCGTGGGCGTCATCCTGGCCGTCGTCGCCATCGGCGGCTTCGTCCTCTACTGGATCTTCAACTGGTTCGTCGGCCGGGCCGAGACCGGCTCGGAGATCGAGTTGGCCCCCAACCGCAAACCGCTCCCCGACGACGCCGAGATGGAGGGCCGCAGGCTGGATCAGGGCCTCATGGTCGGCTTGGTCTGCACCGTGGTCATCGCCATCGGGCTCCCGCTCTACTGGATGGGCGAGCCGGGCCGCCACGACGGCCTCATCGAGGTCAGCGACGAGTTGGCCGCCGAGCGCGGTCACCACTTGTACGAGGAGCGTTGCGCCACCTGCCACGGCTCGGTGGACGGACCCGGCGGGCTGCGGGACCACACGCTGGTGGACAACAACGGGATCTTCTTGGCTCAGGTTCAGTGGAAGGTGCCCTCGCTGGCCGCCGTCCTGTACCGCTACTCCACCGACGAGGTGCGTTACGTCATGGAGTACGGCCGGCCGAACACGCCGATGCCGCCTTGGGGCATAGCCGGGGGCGGCCCGTTCACGACGCAGCAGATCGACGACGTCATCGTCTATATGGAACACAACCAGATCGACGTTGCCGAGAACCGCCAACGGACCCAGGACGGCATAGCGTCCGCTGCCCGTGGGATGGCGAGCGAGGAGTTAGGCGCCGGGGCCTCGACTGCCGACATCGCCGCCGCCGCGCAGCAGATGCTGGCCGACGCCGCCGAGGACCCCGTCCGGATGGGCGAACTGCTGTTCAACAACGCCGCCGACGGAGGCGTCTACGGCTGCGCCCGCTGCCACACGCCCGGCTGGTCCTACGACGCCGACGAGGTGGCCGCTCAGAACCCGCTGGTACCGCCGGAGATCGCCGCCGGCGGCGGCTTCGGTCCGCCGCTCAACAGCGGCGCCACCACCAGGCAGTTCGACACCGCCGCCGAGCACGAGGAATTCATCGCGGCCGGGAGCCGGAACGGCATCGAGTACGGCAACTTCGGCCAGGGAGACGGCGGCGGGCAGATGCCCTCGTTCGGCAGTTGCGTGGCCGACCGGGACGCCGGTGACCTGGAGTACATCAGCCGCATCGAGTTCTGTCTGGCGCACGGCGACGAGGGGATGCTGACCCCTGAACAGATCGCCGCCATCGTGGCCTACGAGCGGCAGTTGTAGCGGGTAAGGCCATGGGTATGAACGCCCTCGTGACCCTCGGCGGCATCAGCTGGGAGCCGGAGATCCGCGGCATCCTGACCGTGGCGCTGGCCTCGGCCCTGCTGATGGGGACCGTCTGGTTGCTGCTGGTGCTGAACACCGGCGTGCGCCTCGGCTCGCTGCTGGCGCTGGCGGGGCTCTTCGGCTGGTTCACCATCATGGCGGTCATCTGGTGGCTGCAGGGCATCGGTTATGTGGGTGACTCGCCGACGTGGGAGTACGAGGGAACCTTCGCGGACCCCGCGGGGGTCGAGGCGACCGGCATCGAGGACGCCTATGTGTCCACGGTGTCCGACCTGCCCGACCCCAACTGCGACACCGGGCAGATCTTCCCGGTCTCCGAGACCGGCTGGCGGTTCTCGCCGCCGGCTCACGGCTGCGGGCCCCGGGCGATCGCGCTGGCTCTGCACTATTCGGGGCCCGATCAGGACGAGGTGCGGGCCGCCGTCGCCACGGTGGACACCGACGGCATCCGCGCCCGTCTGGTGGAGCGCAACGACCTGCTCTCTCCCGAGGATCCCCGCCACCTGGACGAGGTGGCTCTAGAGGCCAAGCTCGACGAGCAGGTGGCGGCGGAGGCCAACCGCATCGACAACCTCTCGATGAGCGCCCTGGCGGCCGCGGCGCCGCAGGTCATCGAGTGGGCGGAGCGGCTCGGCCACGTCGACCTGGGGGATTGGGAGTTGCTGTCCACAGCGGAGGCCGGCGAGGCGGCTGCCAGCGCCGAGGCGTTCCTGATCGCACGCGACACCTTCGCCTTCGTCCCCACGGTGGTCTCGCTGCCCGACGGCAGCGAGGAGCCCTCGGTGAGCCCGCTGTACGTGTTCGAGGACACCTACGAGATCGGGGGCAAGCCAGAACCCGAGGGCGGCCTCTGGTCCCGGGTCGCCAACAAGATCACCAACTCGGCGCGCATCACGCACCCGCCGCACTACGCCGTCGTGCAGGTCCGCCCGGCAGTGCCGAAGGTCCAGGTTCTGGGGGAGGCGCCGCCCCTGCCCGAGCCGGACCGGAGCGGCGACACCTTCTCCATCGTGATGGTCCGCGACCTGGGCGACCTGCGGTTGGTGCCGGCGCTGGTGGCGATCGGTTCGGGCCTCATCTTCCTGACCCTGGTGCTCAGCCTGCACTGGCGCGACCAGCGGTTCCGCCGGGAGCAGGAGGCCCTCGAGGGCGCCGCGGCGTAGCGGGCAGGGCGGCGTGGGTCAGTACCTCCCGATCCTCGCCCTCGGCGTCCTCGCGGTGCTGTTCTGCGCGTTGAGCTTCGCGGCGTCGCGCCTGATGGCGCCGCGGCGGCCGACCAGGGAGAAGAACGCCCCCTACGAGTGCGGCATCGTCTCGCGGGTCGAGATCCCCGAGCGGTTCCCGGTTCGCTTCTTCCTCGTGGCCATGATCTTCATCATCTTCGACGTGGAGATCGTGTTCCTGTACCCCTGGGCGGTGACCCACGAGGCGCTCGGGCTGTTCGGGCTGGTGGCTGTCGGCATCTTCTCCTTCGCGGTGTTCGAGTCGTTCGTGTACCTCATCAGCAAGGGCGCCCTCGACTGGGGCCCTCTGCGGCCGGGCCGCGCCGATCCGGCAGTCGACGCGGAACGCACCGCCGCCGGAACTGTCCGTCGGGTCAGCGATTCCGAACCGGGGCTGCCGACGGTCTTGACGGCCCCGGCTGCGGAGTCCGCCTCATGAGCACCCCCCCGCCAGACGACGCCCTCCGACCGCCCGGGGATGCCCTCCGACCGCCCGGGGACGCCCTCCGACCGCCCGGGGATGCCCTCCGACCGCCCGGGGATGCCCTCCGACCGCCCGGGGACGCGCTCCGACCGCCCGGGGATGCGCCGCTGGGCGCTGCCTACGGCGGGCTCGCCGAGCTTCCCCATGGCGTTGCTACGCGACGGGGCGCCGGATCGCCCGGGGATGCCCTCCGACCGCCCGAGGATGCGCCGCTGGGTGCTGCCTACGGCGGGCTCGCCGAGCTTCCCCACAACTTCGCCACGGGGCGCCTTGAGGAGTTGGTCAAGTGGTCTCGGGCGCGCAGCTGCTGGCCGGCTGCCTTCGGGCTCGCCTGCTGCGCCATCGAGATGATGGCCACAGGGGGCTCGCACTACGACATCGCCCGCTACGGCATGGAGGTGTTCCGGGCCTCGCCCCGCCAGGCCGACCTCATGATCGTGGCTGGCCGGGTGTCGCAGAAGATGGCGCCGGTGCTGCGGCAGATCTACGACCAGATGATGGCCCCCAAGTGGGTCATCTCGATGGGCGTGTGCGCCTCCTCGGGCGGCATGTTCAACAACTACGCCATCGTCCAGGGCGTCGACCAGGTAGTGCCGGTGGACGTGTACGCCCCCGGTTGCCCGCCGGGGCCCGAGACGCTGCTGCACGCCATCCTGACTCTCCACGGGCTGATCCGCAGCGGCGAGCTGACGCGCCGCCGCGAAGCCTCCCCGGCCCGAGGGGCGGGCATCGTCGTCGACCAACGCGACGGCCAGACGGCCACCCGCATGGTCGTCAGCCGCAAGCGCGGCCGCTTCGGCCGCCTGTGACCGCCGTGGATGCGCCAGCGCCCCAGGGTCTTAGCCGCCTCGGCGTAGCTGTCAGCGAGGATCCCGGGGGCGGGACGGTCCTGCACCCCGAACGCGAGCGGCTCCCCGAAGTCGTCGAGGCCCTGCGGGAGGCCGGCTACACCCAGTGCATCGACCTCTGCGGCGTCGACTACCTCGGCGCCGACGATCGGGGCCGCCTCCCCGACGCCGTGGCGCCGCAGCGGTTCGAGGTGGCGGTCACGCTGATCTCTCACAGCGGGCGCGAGCGGGTGCGCCTGCGTGTGCAGGTGCCTGCGGCCGACCCGAGCGTTCCCACGCTGTTCGACACCTTCCCCGGCACGGAGAACCTCGAGCGCGAGGTCTTCGACATGTTCGGCATCAGATTCGACGGTCACCCCGACATGACGCGCATCCTCATGCCCGAGGACTGGGAGGGCCATCCGCTCCGCAAGGACTACGCGGTCGGCGTCGTGCCCGTGCGTTTCAAGGCCGCGGGGGACCAGCGGTGAGCGCCGGGGCGCTGCGGACCGCGGGCCGCGTCCACGCCCGCAGCGGCGGGGCTGTGCTGCGGCTCAGCGAGGCGGAGTCGCTCACCGCGGCGCCCTCGGCCCCCGAGCGCATGATCATCAACATGGGCCCCCAGCACCCGTCCACCCACGGGGTGCTGCGGCTGCTGCTGGAGCTCGACGGCGAGACGGTGACGCGCTGCAAGCCCATCATCGGTTACTTGCACACCGGCATGGAGAAGACCGGCGAGACGCTCACCTACCTGCAGGGCCCCACCAACGTCACGCGCATGGACTACTCCTCGCCCCTGTTCTGCGAACTGGCCTTCTCGATGGCGACCGAGACGCTGCTGGGCCTCGAGCTTCCGCCCCGCGCGACCTGGATCCGCATGCTGATGTGCGAGTTGAACCGCATCAGCTCGCACCTGCTGTTCCAGGCCACCAACGGGATGGACTTGGGGGCCGTCTCGATGATGCTCTACGGCTGGCGCGAGCGCGAGGAGGTGCTGCGCCTGCTGGAGAAGATCACCGGCCTGCGGATGAACCACAACTACATCCGCCCCGGCGGGGTGGCGGCGGACCTTCCCGACGGCTGGCGCGACGACACCCTGCGGCTGCTGGAGGGCGTCGGCGACCGCCTCGACGAGTACGACGCCCTGCTGACCGGCCAGCCCATCTGGCGGGAGCGCCTGCAGGGCGTGGGCGTCGTCAGCGCCGCCGAGTGCTTGGCGCTGGGCGTCACGGGGCCGATCCTGCGCAGCACCGGCTACTCGTGGGATCTGCGCCGCCACATGCCGTACCTGGCCTACGACCGGCTCGACTTCGACGTTGTCTGCGGCAGCTACGGCGACTGCTTCGACCGCTACGCCATACGTCTCAACGAGATCCGGGAGTCCATCCGGCTGGTCCGCCAGATTCTCGATCAGATGCCGGCCGGCGACTACCGCGTCGGTGACCGCAAGGTCACCCCGCCGCCGCGGGGCCGCATCGACGAGTCCATGGAGGCGCTCATCCACCACTTCAAGATCTTCACCGAGGGCTTCAAGGTGCCCGCGGGCGAGGTGTACGCGGCGGTGGAGTCGCCCCGCGGCGAGCTGGGCTGCTACATGGTCTCCGACGGCGGCCCGAAGCCGTTCCGGATGCACATCCGGGCGCCGAGCTTCGTCAACCTGCAGGCCCTCCCGTACATGCTGGAGGGCCGCATGGTGGCCGACGCCGTGGCCATCATCTCCTCGGTGGATCCGATCATGGGGGAGGTGGATCGCTGATGGCCCGCCTCAGCGACGAGAACATCAAGCTGGCCGCCGAGATCATCGGGCGCTACCCCTTGGCGCGCTCGGCGCTCATCCCCCTGCTGCACGTGGCGCAGGCCCAGGACGGCTATGTGAGCGACGAGGCGATGGAGCACATCGCTGAGCTGGTCGGCACGACGCCGTCGGAGGTGCTCAGCACCTGCTCGTTCTACGAGATGTTCAAGCGCTCAGCGGGCGGCACGTACCGCCTGAACATCTGCCGGGGCATCAGCTGCCACCTGCTCGGCGCCGACGACCTGATCGCTCACGCCAGCGAGTCGCTGGACGTCCCCTTGGGCGGCACCACCTCCGACGGCAAGGTCACCCTCGAGGCCGTGGAGTGCGTGGCGGCCTGCACCGAGGCGCCCTGCTTGCAGGTGAACTACCGCTACGTGGGCTGTGTGGGGACCGAGGACTTCGACCGGCTCGCAGCCGAGCTGCGCAACGGGGAACGTCCCGACCTGCCGCCGCACGGCACCGTGGCCACCGTGCGCCAGCAGATCCCCCCTGAGCGCGCCGCCGGTGTGTCCCTGCCGTCCGCCGACGGGCCGCCTGCCTGGTGGGAGCGCCATCGGGCCGCCTCCGGCAACGGCGCGGGCTCGCTGCCGGCGGCGGCGCCCGCCGCCGGCGAGATGATCGTGACCTCCCGGCGGGACCTCGCGGACGGCCACACCCTCGAGGGGTATCTCCGCACCGGCGGCTACGAGGGGCTGCGGCGGGCGCTGGCCGCGGCCCCGGCGGCGGTACACGCCGAGGTGCGCGAGGCCAGCCTTCTCGGGCGCGGCGGCGCCGGGTTCCCGGCCGGGATCAAATGGGGGTTCTGCCCGCCCGACGTCTGGCCCCGCTACCTGGTGGTGAACGGCGACGAGAGCGAGCCGGGCACCTACAAGGACCGCCTGCTGATGGAGCGCGACCCCCACCAGCTCATCGAGGGCTGCCTGATCGCCTGCTACGCGCTGGGCCTCTCGCAGTGCTTCCTGTACGTGCGCGGCGAGATGGCGCTGGCGGCCGAGCGGGTCGCCGCCGCACTCAATGAGGCCTACGCCGCCGGCTACGTGGGCTCGGACATCTGCGGCAGCGACTTCGGGGTGGACATCGTGCTGCACACCGGGGCGGGCGCCTACATCGTCGGCGAGGAGACCGCGCTGATCGAGAGCCTCGAGGGCAACCGCGGGATGCCCCGGCTGAAGCCGCCGTACTTCCCCGCCGCCATTGGGCTCTACGGCAAGCCCACCATCGTCAACAACGTCGAGACGCTTGCGAACCTGCCGTGGATCGTGACCCACGGGGCGGCGGCGTTCGTGGCCCGCGGGTCGGAGAAGTCGGCGGGCACGCGGGTGTTCGCGGTGTCGGGCCATGTGCGCAACCCCGGCGTCTTCGAGGTGCCCTTCGGCGTGACGACGTTCAGGGAGATCATCTGCGACGAACGCTACGGCGGCGGAATCCGGGAGGGCCGGGGTCTGAAAGCCTTCATACCGGGCGGCGCCTCGGCGCCCTGGTTCACCGCCGAACACTTGGATCTGCCGCTGGAGAAAGCCACCGTGGACGCCGCCGGTTCGATGCTGGGCTCGGGCGCGATCGTGGTCATGGACGCCGAGACCGACATCCCCCGGGCCTGCCACAACCTGGTGCGCTTCTTCGCCCGCGAGTCCTGCGGCAAATGCACTCCGTGCCGCGAGGGCACCAGCTGGCTCGAGGTGATCCTGGAGCGCATACTGGCGGGCCGGGGCCGAGCGGGCGACCTGGACCTGCTCAGCGACGTGTGCGACAACATCAGCCCTGGTCTGGCCTGGCCGCCGCGCATGACCACCATCTGCCCGCTGGGCCCCTCGGCCGCCTCCCCCATCGTGTCGGCGCTGCGGGACTTCCGCGAAGAGTTCGAGGCCTACCTGCCGCGCCGCATCCCGGTCGCCGCGGCGCCTCTGGCCTCATGAGCGAGACCCCGGTGCGCATCACCGTCGACGGCGGCGATATCGACGCCGCGCCCGGGCAGTTGCTCATCGACGCTTGCGAGCAGGCGGGCGCCTACATCCCGAGGTTCTGCTACCACCCCCGGATGCGGCCCGTGGGCATGTGCCGCATGTGCCTAGTGGACGTGGACACCGGGCGCGGCCCCGCCCTGGCGCCCTCCTGCATGCTGGAGGTCAGCGAGGGCATGGTCGTGGAGACCGCCAGCGACGCCGCCCGCAAGGCGCAGGACGGCGTGCTGGAGTTCCTGCTGGTGAACCACCCCTTGGACTGCCCCGTGTGCGACAAGGGCGGCGAGTGCCCGCTGCAGGACCAGACCATGGCCTACGGCCCCGGTGAGAGCCGCTTCGTGGAGTCCAAGCGCCACTTCGACAAGCCGCTGCCTATCAGCGACCTGGTCTACTTGGACCGGGAGCGCTGCATCCTCTGCGACCGCTGCACCCGCTTCGCCGACGAGGTGGCCGGCGAGCCGCTCATCGGTTTCCAGGGCCGCGGCTACCACACCGAGGTGAACACCTTCCCCGATCGGCCCTTCGACTCGTACTTCAGCGGCAACACGGTGCAGATCTGTCCCGTGGGCGCGCTCACCGCCCGCCCGTACCGGTTCCGCGCCCGGCCCTGGGACCTCACCGAGACGACCTCCACCTATCCCAACGCCACCGGCGACCGGGTGTCGGTCCACGCCTCGCGCAACCGTCTGCTGCGCATCCAGGGCGTCGACTCCGAGGCGGTGAACCACGGCTGGCTCACCGACCGCGACCGGTTCAGCTTCGAGGCCGTCGCCAGCGCCGGGCGCCTCGCCGAGCCGCTGCTGCGCGACGGCGACGAGTTGGCGCCCGTCTCCTGGTCGACCGCCCTCGCCGCCGCCGCCGCCGCCCTGCAGGAGGCCCTCGGTCGCAGCGGGCCGTCGTCGGTGGGCGTCTTGGGCGGCGCCCGGCTCTGCTGTGAGGATCAGTACGCCTGGGCCAAGCTGGCCAAGGGCGTCATCGGAACCGACAACGTCGACGTGCAGCTGGGTGACGGCCTCCCCGCGGAGCTGGTCTGCGCCCTGCCGCGGGCCACGATCGCCGACGCCTGCCGGCCGGGCGGTGTTGTGCTGACGCTCGCCGGCGACCTGCGCGAGGAGTTCGGCGCCCTCTTCCTGCGCCTGCGGGGCGCGGTCGGCTCCGGCGACGTGTCGCTCGTGGAGATGGCGCCCCTCGCCGGCGGGCTCACGCCGCTGGCCCGTTGCTCGCTGCGGGTGCGCCCCGGGGACGCCGACCTGATAGCCGAGGCGCTCCTCGATCCGCCCGGGGGCGCCGCGTTCGCCGGGATCGCGACCGACGAGCTGCGGGCCGCCGGCGACCTGGTGGGCGACCGCCCCCTGACGGTGCTCGTGGGCCGCACGTCGTTGGCCGAGTCGGCTGCACCGACGGCGCAAGCGGCGCTGCGCTTGGCCCGCGCCTTCCCCGAGGCCCGTTTCCTGCCGCTGCTGCGGCGGGGCGCCGCGGCGGGAGGCATCGATGCCGGCCTGGCGCCCGGGCTGCTGCCGGGCCGCACCTCGCTGGAGCGCGCCGGCGCATGGTACGGCTCGGAGTGGGGCGCGGTGCCGGGGGGGCGCGGCGGCGACGCCGCGGGAATCCTGGTCGCCGCGGCCGCGGGCCGGATCGACGTGCTGGTCCTGCTCGGCGCCGACCCGCTGGCCGACTTCCCCGACCGGGAGCTGGCCCGGCGGGCGCTGGAGCGCGCGGGCACTGTCATCGCCGTCGACGTGTTCGCCACGGCGTCGGTCGCGCACGCGGACGTGGCGCTGCCGGCGGTCACGTTCGGCGAGCGGTCGGGCACGCACGTCAACATCGAGGGGCGCGCCACCGCCGTCACCCGCCAGATCACACCGCCGTCGGGGTGCCGGCGGGACTGGGAGATCGCCGCCGAGTTGGCGCACCTGCTCGGAGGCGACCTGGGCATCGGTTCGCCGCCGGAAGCTTGGGCCGAACTGACCGAGCTGTCGCCTCTGCACGCGGGCGCCGACTGGGACGCCGTGCGTGCCGAACTCGACGGCGTGCTGCTGCCGGTCGCCGGCGGCGACCCGAACGCGGCAGAGGGCCGAGCGCGGCCGCCGGGGATCGCTCTCGACGACGTGGTGCTGCCGCCGGCGACGGCAGTCCCGTTCGACCGCTACTCCTACCGTCTGGTGGCCGACCGCCTGATGTACGACCGCGGCACCGTCACCTCCAACTGCCCGTCGCTCGCTTCCCTCGCCCGCCCGTCGAAGCTGCGACTCAACCCGCGCGACTTCGAGCGTCTGGGCTGCGGCGCCGATGAGCTGCTGCGGGTCAGCTCGCCGGCGGGGACGATCACGGTCACCGCCGCCGGCGACGACCGGGTGCCGCCCGCCGTCGCCGCGCTCGCCGTCAACGCGGGCGACGCCGACCCCGGCGAGCTCATCGACATCGACGCCGCGGTCTGCGAGATCAGGGTGGAGGCGCCGATCCCATGAGCGTCCTCGCCCTCGATCCGGCCTACATCGGCGGCTTCGGCCTCGACGAGGCGCTGATCATGCTCATCAAGGTCGTCGGCGCCTTCGCCATCCTGATGGTGTCGGTCATGCTGATGATCTGGTTCGAGCGCAAGCTCATCGGCGACATGCAGAACCG
>JAPOYM010000031.1 GCA_026706565.1 bacterium
GGGTGACGTTGTGCAGGCCGGAGACCTTGGCGAACACGTTCGGGAAGCTCGCCGCCGCTTCCATCAGCTCCACCCAGCGGGAGAAATCGTCGGTTCCGATCGGCGGCTTGTTCAGGTGGTCGATCACGATGTGGAGGTCGCCGACCGCGGTCGCCAACGTGGGCACGTGTTCCAAGTGGCGCAGCTGCACACCGACGAAGTCGTAGGCCATCCCGTGCTGGGCCAGGACGCCGAGGCTCTCGATGACCGCGGGTTGCAGCACCCAGTCAGGATCGGGTTCGTCGTGGATCAGGTGCCGGATTCCCACGACCGCCCCGGCCGACTGCAGCCCGTCGAGCGCGGCGTCCGCCGCATCCGGATCCAGCAGGTCGAACCAGCCGACCACAGCCACGACTCGGTTGTCTGCTTCTGCCACCGTGAGCATCGCCGCCGTGTCGCCAAAGCTGTTCTCCGCCTGCACCAGGATCGCCTCGGTCACGCCCGTGGCCTCGATGTGTTGCCGCGCCTCATCGACGAGGAACGTGCGACGCAGCTGATGGAACACCGGTGGCAGGTCGGCGTCGAGCCAGTCGTACGCGCACTGGTCGAGGTCCCACTGGTGGAGGTGCGTGTCGATGAGTCGGGTGGCGGTCTCAGACATGGTCTCAGCCTCCGGATGATGTTCGGCGAGGATGGCGTTTACGGGTTGGAGCGATGCGACGGCGCCACCCGCTTCCGGCGGGCGACGGGTTGCGCACGGCCACCGCTCACTTGGTGGCGCCCGCGGTGAGGCCGCGGACGAAGTACCTCTGCAGCAACAGGTAGAACACCAGCACCGGGATCGACACGAAGAGCATGTAGCTGAAGAGCTGCCCGTAGTTCACGTCGAACTGCCCGACCGACCGGAACAACCCCACGGTGACCGTGTTGCCCTGCAGCGGACCCAGCAGCACCAGCGGGGGCAGGAACTCGTTCCACACCCACACCCCGCAGATCACCAGCACACTCGCCGTGGCCGGCCGCAGCAGCGGCAGTATCACCGACCAGTAGATGGAGACCAGGGAGGCCCCGTCGATTGAGGCCGCTTCGGCCAGCTCCCTCGGGATCGACCGCATGAAGCCGCGGTACACGAGCACCGCGAACGGGGCGTAGTAGGCGCACAGGAACAGTATGAGTCCCGGGAAGCTGTTCTGCAGGCCGATGTACTTCAACACCCGGAACACCGGGATCAGGATCACCGGCGTCGGCAGGATCAGCCCGAAGAGGATGACGGTGCCGACGGCGTTGCTGATCCAACTGTCGGACATGTGGAGGGCGAACGCCAGCATCGACGCCACGACCATGATCAGGGCGATCGTGGAGCCCGTGATGAGCAGCGAGTTCACCAGTCCGCCGGTCACGTCCCCGACGCTGAGCACCCCCGACATACCGTCCAGCGTCGGACCGATGGGCGGCTTGGCCGGTGACCGCAGGATCTCCGGCTCGGTCTTGAAGGCGTTGGCGATCACCAGGTACAGGGGGAACAGGAAGAAGGCCGAGACGACGATCGCCAGCAGCGCCCGGAACTGGCGCATCACAACTCCACCTCGCGGCGGCGCAGCACCCGGAGCGAGATGACCGTTGTCAACGCGGTGATCACCAGCAGCAGGACCGCCATCGATGAGGCCAGGCCGGCGCGGTTCTGGGTGAACCCGGCGCGGATGATCGCCAAGCCGACGGTCTCCGACGAGCGGCCCGGTCCGCCTCCCGTCAACGCCACGACGTGGTCGTAGAGCTTCAGGGCGGAGATGAGCGAGATCAGGGTCGTGATGGTCACCGCGGGCGCCACCAGCGGCCAGGTGATGAGGCGGAACCGCAGGTACCCCGAGGCGCCGTCGATGGACGCCGCCTCGTAGAGGTCGGTGGGGATCGCACGGAGCGCAGCCACGTAGATGACTGCGGCGAACGCGATGAGCTGCCACGCCAGTGCCAGTCCCACCGATACGACGGCGAGATTGGGGGAGGCGATCCACTCCGGTCCGGGGATCCCCAGCGCCTCGAGCGCGTTGTTCAGCGAGCCGTCGTTGGCAAGCGTCCAGCGGAACGTCAGGCCCACGACGAGGGGGCTGAGGACGAACGGCGCGAACAGGATGATGCGCAACGTTGTGTAGAGCCGCGATCCTGCGTCCAGCAGCACCGCGAAGAGCAGTCCCAAGGCGTTGGGGACGACCACCGATGCGGCCGCGATCAAGAGGGTGACGTAGAGAGCGTGGCGGAAATCGCCGCTCTCCCAGAGCCTGGCGTAGTTGCTGAAGCCCACCCACGAGATCTCGTCCCGCAGGAAATTCACGTCGTTGAGGCTGTAGTGAACGGTGATGCCGATGGGTGCGACCACCAGCGCTGCGAACAGCGCCGTGGTGGGCGCGCCCATCGCCATCAGCCCGAAGCTCCGCCGCCGGGCGCCGGGCGGCCGGCGGCGCCCCCCGGCCTGGCGGCCGGAGGGGCGCTCGGCGCGACTCCGCCTCGGCAGGAGGGTGCTCCTGGCGGCGGAGGTCAAGTTGGTTGGTCTAGCCGGAAAGGTCTTCGAGGGCGTCTTGGAGGGCCTGCGCGGCCTCCTCCGCCGACCTGCCCGCCAGCATCTCCTGGGCCTGGATCCAGATTTCGTTCTGGAGGCCCGCCACCAGGGCGTCGTCACCCACCTCGAAGGTGTAGAAGGCAACCTGTTGCGCGTCCGGATCAGCGAGGATCTCGATGACCTCGGTGATCAGCGGGTGCAGTTCGACATCGTCGGGCAGCACGAACAGCTTGTTGTTGGCGATGTGCGCGTCACGGATCAGGTCGTCGAGGTTCGTCTCGACGTTCGTGGCGAACTCAACCGAGAACAGCCGCGCCGCCTCCGGGTCAGGCGTGCGTGCGGAGATGGCCGGACCGCCCGACGTGTACGTGGCGAGGCGCTTGCTTCCGTCGAGGGTGGGCATCCGGAAGATGCCGATCTCGAACGGATGGTCCATGGGCACCGCCCCGGCGAAGAAGCTGCCCATGGGGTACATCGCCGCGGCGCCGTCGAGGAACGTCTGCTGCAGATCGGCGTAGCCGAGGTTCAGCTCCTCACCGGTGAGCCAGCCGGCCGCGACCAGTTGCTCGTACGGCCGCAGGGCCTCCACGAAGATCGGGTCGGTGAAGCTGGCCTCACCAGTGCGCAGCCTCCGGTTGAACGTGGGATCCGCGCCCGTCACGTTGAGCGAGGCCAGGTTCATGATCGGCCAGCCTGCGGCCCAGGCGTCGGCCCCGGCGCCGCCGATGACGAATGGGGTCTCACCCGATGCGGCGATCGCCAGGGCCGCATTGATGAACTCGTCCCAGGTCTCCGGCTCGGACGTGATGCCGGCCGCCTCGAACATGTCCTTGTTGTAGAAGACGCCCGACTCGTAGATCGTGAGCATCGGCAGTGCGTACTGCTTGCCGTCGGTGTAGCCGAGGCCGATCGGGTCGATGAACCGCTGGAGGTCCTCCGGCTCGAACGGCAGCAGCAGGCCCTCGGCGATGAACTCCGCGGTGGAGAAGTTGCTCATCATGACGTCGGGGAGCTGGTCGGTGGCCGCCAACTGCTTCAGGAAGTCGCCGATGTTGAGGTCGGGCGCCACGATCTTGTTGATCCTGAACTGCGGGAAGTCCGCCACCGTGCGGGCGATGGCGTCGTCCCAGAACTCCGCCGGCAGGTTGGGCGTCTCGAAGACCAGGAAGTCCAACTCGATCGAGCCCGCTGCCGGCCCGGCCGCGGCCTGTGCGGCTGCGGCCTCCTCGCGCGCCGCCTCGGCTTCGGCCCGCGCCTCGTCGGCCTCCGCCTGAGCCGCCTCGGCCTCGGCCTGGGCCGCGGCGGCTGCGGCTCGTGCCTCGTCGGCTTCGGCCTGCGCGGCCGCGGCCTCCGAGAGCGCCTCCTCCGCGGCGGCCTGAGCGGCGGCGAGGTTCGCCTCGGCAGCGGCCATCGCCTCCACGTTCCCCTCAGCAGTGGCCTGCGCCAGGTCGGCTGACGCCTGTGCCGCCTCTGCGGCCGCCAGTGCCGCTTGCGCAGCGGCGTCCGCCGCGGCCGCGTCGGCGATACCGGTGGCGGCGTCAGCCGCCGCACTCTGGGCGGCGGCTGCGGTTGACTGGACTTCGGCCATGGCGTCCGCGGCGTCGGCGGCTGCGCCTCTCGCCTCCGCCAAGGCAGCGTCGGCAGCGTTGGATGCTGCATCGGCGGTCTCGGACGCAGAATCGTCGGCCGCGCACGCCGCCACGACGAGTGTGAGTACGAGCAGCGATGCGAGAACACCGCTCTTCTTCAAGCACCTCATGGGTCCTCCGGTATTGGTCTCTGACCCGACGCTGAAAGGACCGCCGGGGAAGCGACATGCGATGCAGCATCAGGGGGATTGCGGGGCGCACAGTATCCGGTGTCTCGCCGGGTGGGAAATGAGTGCTCCGTCCTCCGCCGACCTGGCACAGGCCACCGCCGAGGGCCTCAGCATCCACGTCGCAGACATCGTCCGCTACGAGGGCGTGTTCCTGAACCACACCGTCCCGCCGCTGGGCGAGAAGGGCATTGGTATCGAGCAGCAGCATCAGATGGCCGCGTACGCGTCGGGGCCGGTCCAGGCGGCGCAGTCGGGACGTTCGCTCGGTTCCGGCGGGTCGTCGGCGCTGGGGAAACCGATTCCCAGATGGCCCTCGATGCGAGCGACGCTCACCTGCAACGTGGTGATGACGCCGCATGCCTATCCCTACGAGGACATGACGCCGGACGACCTGGCTGTTCTCGCCCCGGACGGGACGCAGATCGACGGTCGTCTCGACCCCTCCTACGACTCGCTCCTTCACATGGGCGTCTACTCGGCCCGCCCGGAGGTGTTCTCGGTGCTCCACACCGAGCCGCCTTACGTCAATGCCTTCGGGGCGTTGGGCCGGGACATCCCGCCGGTCACCACGACCGGCCTGAAGTCGGCCAACGGCAGCATCCCGATCATGCCGTTCCGCTTGGCGCGGGGAACTGATTGGCGCAGTTGCTACCTCCGGTACCGTGGTGCTACTAGTCCTTGTTCGGAGGACAGTCGCCCTTAGCACGGCGTGGTACTGGACCGTCTTGGTCGCAGGTTCGATGACGATGTTTGTCCTAGCCACTGCTGCACAACGGCGGTGGGACAAGCCCAAGCGACCGCAACCAGCTCAAGAAGAGTCATCCGCCGACACGCTCACCGCGTGAAAGTGCGCGCCGTTGCGGCGACAACCGCGGTTGTAGCGGTGATCGCCGCAGCGTTGCTCGGCGTCGCCGTCGCAGACGGTGTGCGATGCGGCCGCGATCGCGCGAGCTTCCGCCGAGGAGCGCTGGGCTGAGTTGCTGGAGGAGCACATAGCGGCCGATGCGGCACTGGAGAACAACCCTACGTCCGGGGAAGCGCAGGCGGTGCACGACGATTCGGCCGACCGCCTATTCGATGCCCGTGTCACGATGATTCTTGCGGAGGCCGAGACGCGAGTCCGCTGCGGATAACCCACGCTTCTGGAGGTCTCCGGAAGCGAAGAGTAGCTGTCTTGCACGGTCGCGGGCTAAGGGGCCGCCGTGTCTGGAGTTGGCGGACGAGTAGGGTCGGGGGAGTGGTTGACGATCGCCGACCTTCTACGGCTACATCGGCGTCGGTGTGGACGAGGGGGCGGAGTTGGCGACCGGGGGACGCCGCCCCGACCGCTTCGGCGACGGGCTGTTCGTGGAACCCACCGTCTTCGTCGGCGTCGACAACTCCATGCGGATCGCCCGCGAGGAGATCTTCGGGCCGGTGCTGTCGGTCATCCCGTTCGACGGCGAGGCCGAGGCCCTGCGCATTGCCAACGACTCGCCGTTCGGCCTGGCCGCAGGCGTGTGGACGAGGGACGTCCAGCGAGTACACAGGATGGTGCCGCGACTGCAGGCCGGAACCGTCTGGATCAACGCCTACCGAACGATCAACTACGACGTGCCCTTCGGTGGCTACAAGATGAGCGGTCACGGCAGGGAGAACGGCCTGGAGGGCCTGCGCGAGTATCTGCACACCAAGTCCGTCTGGGTGGAGATGTCCGGGGCGACCCGCGACCCGTTCAAACTGGGCTGAGGAAGACAAGCGTGCGGAACCGCCGCGTGGGGAGACTGCCGGATGATGCTGTGGGACCGTTCTCGGTCATTCCGGCGCAGGCCGGAATCCATTGTCCAGCGGGCTCCGAGGGGCGACGAGTGGGCTGTTCAGCGCGCCCGAGCCGAGGAGGTCATCGATGAGTACCGACAGCCGGCCGCAGGTGACCTCAGGCCTCGAGGGCGTGCTGGCCTGCCACTCGTCCGTGTGCTCCATCGACGGTCCCGGCGGTGTCCTGACCTACCGGGGCTACGACATACGCGACTTCGTGACCGACGCCTCGTTCTGTGACGTCGCCTGGCTGTTGTGGCACGGCGACTGGCCGGACGAGACCGAGAGCGAGGGATTCGCCGCCGAGGTTGCGTCTCACCGCGACCTCAGCGAGGGCGTGTCGGCGCTCCTGGCGGCCGCGCCCATCGAGAGCGCCAATCCGATGGCGGTGTTGCGCACGGCCGTGTCGCTGGTGGGCGCCGAGGATCCGACCGCCGACGACATCTCGCGCGACGCCGTGGTGGCGAAGGCGGCGAGGCTCGTGGGCTGCCTGCCGACGATGGTCGCCGCCATGTCGCGTCACCTCCAGGGCGACGAGCCGATCGCGGCCGACCCGAGCCTCGACCACGCCGCCAACTTCTGCCGGATGCTGACCGGACGGCACCCGTCGGACCAGGAGGCCGGTGCGTTGAACGCCCTGTTGAACACCTACGCCGAGCACGAGCTGAATGCCTCGACCTTCGCGGCGCGGACCACCGTGGGAACGCTCTCGGACTACTACTCGGCGATGGTCTCGGGCATCGGCGCCGTCAAGGGGCCGCTGCACGGAGGCGCCGTGGACGACGCCATGGCGGTCTTCTCCGAGATCGGCCGGCCCGCTGGTGTGGTCCCGTTCGTGGAGGCGGCGCTGGCGGTGCGGCGCAAGGTCCCGGGTTTCGGCCACCGCGTGTACCGCACCCGCGACCCGCGGGCGATCGCCGTGGACCGCCTCGCCGCCGAACTCGGTGCCGAGGCGGGCGAGCCGCACTGGCACGCCGTGGCGAGTTCGCTGGAGTCGGAGTTGCACGAGCGCAAGCGGCTCAACGCCAACGTGGACTACTACTCGGCGCTGGTGCTGTATCACCTGGGCTTCCCGCTCAGCATGTTCACGAGCTTCATCGTCTGCAGCCGGGTGGCGGGATGGACCGCCCACGTGCTGGAGCAGTACGCCAACAATCGCCTGATCAGGCCCCGCGCCCAGTACGAGGGGTCACCGCCACGGCCGTATCCGGCGGCCTGAGCGTGGACGCGGGTGTCGTGGACCGGGTTCTGCGGCGATCTGGCGGGGACGCGCTGGGCGGCCACGTCGTGCGCCCGGCGGGCTGAGCGTGGACCGGCCCGTCCCCGCGTCGTTCTGGCGAGGGGGCACGAGCCGCGCCGTCCTGTTCCGGGCCGACGATCTGCGCGAGTTCGAGCCCGAGCAGGTCGAGGCGATCATCCTGGCGGCGCTGGGCAGCCCCGACCCCGACGGGCGCCAGATCGACGGTCTCGGCGGCGGGATCTCCTCGCTCAGCAAGGCCGCCATCGTGGGGCCGGCCCCGTCCGGCAGCGATGCCGACGCGGCGTTCCGCTTCGCCCAAGTGGAGGTGGCCGAACCGCGGGTCGACTTCGCTGGCAACTGCGGCAACATCTCCGCCGCCATCGCCCCGTTCGCCGTCAACGAGGGTCTAGCGCCCGCCTCCGGGTCTCCCCGTCATCCCGGCGAAGGCCGGGATCCAGCGCCCGGCGCCACCGCCGATCCTGTGGAGGTGGACGTCGTGGTGCTGAACCTCAACACCGGTCAGCGCTTCGCGACGCGGGTACCGGTCAGCGCGGGCCGCTACGACCCGTCCGGCGACTTCGCCATCGGCGGCGTGCCTGGCACGGGGGCGCGGCTGACCCTCGAGTACCTCGACCCGGACGGTTCGATCGGCCGGGGTGCACTGCCTACCGGCCTGGTCCGCGAGAGTGTCGACGTACCGGGATGCGGTGCCGTCCCCCTGTCGGTCATCGATGTCGGCAACCCGGCCGTGTTCGTTCCGGCCGAGGCACTGGGCGTACCCGACGCCGCCGCGGCACTGCCGGCAGCCCTCGACGCCGACGAGATCCTCCAGAGCCGCCTCGAGCGGATCCGCTGCGAGGCCGCGGTGCGCATCGGGCTCGCCGGCTCGCTGGACGACGCCGGCCTGCATCACCGGACGGTGCCGAAGGTGGCGCTGGTGGGCGCGCCCGCGGCCTACCGGACCACCAGCGGCAGCGATGTAAACGAAGCCGACGCGGACCTCGTCGTGCGGCTCATCTCGATGGGGCGGACCCACCGAACCCTGGCGATGACCGCGGCGATGGCCTGCGCGGCTGCGGTCGCCATGGACGGCAGCGTCGTGGCGGAGGTTGCCACCGGATCACTCCGGACCGCTCCCGCACCCGCAGGCCGGGCCACGCCGCCGCGGGGGGTCCGGCTCGGGCATCCCGCCGGGGTGCTCGCCCTGAATGTGACCGCAGAGTGCCCCTCCGGCATGTGGCGGGTCCCGTGCCTGACCATGGATCGCACGGCGAGGGAGATCATGCGCGGCACGGTGCAGGTGCCCCAGACGTACCTCGACGGCGAGGCGTGGTTCCTCCCGGGATCGTCCCGTTGACCGCCTTCGGGAAGTAGCTATACGTAGGCCCCCTCAGGAGGCCGCTCTCCCGTCGCGAGGCGCCCGCTGCCCGCTCCTGACCGTGCCCGGGCGAGTCTCCTAGGCCAGGCGGCGCAGGCGGCGGTCGACGCGGGCGAGGAACGCGCGGCGATCCGCCATGCTCGAGACGTCGGAACTGTGGAAGGCCAGCCAGACCAGCCGGCAGTCGGCGGGGCAGAGCGGGTGCATGCCGTGCCGCAGGAAGTGCAGGCCCGCCTCGCCCTGCACGGCGTTCACGAACTTCGAGGAGCCGTGGGTGGTGACAGCGGCCACGTAGCGCAGGTTCGCTAGCAGGTCCCGGCTGGCCGCGGTCGTCTCCGGCCTGCCGGGCCGGGGGGTCGAGCCGCCGGCCACGACCTGCTCCAACCAGCCGGCGAGCATCGCCGGCAGGCCGCTCCACCAAGTGGGGTACACGAGCACGAGCGCCTCCGCGCCGCGCAGTTCCTCGGCATGTTCCTCAACGACCGCTGTGCTGGCCGCCGTCGGCGAGAACCCGTCGGCGTACAGGTCCAGCAGTCGGGGCTCGGCGCCGGCATCGCGGAGCGTCTCGGCGGCCTGGGTCGCCACCGCCGCCACGAAGCTCTCCGGCACAGGGTGGCAGAGGACGACCAGCGTGCTCACAGCCCCACCAGGACGCGGTCCAGCTTGGCGGAGAAGCGCCGCCGCGCCGCGGCGGCGCGCTCGGGCCGCGTGTCGTAGAGCGCCACATAGCGGCGGCGGCAGCGCCGGTTCACGATCAGCCGCATCGTGCGCAGCAGGATGCGGCGCCCGTAGTCCCGGCTGCGGAGAACCTCGGATCGGGAACGATCGTGGATGGCGATCGCCGTCAGCCGGCGCACCCCCACCAGCCCGCGCTGCAGCTTGCCGTCGGTGAGGTGGAAGCCGACGCCGGGAACGAAGGTGCGGTCCACGAAGCCCTTGAGGCGCGGGGGCATTCCCGTCCAGCTTGCCCGGTAGACGAAGACCAACGCTTCAGCGGCACTGACCCGCGGCCCGAAGTCGGCCACGTCGGGCTCCACGAGGGGCTCTCCGGAGTGGTAGGCCCGGCGCCCGGCGGCGGTCATGGCGGGGTTGAAGTCACCGGCGTGCAGGTCGATCACGTCGACGTCGTGGTACGCCGAGGCGAGCGCCGCCTCGACGGACCGGCGCAGCCCCCCGTCGTCGACGGCGGGATCGTCGGCCAGCACCAGCACCACGCGCACGGCCCCATTCTGGCAGTCCCGCAATCGCCGGCCACAAGCCGAGCCCGCTTCGCCCGGTCGCGGCGTCTGCGGCGGGGCCGCGACCGCCGCGGGCTACCCTCGGCGCCGGTGGGCGCATCCTGCATCCTGGCCGACGCGCTGCTGCCCGACGGGCGGCACGTCGACGTGACCGTTGTCGACGGCGTGGTGACGGCCGTCGAAGAGGCGGCGCCGAGCGCCGCAGGGGTCCCGGCCAGCCTGGGGGACCGTTCCGGAGAGGCTTTCCCGCGCCACGACCTCGGGGGGATGCTGCTGCTGGGGGGCTTGGCCGAGCCGCACGCCCACCTCGACAAGGCGCTGTCGGCCGAGACGGTCGTCAACGCCACCGGAGACCTCGTCGGCGCCATCACGGCCTGGGGCGGGGCGCGCGGCGGCATAAGCGCCGAGAACACGATGGCGCGGGCGCTTCGGGCGGTCGAGATCGCCGTCGAGCACGGGGTGACCGCTGTCCGCAGCCACATCGACGTGGGCACCGACATCGGCGCCCGCGGTGTGGAGGCCGTCGGCGAGGTGCGGCGCCTGTGCCGCCGTCTCGTGGATCTGCAACTCGTGGCGCTGGTCGGTGTGCCGCTGACGGGACCGGAGGGTGCGGGCAACCGGCGCGCCCTGGCGGCCGGCCTCGCCGCCGGCGCCGACCTCGTGGGCGGAGCGCCCGCCCTGGATCCGAGGCCCGCCGAGTACGTGAACGTGTGCCTCGACGCGGCCGCCGAGGCGGGCCTGCCCGTCGACCTGCACGTCGACGAGACCCTCGACCCGGACGCGCGCGCCGTCGTCGACTTGGCCCGCGGCGTCCTCGACCGCGGGTTCCCGCACGCCGTGACGGCGAGCCACTGCGTGAGCCTGGGCATGATGCCCGAGACCGACCAGCGGGAGGTCGCCGCTCTCGTGGCCGAGGCGGGCGTCGGCGTGGTGACGCTGCCGCAGACGAACCTGTTCCTGCAGGGCCGCGGTCTCCGCACGGCCCCGCCGCGGGGGCTCACCGCGCTGGCGGCACTGGCGGAGGCGGGCGTGCGGGTGGCCGGCGGCGGCGACAACCTGCAGGACCCTTTCAACCTGATGGGCCGCGGCGACCCGTTCGAGACCGCATCGTTGCTGGTGACCGCGGGCCACCTGCTGCCCGACGACGCACTGCGGCGGGTGTCCGCGAGCGCCAGGGACGTCATGGGGCTGCCCGCCGCCGAGGCCCGCCCCGGCGCAGTCGCCGACTTCGTGGCCGTCGAAGCCTCCTCGGAGCGTGAGGCCATCGCTGCGGCCCCCGCGACCCGCAGGACGTTCAAAGCCGGTCGCTTGGTGGCCCACACCGTCCGCCGCGTCGTCGTCCCCGGCGCGCCCTGGGCATGAGCCCCCGCCGCGCCACGGCGGGTCGACGAAGACGGTGCAGCCGGCGGGTCAGGCAGGCACCTTCCCGCATTTCGAACCCTCACACCTCAAACCAGCCGGTGGATCAAGGCTTCGCGCGCTCGTCTTTGAACCGGCGGGACTGTTGAACACCGTGGAGCCAACCGGTCAGCCGGGATCGCCGCTCATGCACTCGGATGGCGTGAGATCGGCATTGAAGTCCGCGTGAATTCGGCACTATATGCCGCGTAGCTTGCGCACTATTGACCGTGTGAGAGTAGTACGATCCGGGTTGTGGACAGCTATCTGCCGAGGCTGGTGGACCCGTGGCTCACCCGGCTGCTGGGAGGGTTGCCGGCGGTGATGATCACCGGCGCGCGGGCCGCGGGCAAGACCACGACCGCGCTGCGCCATGCCGCTGAGGTGGTGCGTCTCGACGTCGGCCACGAGGCGACTCCGTTCCGGGCCGATCCCGAAGCCGCGCTGCGCAACCGGCGGGAGCCCCTGCTGCTCGACGAGTGGCAGGAGTGCGCCGCGGTGCTCGGCGCCGTCAAGCGCGCGGTCGACCAAGAGCGCCGCCCCGGTCGTTTCATCCTGACCGGTTCGGTCCGCGCCGAGGCCGATCCGCGTTCGTGGCCCGGAGTGGGGCGTGTCGTCTCAGTCGAGATGCACCCGCTGACGGTGCGGGAACAGGTCGGATACGACGGTCCGCCCTTCCTGGAGCG
The DNA here is from genome assembly GCA_026706565.1 of bacterium. Lineage (GTDB taxonomy): Bacteria > Actinomycetota > Acidimicrobiia > Acidimicrobiales > CATQHL01 > VXNF01. Next base: position 12,090 of record JAPOYM010000031.1, read on the forward strand.
CCTGTTGAGCGGGGAGCTTCCGGGGCGCGTGCCGGGAGCCCCCGACCTCCGCGACTACGTGCAGATCGCGCTGCGCGGCGGGTTCCCCGACGCGGCCACCGAGAGCGACGAGATGCTGCGCGGCGCCTGGCTCGCCGACTACGCGCGCCAGCTCGGCGAGGAGCGCCCGGGGCCGCCCAACGGTGTGGACGGTCACCGGCTGGGGCTCTTCCTGAACGCCTACGCCCTGAACTCGGCGGGCATCGTGACCGACACCACCCTCTGCCAGACGGCTGGCATCAACCGCCGCACCGCCGACTCGTACGTGAGGCTTCTGAGCAACCTCGGCGTGATCGCCCAGGTGCCGGCGTGGAGCAGCAACCGGCTGAAGCGTCTCACCCGCGGCCCCAAGCGCTTCATCTCCGACGCCGGGTTGTGGGGCGCGATCACCGACGCCGACGAGGCGCTGGTCATGAGCGACGGCAACCTCCTCGGACGGCTGATCGACACGTTCGTGACCAGTCAACTCCGGGCCGAGACGAGCGCGTCCGCTCGGCCGCCGCGGCTCTACCACCTGCGCGACGGCGCCGGGCGCCACGAGGTCGACCTCATCGTCGACCTCGGCCACCGCGGCCTCGTCGCCCTGGAGATCAAGGCCAAGGGGGCGGTCAATGCGGCCGACGCCCGGCACCTGGTCTGGCTGCGCGACCAACTGGGCGATCAGGTCCTGGCCGCCGCCGTCCTCCACACCGGCCCGGCGCGCTACCGCCTCGCCGACGGCGTCGACGCCGTCCCGATCTGCGCGCTGTGGACGTGACCGAGCCTGCGCCGCGTCCGCTCGGCCACCACGATGATCTTCCCCGCCCCCCGATGAACGCCGCCGCAACACGCATCCCGTGGGGCGTGTGGTTCGAGCCGACGCAGCCGGTGGCGCGGCTGGCGGCGCTGGCGCAGGGGGCCGAACGGCTCGGCGCCGAGGTCTGCCTTGTGGCCGACGAGGGCACTGAGCGGGACGTGTACGTTGCGCTGACCGCCATCCTCGCCGTCACCGAGAGTCTGGTGGTGGGTCCGGCCATCACGAACCCGTTCTCGCGCCACCCCGTCACCACGGCCGCCGCAGTGGCCACGCTGGCCGAGATGGCGCCAGGGCGGGTGTGGCACGGCCTCGGCGCCGGGGGCAGCCGCGTCCTGGCGCCGCTGCAACTCGAACCCCAGCGGCCCTACTCGGCGCTCGTCGACGCGTTCGTGGCCAACCGCCGCCTGCTGGGCGGCCGGCGGGCCGGGCCGGCGTCTCTGGACTGGTTCGGCGGGGACGTGCCCATGGCCGTGGCGGGCCGGGGGCCGCGGGTGCAGCGTTTCGCCGCCGCCGAGGCCGACTGGGTGATCTTCTCGGCCAAGGCGCTCGAAGATCTGCCCGGGACCGCCAAGGCCGTCCGCAGCGCCGGCGGCGCCCGCATCGCCTGGTCGGCATACCTCGCCTACAACGACACCGAGCGCCGCCGCGCCCTGCGCCACTTCGCCTACATGGCCCTCGACGCGCCCGCCGAGGTCCGCCGGACGGTCGGCCTCGACGAACTGCGGGCGGCCAGGGTGCGCCGCGCCATGCTCGCCGGACGCTTGGACGAGGCCGCCGGGCACCTCCCCGAGTCGCTGCTGGACCTCTACGCGGTCACCGGCACACCCGCCGACTGCGCGGCCCGGATCGCTGGCCTGCGCGATTCGTTCGACCTGTTCGTGCTCCCCATGAACGACGAGGAGACTTGCGAGGCACACATCGAGGCCTCCGCAGCGATCCTCACCCGCGCCGCCGAACTGGTCGCGGCGTCACCCTGACCCGACGCGGCCGGGGCGCCGGTCGACGATCCGCGCCCTGCGGGAACCTCTGCACGACCGTGCCGGTCGCGGTCCGGAGCGAGCTGAACATCGACTCCCCGGCGCAGCCGACCGGCGCTCAGGCGGCTGGCGAAGGATCGTCGTCGGCCAGCAGCTGGCTGAAGGCGGCGACGATGTCGGCGT
>JAPOYM010000175.1 GCA_026706565.1 bacterium
CGGCCACCCGGTCGGTCGCCTCGGCGGCCTCGGCGTAGCTGAGCGACCGGTCGCGTTTGACCCAGCCGAGCGCGGTCCGCTCGGGGTGGCGGTCGGCCCCCTGGGCCAGCAACTGATGCAGGAGCATCCGGGCATCCTATGAGACTGCTGAGTAGACCGGTCCGCAGTACAGGTCTGGCAGCCGGCAACGTGCCACCTGGGCGACTTGGCCGACGCGGCGACCCGCGGACTGCTGGCACTCAACGGCGGCTAGGAGACTCCAGAGCAGTGCCCCCGACGCCCCGACGCGAGCGTCATTCCGGCGAAGCCGGAATCCAGGACTTGGCCACCCGACTCGTAGGGGCCGCTCAGCGGAAGTCGCGGGAGGCGGGCGAGGGGGCGGTTGGCAGTGCTTGGAGTTTCTCGGCGACGACGTTCAGGACGCCCTCGGAGTGTTCGAGGCGGCCCCTCACCAGCAGGGCGGGCGCTGTGGCCGCCACTTTGCGGTGGTGCTGCCAGCAGCCCGGCGAGACCACCACATTCATCAGCCCGGTCTCGTCCTCGAGGCTCAGGAAGATCACCCCGCCGGCGGTGGCGGGGCGCTGGCGGTGCGTCACCACTCCCCCTACGAGCACCTTGTCCCCGTCGCTCCGGCCGGCGAGGTCGGCGGCGGTCACCGCGCCGAGGGCTTCGAGCTCTTCTCGGATGAAGCGGGTGGGGTGGCCGTCGGGGGCCACCCCGGTGGCCCAGAGGTCGGCCCGGGACACCTCGGCGGGCGACATAGCGGGCAGCGGGGGCGCCTCGACGCCACTGAGGGCGCCGGGCAGGTGGCCGACGCCCGCCCGGGCCAGCGCCCCCGCCGTCCACAGCGCCGCGCGGCGGTCGGACCCGAAGCAGCCGAAGGCCCCCGAGACCGCGAGTCCCTCCAGCGCCGCGGCCGACACGGTCGGCACCCGCCGGCGCAGGTCCTCCACCGAGTCATAGGGCCGGCCGGCGTCGATCGCGGCGGCCAGTCCCTCGCCGACGCCCCGCACGTCGTCAAGACCCAGCCGCACCGCCCAGCCGCCGGTGGAGTCCTCCGCACGCTCCAGGCCAGCGGTTGCCGCCGAAGCGTTGAGATCGGGTGTGCGTACCACCACCCCGTGGCGGCGGGCGTCGCCCACCAGGGTGTGGGGCGACCAGAACCCCATCGGCTGGGCCCGCAGCAGGGCGGCGCAGAACGCCGCTGGGTAGTGGTACTTGATCCACGACGAGGCGTAGACCAGGTACGAGAACGACACGGCGTGGCTCTCGGGAAAGCCGTAGTTGGCGAAGGCGTCCAGCTTCCGCCAGATCTGCTCGCCGGCCCCGTCGTCGATGCCATTGGCCGCCATGCCCGCGAAGAACCGCTCCTTCAGCTGCGCCAGGCGCTGGTGGCTGCGCTTGGATCCGATCGCCTGGCGGAGCCGGTCGGCCTCGGCTGCGCTGAAGTCGGCCGCGTCGATGGCGATCTGCATGAGCTGCTCCTGGAAGAGCGGCACGCCGAGGGTCTTGGCGAGCGCCCGCTCCAGCAGCGGATGCGGGTAGGTGACCGCCTCGGTGCCGTTGCGGCGCCGGATGTAGGGGTGTACCGAGCCGCCCTGGATGGGGCCGGGCCGGATGAGGGCCACCTCGACGACCAGGTCGTAGAAGCAGCGGGGCTTCAGCCGGGGAAGCGTGGCCATCTGGGCGCGCGACTCCACCTGGAATACCCCGACCGTGTCGGCCGCGCAGAGCATCTCGTAGACCTCGGGCTCCTGGGGCAGGGCGGCGAGGTCGATCTCGATGCCGTCGGACGCGGCGACGAGGTCGATGGCGTACCGCAGCGCCGACAGCATCCCGAGACCCAGCAGGTCGAACTTCACCAGCCCCGCCGCGGCGCAGTCGTCCTTGTCCCACTGCAGCACGCTGCGGCCCTGCCTGCGCGCCCACTCCACGGGGCACACCTCAATCACGGGCCTGTCGCAGATCACCATGCCCCCGGAGTGGATCCCCAGGTGGCGGGGGAACCCCTCGATCTCGGCGGCCAGTTCCAGTACCTCGGCGGGGACGGGGCTGTGCGGGTCGGCCGCCTCCTGCTGGATGCCTCGCCGGTAGTCGACCAGCTCGGACAGCGAGTCCTCGTGCCCCAGCGCCCGTGCCGCATCGCGCACCGCCGAACGGGAGCGGTAACAGATGACGTTGGCCACTTGGGCGCAGTTGTGGCGCCCGTAGCGGTCGTAGACGTACTGGATGACCTCCTCGCGGCGGTCGCTCTCGATGTCGATGTCGATGTCGGGCGGCTCGTCGCGCTCGGAGGACAGGAACCGCTCGAACAGCAGGTCCAGCGAGACGGCGTCCACGTTGGTGATGCCGAGGGCGTAACACACCGCCGAGTTGGCCGCCGAGCCGCGGCCCTGGCAGAGGATCCCGGACCGGCGGCAGAACTCCGCGATGTCCCACACCACCAGGAAGTAGCCGCAGAACCCCAGCGGCTCGATGATTCCGAGCTCCCGGTCGAGTTGCGCCCAGGCGCCGGCGACCCGCTCGTCACCGCGGGGCCCGTAGCGGCGGGCACCGCCCTCGGTGACCAGGCGGCGCAGGTAGCCCGCCTCGTCGAGGCTGTCGGGGCAGGGGTAGGGCGGCAGGGCGGGAGCCAGCAGTTGCAGGTCGAAGGCGCACTCCCGTCCCAGGTCGGCGGCCCTCTCCACGACCCCCGGCCAGCGGGCGAAGCGCGCCGCCTGCTCGGCGCCCGAGCGCAGGTGGCGACCCGCTGGCGGGAGCCAGCCGTCGATCTCTTCCAGGCTGCGGCGCGCCCGCAGCGCGGCCAGCGCCGCGGCCAGCCGCTGGCGGTCCACCGAGTGGTGGTGCGCGTTGCCGGTGGCGACGAGGGCGAGGCCGGCGTCGGCCGCCAGCCCGGCGAGGGCCTCGTTGCGCACCGAGTCGCCCGGCAGCCCGTGGTCCCACAGTTCGACGGCCACGTTGGCGGCCCCGAAGTCGGCGGTGAGTCGATCCAGCGCCCGGCGGGCGGCCGCCATGCCTCCCGCCGCCAGAGCCCGCGGCACCGACCCCTTGCGGCACCCGGTGAGGATCAGCCAGTGGTCGCCGGTGCCCGCCCCGCCGAGTTCGACGAGGCGCCGGTAGTCGAACCGGGGCGCACCCTTGCGCCCTGCCAGCTGACCCTCCCCAATGGCCCGCGCCAGAAGCGCGTAGCCGCAGGGATCGCGGGCCAGCACCAGCAGGTGGGTGCCTTCGGGGTCGGGCGCCCCGGTGCGCTCGGGATCTTTCCGGCACCGCCGTGCTGCCGGCGCCGACTGCGAGGGAAGCGCCTCCGGCGGCAGGGTGAGCTCGGCGCCGAAGACCGTCGGGAGCCCGAGGGCTCCGGCCGCCTCAGCGAAGCGCACCACGCCGTAGAAGCCGTTGTGATCGCAGACGGCCAGCGCCTCGAGCCCCAGGCGGACCGCCTCGGCGACCAACTCCTCGGGATGGGAGGCCCCGTCCAGGAAGGAGAAGTTGGAGTGGCAGTGCAGTTCCGCGTAACGGACCGGCGCCTGTCGGTGGACCAGATCGGCCGGTGGACGGTACGCCTGCCGCTTGCGCGACCAGGCCGGGCTGTCGTTCCCGTCGCCGGCCCAGATGTCGACAGGGCGAGCGCCGTCGGGCCGATCCGAGAGGAGGCGCTCAATGTCGCTCCACGGCACGTTGGGGTTGTTCCAGCCCACTCCCCCACCGTATACGAATATATGTTTCTATCCAATGCGTCAGCCTCCCCGGAATCAGCCCCAGCCCCACACGATCAGTCCCACAGGGCCGTCAGCTGCCAGCGCCCTCGCTCAAGCACCGCCAGGCATCCCAGACCGTCGCCGGTGAGCAACTGGAAGCGAGCCCGGCGGCGGCGAGCCCGGCGATCCCACCAGCGCTCCTCGGTAGGCCACGGCCCCGCCCAGGCCACCACCGCCGAGGACCTGCCGCCGACTGCCAGCCGCGCCGGCGGCGCCGAGACCGAACCCCGGCCGTCGACCCGCACGGTGGCGCCCGAGGCGTCCTGCACCTCGGCGGGCCACGGCGCCGGCAACAGGCGCGCCGGCGACGGGGCCGGCAGGCGGCCGGGCCAGGGGCGGTCATCGCCGGCGAGCCGGCGGTCGCGGACATCGACGGTGGCGGCGGGGACCAGCGTGATCTGCTCGTCGGCCTGCCGGCCGCCGCCCCAGGCGGGGACCTGGACCGCATCGGCTCCCCAGCGCCCGCAGAGCCGGGCCGCGATCCGGGCGGCGCGCTCGTCCGCCTCGGCCTCGCCGCCCCAGAACCCCAGTTGGCGCACCCGGACCGGCGCCAACTCGTCGGGGGTGAGCCGCAGCCGGGTGATCCCGGTGCCGGATCGAGAACCGCTGGAGCCAGCCGGGCCGCCGGAGCCGCCGGAACCGGTCGGGCGGCCGTCGAGGAACCAGCGCACTCGGTCGGCGATGTCGGCCGTCGACAGTCCCCCCTCGTGACGCCAGAGCCGCACGAAGCTCTCACCCTCGCCGGTCTCGACCTCGACAGCCACCCCCACACACGACATCCCGACGGCTTCGAGACGCCGGTGCAGTTCCTCAGCCAGGGCGCGGGCGCAGAAGGCCACCCGGTCCAGGCGATCGGCGGGCGGGTCGAACTCTGCGCTCACCGACCAGTCGGCGGGAGGCGCCCGCAGAGCCAAGGGGCGCTCGTCGGCCCCGGCGGCGAGGCACTGGGCGCGCCGGCCCTCGGGACCGAAACGCGTCATCACGTCGGCCCCCGGCAGCGCCGCGAAGGCGCCGAGGGTGCCGATGCCCAAGCGGGCCAGCACATCGGTGAGTTCGGGCAGCCCCAGCAGCCGCACCGGCAGGGGCGCCAAGAAAGCGGCGCTCCCCGCCGGCTCGACGATGCGCACCGGATCCGCCAGCTCCGCCGCCAGCTCCGCCGTGAAGGGGCCGTCGGCAATGCCGACCCGCACCCCGGTGCGCCCCTCGAGGGCCTGCTTCACCCTTTCGAGCACTATCTCGGCGAGAACTTCGTCACCGCCGAGATAGCGTGACGGCCCCCGGGCGGCGAAGGAGCACATACCGGGGCGCGACACCTCCAGGGCCGGGGTGACGTCATTGAGGGCCGCGACGACCGGCGCGAAGGCGCGGGCCTCAATGGCGAGGTCGCGCTCTCGCACCGCCAGATCGACGCACCGGGCCGCCGCGGTCGGTAACCGGAGCCCCGGGACCACACCGTGGCTGCGAGCCGCCACCGAGGCCGCCACGACGCGGCCGGTCGCCACCACCGCCACCGGCTCGGTGATCGGGTGCCCGAGCGCCACCACCGGCCAGTGGTCACAGCGGGCAACGAGCGTGCGGACCGGTGCGCTCACGCCACGACCGCTGCGTCCCCGGCGCCCGGACACCCCAGGTCGGCCGGCCCCTCCTCGATGGACCGCAGTGGGGCGGTCGCATCCCTCGCAGCAGGGCCCAGCAGGACCGGCGAGCCGTCCGGGCCGGGCAGCAGCAGGTCGACAGTACGTGGCCGGCCCGCCGCGCCGCGTCCGGTGACCTGCACCGACACGCGGCGGGAACGCAGCAGACCCCAGCCGTCCTCCAGGCCGCGCCAGCGCGACGAGACGATCCGCAGGCACACGTCCGCGCCGTGCGAGCCACCGACCCACCCGTTAGACGATCTCGCCCCGCCCGTCCACACGCCCGCGCCGTGTCTCCTGCCCTCAGCGAGGCGGATCAGCACCGATCCCCGCTCCCGCAGCCGGGCTGCCAGCCGGCGATGATCCGCCGCCCCGAACCGGACCTCCGAGCCCACCAGCAGCACGTCCACCGCACCCACCAGCGCCGCTGTGGCCTCGACGGCGCCGCGGGACCCTGGAGCTTCGACCATCAGGAGCCGCTCGAGCACCACCCCGGCCTCGGCCGCGGCGGCGAGACCGAGACCGGGATCCCCCACCACCGCAGTCCACGAGCCGGACGCCGACGGGCCCGCGGCGACGGCGAGGGCCAGCGAGGTGGCAACCTCGCCACCGACGGCGATCGTCCATCCCCTTCGCAGCACGCCGTCGGGGAACAGGTCTCGCAGCGGATCCAGCGCCGGCAGGGTCCGCTCGTGGGCTGCGAGCAGAGGAGCCACCCGCTCCCCCAGCAGCCGCAGATGATCCCGCCCACGGTGCGGCGCATCGCTGGCAGGGTCGCTCCCCGGAGCAGGTCCGGGGATGTTCTCAGCATCAGCCATCCAACCAGTATCGAACATTTGTTCGCCTCTGGCAAATCGGACGCTCAAACCGAATCAACGCCGCGGTCTCACCCCGAGTCAACCCACCGAACAGCCCACTCCCGAGTCATTCCGACGGAGGCCGCCGGGGCGGCGGCGGCATTGCTCGGCAATCTCATAGGCTGCGGGCACCACACCGGAACCGCCATCGAGGAGGCCGAGACCCATGATCATCGTCACCACGCCGAACGTTGAAGGTCATGCCATCACCCAGGTACACGGCCTGGCCACCGGCAGCACCATCCGCGCCAAGGTCATCTTCAAGGACATCGGCGCGAGCCTCAAGAGCATGGTCGGCGGCGAGCTGGGGAGCTACACGAAGATGATGCAGGAATCCCGTGAGCAGGCCCTGGTGCGCTTGGAGGAGGACGCCGCCCGCCTCGGCGGCAACGCCGTTGTCAACATGCGGATCGCCACGTCCATGGTCGCCCAAGGCTCTGCGGAGATCCTGGCCTACGGCACCGCCGTCACCGTGGAGTAGGCGCAGCCCCGGCGGCAGGTCGGGCGGCGGGGCTGCCCGCCATCTTAGCCCTCAGCCGCCCAGGACATCTCCTTCACACGCCGGTCCAGCGCTTCCGGTCCTCAAAGCTCGAGTCCGTAAGAGTAGGGAGTTGCCACAGCCGGGCGGCTGACCGGCCGGGCCGGTGCGGTGTGCCCGCCCGTCTCTGTATCCCTCAGAGGTCGAATTCGTCCCGCGGCGCGAAGTCGTCCCAGTTCGGCGGCCCCCCGCTGTCCTCGGGCCGCCCGCGGCGGCGCACACCCCGGCGGTACACGCCGGCGTCCGGCCCGCCTCCGAGGGCGGCCGCCAGCGCGGTCGTGAGCGGCACCGCGGCGACTAGGCCCAATGAGCCGCACAGAGTGCGGGCGATCTCCAGCGCGATCAACTCCGAGTTGGCGACCATCGCCCACGATTGCTCCGACACCGCGAAGAGCAGCAGCAGAGGCATGCTCGCCCCCACATAGGCCAGCAGGAGCGTGTTGATCGTCGAAGCGATGTGCGCGCGCCCGACGCGCAGTCCCGCCGCGATGAGCTTCGGCGCCCTCATGGTCGGATCGGCGCGGCGCAGTTCCGCGACGGTGGCGGCCTGCGTGATCGTCACGTCGTCCAGCGCGCCGAGCGCGCCGATCATGACGCCGGCCAACAGCAGCGAGGACAGGTCGATCCCGCCGGTGACGAAGGACAGGATGGCCCCCTCCTCGGTGGCGATGCCCGTGAAGCGGGCCGCACCGAAGAACAGGGCCGAGAGACCGAGCGTGAGCGCCAGCGACCCCAGTGTGGCGGCCAAGGCGACCGTGGTCTCCGGCGCCGGGCCGTGCGTGAGGTAGAAGCCGGCGAAGGCGATCGCGGCGGCCCCCACGACCGCTACCAGCAGGGGCTCGTGGCCGTCGAGGATCGAAGGGGCCACGAAGCCCACTAGGACCAGTCCGGTCAGCACCATCGAGACCAGCGCCCGCAGGCCCCGGAGCCGCCCCAGCACTAGCACGAAGACGGCGAACACCCCCGCCAGCGTCCACAACGTCGCCCGCCGGTCCACATCGGCGTAGAAGTAGAACTCCGTGGAGGGCTCATACCCCACCACGATCCGGTCCCCGGGCGCGGGGTCCGGCACGTAGCCGGTCTGTTCGAGGTTGAACTCCGGGAGGGTCACCGCGCTCCCCGCGTCGGGCCCGCTGCGGGGCACAGCGACGACGGTGCGGCAGTTCTGCGGGTTCCCCTCGACGGAATACGAGCAGGGGCCTTCGCGGACCGACTGGACGCCCGCGGAGAAGCGCTGGCTGGTTGCGCCGACCTCGCCTGCCGCCTCGGCGAGAGCAGTGCGGCCCCCTCCGTCGGGCCAGAGCCAGACCACCCCGGCAGCCGTCGCCACCAGCGCCACGGCCAGCACCGCCAGCAACAGGCGCAACCGCCGGCAGGTCCGGGCGGATCCGCCGGCGGCAGCCTCGGACTCAGCGCCCTCGTGCATCGCGCCGGTCCCCTGTCATAACGTCACGGGCACAACGTCACTGTCACACCGTCACTGTCACAACGTCACTGTCACACCGTCATGGGCGGGTCGCCGCAACGGGCCGCGACCGCTCCCGGCCCTAGTTGACCTGGACTCTGGCGGTCTTGGCGATGCGGGCGTTCGGTGCTATGGCGATCAGTCTGATCGTCGCGGTCCCGGGACGGACGCCGGTGACGGTCAGGACCGATCCCGAGATTGACACGTTGAGATTGCGGTTCGGGCTGGTGTTCGCCGCGTATTCGAAGTTGAACCCGGTGGCAGCGCCGGAGAAGTGACTGCTGAGGTCTATCGTCGCCGACCGGCCGACGGCCACGCTGAGGCTCGGGTTGCGGCCCACCGTTTTCAGGTCGCCGCCCGTGCCCGCTCTCGTGGTGGTTGTGGTCGGCGCCGTCGTGGTCGTGACGGTCGTTTGGGCTCCTCCGCCCACGATGACCCTGAATGCCTGCGCCACGCTGCCGAAGGTGTTGATTGCCGTCACGGTGACGTTCGCGGTCCCGGCGGCGAGCCCCCGCAGGATCACCTGGCCGGCGACGATCATCGACGCTTGGACGATAGCGGATTTCGAGGACACGGCTTGCCATCCCTGCACGATTCCGCCGAAGTTCGGCGTCACGTCCACGGTGAGGGTCTGCCCGACGTTCACTATCTGCCCGCGGACGGGTCCCGTGAGCGTCGGGGCCTCGGTCGGCTCGAGCAGCGTCAGGCCCCCGGCTGGGGCTGTGTCGTCGGTGTCGTCGGTGTCGGTGGGGTCGTCGGTGTCGGTGGGGTCTGCCTCGGCGGGCTCGACGTCGAGCGGGTCCACGTCGGCGGGCTCGACGTCGAGGGGCGGGAGCTCGTCGGTGGGGATGATGACGTCGGTGCCGTCGGCGGGCGCTGGAGGAGCGGGAGACGGCGGGGGCGGAGCAGGGGCGGGCGGCGGAGGCGGGGGCTGCGGGAGGCTCGAGCGATTGACCTGTGTGGCGCCGGCCCCCACGCGGGCGACGAAGGTGTGGGTAGCCGTTCCCCCCGGGCCGGTGGCTGTCACGGTGATGTCAGCCGCCCCGTTGGTGACTGGCGCCACCACCAGCATGTTCGGCGGGCTCACGCCCGCGGTCGCCACGCTGGTGTTCGAGGAGGTGGCCGAGTAGCTCCGAATCGGGCCGTTGAAGTACTCCGAGACGAAACGCGCGTGGGCGTAGCCGTCCGCTGCGATGGCCATGTCCGCCATGGTGCCGACCGCGACCGGCGGCGGGCCCGAAGACGCCGACGGCGGGGGCGACGTGCCTGACGGCGAGGCGTCTGGCAGCGGGGCGTCCGCCGGTCCAGGAGGGGGCGGCGGTCCGGGCCCGGGCGGCGCGGCGATGACCGTGGTGGCGGAAGGGTCGGGCGCGGCGATCGTGGCGTCGGAGGTCGGGGAGGTCTCCTCGACACCGTCGCTGGGCTCCTCGTCCTCGCTGCCGCATTGGCTGAGCACCAGTGCGCCGACCGCTAGGACCGCGGCCAGCCTGAGGACTCGGGAGTGCCGTCGCACAGCGCTCGTTCCTCGGGCAGGAATCCGCCGCGGGCGACCGGGTGCCCGGGCACCGCTCACCGCGCCGGCTCGCCTCGAACTCCAGACCACGAGACGTACACTACCCGCGCCGCGGCTCACGATGTCGAATCCGGGGAGTCCGCTCGCCGCCGGCGGAACGGTTCGCCGATTCGAGATGTCCGAGGATTCGAAATGTCCGCCGACGCGGAGTCTCCTCGGACGCAGTGTGGGTGCCCCGGGGTCGGTGCCTCACCCAACGCGGCGACTCCGGGTCCAGTTGTCCGCCGCCACGGCCACGAGGATCACGCTGCCCTGGATGAGCCGCTGGATGATCGGGTCGATCTGGTGCAGGTTGAAGCCGTTCAGCATGAAGGCGGTGAAGAAGGCGCCGAACACCGTCCGCCACACGGCGCCCTCACCCCCGGCGATCGACGTGCCGCCGACGATGACCGCCGTCAGGACGGCGAAGACGAAGCTGAAGTCGTCGCTGGGCTGCGCGGTGAGCGTCTTGGAGGCCGACAGGGCCCCGGCCAATCCGGCGGCCGCACCGGTGAGCACGAACGTCGCCAGCACGATGCCCTCCACGCGCACGCCCGCTAGGCGAGCCGCCTCGGGGTTGCCGCCAGTGGCGAAGACATGGCGCCCGAAACGGGTGCGCTCGAGGAGCACCCAGAACACGACGACGACGCCGACGGCGATCCATGTGGCGTTGGTCACGCCGGCTGAGCGGCCCCGCGCCACCTCGGAGAAGGCGCGGTCTCCGACCCTGATGATGCTGCGGTCCGACAGCAGGAAGCCGACGCCGTAGAACACGAACGAGGTGGCCAGCGTGGCGATGAACGAGTTGATCCGGACCCAGGCCACCACGACGCCGTTGAGCAGCCCGAACGCGGCGCCGATGGCGATCCCGCCGGCGATGGCGGCGACCGCCGAGCCCGACTCGTTGAGGATCAGCGCCGTGAGGATGGCGGCGTTGATGTGGCTCGCTGACACCGAGATGTCGAAGTGGCCGCTGATCAGCGTGAGGGTCACGGCCGATCCGGCTATCAGCAGCAGCGCCTGCTGATCCAAGACGTTGCGGAGGTTCACAGCGGTGAGGAAAACGTCGCTGGTCTGGCTCAGCAGCACGAACAGCGCGACGGTGACCCAGACGATGCCGAAATCGGCGGGCCGCAGCCTCCTGGCCCGACGCAGCGCGGTGTCGGCGCTCACGCCGCTGACCCGAAGGCCAGTTCCATGACCTCGGTGCGGGTCGCTGCCGCCCCGTCCAGCTCCCCCACGAGGCGGCCGGCCCGCATGACCAGGATGCGGTGCGCCAGACCCAGCACCTCCTCCAACTCCGAGGAGACCACCAGCACCGCCATGCCCTCGCCGGCTAGGCCCGCCAGCACGTCGTAGATGCCGCGCTTGGCGCCGACGTCGACGCCCCGCGTCGGCTCGTCGGCCAGGAAGAGGCGCGGTCGCTGCACCAGCCAGCGGGCGAACAGCGACTTCTGCTGGTTCCCGCCGGACAGCTCCGCCATCACCGAGGCGATGGTGGCGCCGGTCAGGCCGACGGCTCGGGTGACGCGCCCGGCGGCGGCCCGCTCGCTGCGGCTCCGGACGAACCCGCCAAGGGTGATGAAGCGGCCCAGGTGGGGCAGGGCCACGTTCTCGCGCACGGAGCGCCGGGGCAGGAGCCCCTGGGCCTTGCGGGACTCGGGCACCATCGCCACGCCGCTTCCGACGGCCTGCCGCGGCGAGCGCGGCGCGTAGGACTGGCCGTCCAGCGTCATGTTTCCGGCGGTGGCGCGGTCGGCGCCGAAGATGCATCGCAGCACCTCGCTGCGGCCCGAGCCGACCAGCCCCGCCAACGTGACGATCTCTCCGGCCCGCACCTCGAAGGAGACGTCCCCGAACACCGCGGCGCGGGACAGCTCCCTCACCTGCAGCACGGCAGGCGCCGAGGGCGGTGCGCGCCGGCGCGGGGGGAAGGCCGCCTCGATGTCCCTGCCGACGATGCCCTCGATGAGCGACCGCCTTGTCTCCCCTGCCGCCGGTCCGCTGCGGATGACGCGGCCGTCGCGCAGGATGGTCACGTCGTCGGCCACCGCCAACACCTCGTCGAGGAAGTGCGACACGTAGACGACCGTGACGCCCCGGGAGGTGAGCGCCCGGACCGTGCGGCGCAGCGCCACGGCCTGCTCGGTGGTCAGCCGCGCCGTCGGCTCGTCCATGACGATCAGCTCGGCGCGGCGTGCCAGGGCGCGCAGGATCTCGACCTTCTGCTGGTCGGCCACCGTGAGCCGGCCGACGATGGCGTTGGGCGCGAGTTCGATGCCGTGCTCTTCCACCAACCCGGCGAAGCGGTCGGCGGCGGCGAGCGCGAACGGCCCCCGGTGCGACTCGATCCCCAAGAACACGTTCTCGGCCACCGAGCGGGACGGAACCAGGGACAGCTCCTGGGCCACCATCGTGATGCCCGCCGCGAGCGCCGCCCGCGGGGTTCGGAAAGCCACCGCGGCGCCGTGCAACAGCAGCTTCCCGGCGTCGGGCGCCAGGACGCCGGCGACGATCTTCCCGGCGGTGGACTTGCCGGCGCCGTTCTCACCGACGATGGCATGCACGGCGCCGGCGCGGACCGCGACGTCGACGCCGTCGAGTGCCAGGGTGCCACCGAACCGCTTGGTGACGCCCTTCAACTCCACATGCGCCTCCGGGGGCAGCTCCACATGCGCCTTCGGGGGCAACGCGTCGTGCGCCTCCGGGGGCAACGCGTCGTGCGTCGGGGAGGTGCCGGCTGGAACTATCCCGCCCACTCCGCTTCGAAGTCCCCGGCGTTGTGCTGGAACATCAAGCCGCCGTGGGGCACCGAGAGCGCCGGGTCGACACCGCCGGTGTCGGTCCCGGCCAGGGCCCCCACCATAGCCTCCATCGCCAGGCGGCCCTCGGTGAAGGGCGCCCCGAAGAGCCCGGCGTGCCAGCGGCCGTCCTGCACGGCCTCCACGGCGTAGCTGCTGCCGCCGAAGCCGATGATCCGCACGTCGTCCATGCCGGCCTCGCTGAGCGCGATCTCCACGCCCTGCATGGACTGGTCCGCCCCCAGCACGACATGGATGTCGGAGGTGGAGACGATGATGTCCTGCATCGCCGCGAGCCCGACGTCGGGGCCGAGGTACTGACCTTCGGCCTCGGCCACCACGTTGACGTTCGAGCCGGCGGTGACGCTGTCCCAGCCTTGGCGGATGGCCTCATCCAGCGGGACGCCGCGGATGCCGTAGAAGTACACGACGTTGCACGGGTCGAAGTCCGCACACGTCTCCAGGGTGATCTCACCGATTCGCTCGCCGCGCACGAACGGCGGTTCGAAGACGGCGGCGGCCACGCCGGGCACCTGAGGTTCGACGTCGCTGAAGTCCTCGCCCACGACCTGGTTCAGGAACACCACCTCGATGCCTGCCGCCAGCGCTTCCTCCACGTCGGGGATCGAGCCGGCCCCGGCGAGTGAGACGAGAACGATCCCGGCGTAGCGACCGGTGGCGACGGCGTCCTGGAACTGCTGCTGCTGGAGGACCGCGTTGAACTGCGCGTCGAACTCGGTGATCTCGATGTTGTTGGCGGCGGCGACCTCCTCCATCGCCGCCTTCGAGGCCGCTAGCCAAGTGTTCGCCGTGCTGGCCGAGAGGTAGGCCACCTGGGCGGGTTCCGCGGGCTCGGGCGCAGGCGGTTCGGGTGCCGGAGCAGGGGGCGCTTCGGGCTCGGGCGCAGGCGGTTCGGGCGCCGGAGCAGGGGGCGCTTCGGGCTCGGGCGCCTCGGGGGCCGGAGCAGGGGGCTCGGGCGCCGGCTCGGGGGTCGCCGCGGGCGGGGGCGCGGTGGGCTCGTCGTCGGAGTCGCCCCCGCAGGCCGCCGCCATCATCACGACGGCGAGCAGCGAGAGCGCCACAATCCGCGTCCGGAGACCTCCTCGACTTGCCCTTGCGTATGCGCTGTGGATCTCAGGCATGGCTCTCTCCTTCCGGTTGGGCGCGGTTGAGCGGCAGGCAGCTACCGCCATCTGCCAGCTTAGAGGCGAGTGTCTCGCGGCGGTTTACAGGTCTGCCCAACGAACAGCGCCGGGCGACCTCACGCCGGCAGCCGGGCCCGAAGGAAGTCCAGCACGTTCCCCGCGGCGATTCGGGCGGCGCGCTCGGGGCCGAACCGGTCTTGGAGCCTCCGGGAGAGCAGGGCGA